>NZ_CP183073.1:2526250-2844375 GCF_048401065.1 Pseudoalteromonas sp. US3C1004
TTTGCTCTAGACTTTTAACCTCTTTATTAACGATATGCTGCGATTGACTATTCTTGATACATTGATTATCAATCAGTACCCAAGCAACCGAGACAATTTCATGTTGTTTAGGATCAAGCCCTGTTAATTCCAAATCAATCACTAAATAACGTTGCTTTAAAGCACTTTGCGCAAGCAAATGGCGACGCTTTAAGTACCGCGTAATAAGCTGCTTAACCATTATTGTTACAAACTCCCACGCGCAAATTTAAACGCCGCGCCTTGCTGCGCTTGCTTTACTAAGTAAAACGCTTCTTTAAGCTGATGACGTTCTAACGAATTGAGTTTGTCTGGGTTAATGCAATTACTAGGTAACCCTTCTTCGTTTATTTGCGTGCGCAGCCGAAGCTGAGTTAAAAATCGCCAACAATCTTTTAAATTATAAATATCTTCTTTGCTTAATAGTGAATACTTTAATAAAGCATCCAACCTCTCTTGGGTGTTAGCACGGCGAATGCCTACTTTTAATGCATAAAGTCGCGCTAGATCGTTAATGATCACCACCCCACGCTTTTTAAGATCGATGTACTTATGGTGTTGCTCTGTTTTTTCGGTTTTAAAGTTATTGAATAAACCAATCGGCGCACTGTTAGCGTTAACATCGCTGGCCATTGCCGCATAAAAAAGATCATTGCGAGAAATATGGGTCAACTCTTCACAAAACTGGCTATAAAGCGTAGTTGAGCCTTCAATAAAGCGCAGATCAAAAAAGATTTTACAGTTGAGCATTGCCTGAGGTGTGGGACTGGTGATCCACTTTAAAAACTTCGCCCGCCAATCACTAACACTCATTCGACATGCATCACTGCTGGCCATAATGTTACCAGGGCAACGACGAATGCCGCACTCAACTAAGTTTTCACAAACAAATTCGCCCATCTGTTTAAAATATGCGTGCTGCTCATCGTTTAGACCATCAGGTAATAACAAGCCATTATCTTGATCTGAATGCAGTGTTTGCTCTTCGCGCGCTTGAGAGCCAAAACAAATAAAACTAAAACTGGTTGGCGCCGCGCCATGGTGTTGTTGAAATAAAAAAATTAGCCGCGAGGTCAACGCATCGGTTAAACCACTGAGTAACTTTCCGATCAGCGAAATATCATCAATATTATTTGAAAAACCTTTTAATAAGTCAGGAATTTCTTTCGCGTAACGTTTTAAATCAGCCACATTATGGGCCTTGTAAATACGACCAATTAGCTGCACTGGGTCGCTTTTTTGTTGGCGTAGTAAGTCTGTACTGGTGATCATTCCTAGCGGTTTATGATTTTCGTCAAGCACAGGTAAATGATGAATATTATGCTTAAGCATTAAGTGCAGCGCTGAAAATACGCGGTTATTTTCAAATATAAACTTAGGCTTATTGGTCATAATACTATTGATAGCTTGCGCGGGATCCACTTCATCAGCAAGCACTCGGTTACGTAAATCCCGATCTGTAACTACCCCAACAAGATGCGAATTTTCGGTGATCATCATTGATGAAATCCTATGCTCTTGCATTTTTTTAGCACTATGACGGATGCTGGCATCGGGGGGCAGCGTAATCGCTTTGCGAGTCATGATCTCTGATATTTTACGCTCAGACCAACTATCGTTATTACTTTTATAATGTGATGACAGCAATCGATTAGCATGAGCACGAACAAAGTATTGCTCGAATGCTTTATATTCTCGACGTAAGTAATCAAAATCCGTTTGGTCGAGCATATAGACAATGCCCTCTTTTTGTACTTCTAAACTGTTTTGTATTGAATCTCCCGTCAGTAACGAAGGGTAACCAAAGTAATCACCTTGAGTTAAACGCGTTACCGTATCGCCTTGAGCATCCACTAAATCGTATAACCCGGAACGAATTAAAAATAATTTAGGCTGTTCACTGTTAAGCCATTGCGTTTGGTTTTCTCGGGTCAAATAAATACTATCGAGATGGTTAACAAAATAACTGCAGGCGCTGTCCTGTAACATTGAAAATGGTGCTTGTTTGTTAATAAACTGCGCGACTTCCTGTTGCTCACTACTCATAAATCATCCTCAATAAAAAAGCGACTTAACCTGAAATATGGTTATTTAATATAGCGATTATTTAATGTAGTCATTATTTAAACAAATAAAAAGCCCGACTTAAGTCGGGCTTTGATGGGTTATATCATTAGATATATGGATTAGTGAGCATGCGCTTCACTAGACCCTTTAGGATTACGAATACCTTCAACCATTTCTTGAATTTCAACTGGTGTCGGTTGAGTCATTTTCATAACACCTGCAGCTACTGCAAAGTTAATGATCATGCCTACTAAACCAATCCCTTCAGGTGAAATACCTAAGAACCAATTTTCTGGGCTATTAAGCTCTGGACTCACAAACTTGAAGTAGATGATGTATGCAGCAGTAAAGGTGATACCCGTTACCATGCCTGCAATTGCACCATGTTTATTCATTGATTTAGAGAAAATACCCATAATAATTGCAGGGAAGAAGCTCGCCGCCGCTAAGCCGAAGGCAAAGGCAACAACTGAGGCCACAAATCCTGGCGGGTTAATCCCAAAGTAAGCGGATATTACAATAGCAATCATCGCTGCCAACCTCGCTGCAAGTAATTCTTGCTTGTCGGTTATATCCGGTTTGAGTGTCCGTTTAAGTAAATCGTGCGATACTGAGGTTGAAATAACCAATAGTAAGCCCGCTGTAGTCGATAGCGCCGCGGCAATACCACCTGCTGCAACGAGTGCAATAACCCAGGCTGGTAAGTCGGCTATTTCAGGATTCGCTAGTACCATAATATCGCGGTCAACATTTACTTCGTTTGCGCTATTAGGGTCAGTGATTTTACCTGATGTGTAGAACATTTTGCCGTCACCATTTTTATCATTAAAGGTGATTAGGCCTGTGCGTTCCCAGTTTTTGATCCAAGCTGGTGCCTCTGCATACGCTGTACCACTTCCGTCTTTACCATTTATTGTGTCAATCATGTTTACACGGGCAAACGAAGCTACTGCGGGTGCTGTTGTGTAAACAATAGCAATAAACACCAGTGTCCACGCTGCTGAAATACGTGTGTCTTTTACGCGAGGAACAGTGAAAAAGCGAACAATTACGTGTGGTAAACCGGCTGTACCCACCATAAGAGCACCTGTGATTGCAAATACATCAATCATGCTCTTAGAACCTTCAGTGTATTGGCCAAAACCAAGCTCAGCACTTAAACCGTCAAGTTTATCCAATACATACATTCCAGAGCCATCACTTAGCGTGGCACCAAAACCAGTTTGTGGGAAAAAGTGACCTGTTGCCATCATAGAGATGAAAATAGCCGGTACTAAATAAGCAAACACTAGTACACAGTACTGCGCAACTTGCGTGTAAGTAATACCTTTCATGCCACCAAGTACGGCATAGAAGAAAACAATGATCATACCGATGTACACACCGGTTTCAATTTCAACTTCTAAGAAACGAGAGAACACTACACCAACACCGCGCATTTGACCCGCAATGTAAGTAAAACAAATAAAGATGGCACATAAAATAGCCACTAAACGCGCAGTACGTGAGTAGTAACGGTCACCGATAAAATCTGGCACGGTAAACTTGCCGAATTTACGTAAGTAAGGCGCTAAACACATAGCCAGTAGTACATAACCACCGGTCCACCCCATTAAGTAAACACTTCCGTCGTAACCCGCAAACGAGATAATACCCGCCATTGAAATGAACGACGCAGCACTCATCCAATCCGCAGCAGTTGCCATACCATTGGCTAGTGGAGGTACACCGCCACCAGCAACGTAGAATTCATTTGTTGACCCAGCACGAGCCCAAATTGCAATACCGATATAAAGCGCAAAGCTTAAACCGACAATTATAAATGTGAGTATTTGAACATCCATTGACTAGCTCCTATTCGTCTACGCCATATTTTTTATCTAACGTATTCATTTTGAAAACGTACACAAAAATCAAAGCCACAAAGGTATAAATCGCGCCTTGCTGGGCGAACCAGAAGCCAAGTTTAAACCCAAAAAAACGTACTTCATTAAGTACATCAACCAGTAATATGCCAAAGCCAAAAGAGACCACAAACCATACTGCTAATAATTTAAACAGTAATGAAATGTTTTCTGCCCAATAAGCTTTTGCTTGTTCTTCATTTTTAAAAGCCATTTTTATTTTCCCCTTTAAACATCACGATTGTGATGGGTGGTTTTTTATATTCGTTAACCAATTTAGCAATGCAATTCAAATATTGAATTGCGACAATAGTCGTAACAACATATTAACGTTTTCGTAAACTGCGCATGATCAATTAATAAACAACTCATGAACCACTTAAATTTCAGTAGCTTAATAGATTTTTATTGCTCAAGTTTTTAGCCAAATTAAAACAAACCGTGGGAATAAGACATTAGTCTAACTAAATAGACAAAAACAAATTAACCCTTAATTATCATAGCTTTATTTTATTTATAGATAACATAAACAAAATGTATACCCCCTACTTTATTTGCAGCTAGGTATTGTTAATAAGCAAACTCCAACTGGCGCTCGCATCTTGAAATAGTTTGGGTATAGTTATGACAAATTATAAAAACACTCTACGAGGTTAAATAAACATGACAGCTGTACTACTCATTGTTGCCTTTGGCTACATAGGCGTGCTGTTTTGGCTGGCAAATTGGGGTGATAAGACCACCCCACTTGCCAAGCGCATTAGTCATCATCCATTTGTATATTCATTTGCATTGGGGATTTATTGTACTTCGTGGACTTACTATGGCTCGGTAGGCACCGCTGCTACTAGTAGTTGGAGCTTTTTGCCTATTTTATTAGGACCCGCCTTACTGTTTTTTTTCGGCCAAGGCTTTTTACGTAAACTGGTATTAGTGAGTAAAAAACAAAATATCACCACTATTGCCGACTTTATTTCAGCGCGTTACGGCAAACGCCAAACCACCGCTATTATGGTGACCATTATTGCCTTATTAGCCACTATTCCTTACATTGCATTACAATTAAAAGCGCTTAGTTCTAGCTTTTTACTTTTGCAAAATAGTAATCAAATATCTGGGGATATTTTGGCGTTATCAGCCACTTTAATGATGGCACTATTTGCTATATTTTTTGGTACGCGCAAAGTTGATGTAACCGAGTACCGCTCAGGCTTAATGCTTGCTGTGGCGTTTGAGTCGCTAATAAAGCTGTTTGCTCTGGCTGCTGTAGCAGGGCTTGCAATATATAGCTTATTTAATTTACCCGCAGAAAGTTCTGGCCAAGTCGCCGAGTCAATTTGGCTGCATTGGGCGCAGTTTGACTTTTTTAGCTTTAACTTTGTAGGTCAGTCGCTGATGGCGGCGGCCGCTATTATTTGTTTGCCACGGCAATTTCATGTCACCGTGGTTGATAACCAAGATAAGCGCCATTTATTTACTGCTCGCTGGGCTTTTCCATTGTACTTGTTATTGACCGCTGCAATGATTTTACCTATAGCCACCGCTGCTATTCATCCAGAAATTGGTCGTAGTTTATCACCTGACAGCTTTGTACTGGCACTGCCTATGCTGCACGATAACGCTTTTTTAACCACCTTTGTGTTTATAGGTGGGCTTTCTGCTGCCACAGCCATGATTGTTGTTGCAACGCTTACGCTAAGCACCATGATCTCCAACGACGTGGGGCTACCCTTAATGTTGCGTCGTAAATTTAAACGTAATTTAATCACCAGCAGCTATAAATCCCGTATTTTATTGGTGCGCCGCTTTACCATTGCTGGGGTGCTTATTTTAGCCTACTTCTATCAGCAATGGTTTGGTAGTGGCAGTGCGCTGGCCAGTATGGGGTTAGTGGCTTTCTCATTGGTGTCGCAATTATTGCCTGCTATTGTGGGTGGGTTATATTGGCGAAAAGGTCATGCTTACGGCGTTTATGCCGGGCTACTCGCAGGAGTCATTTGTTGGGTGCTATTTTTGATGCTACCTATTTTAGAAGCCCCTAACCCACTAGACAGTGAGCTACAGCAAACGCTTATAACTAGAGGCACCTTAATTGCGTTGTTTGCTAATATTGGCTGTTATATTAGCTTTTCCTTGGGAGCTGAAGAGCGCTTAATTGATAAAATTCAAGCGGCAGCATTTGTTAATCCCAAAGATCAGGCCATTTTATCTCGTCGCTTAAATAAAAACGTAAAAGCCACGGTATACGACTTTAAAATTTTGCTACAAACCTTTTTAGGCATTCAACGTAGCCAACAAATTTTATCGCATTACGCACTCCATCACGATTTAAACGACAACAATGCACACCCTCGCGCTGATTTTATTGCCTACTGCGAACGCGCACTAACTGGTGTATTGGGTGCTTCCTCTGCGCAAGCACTTATTCATACAGTATCATCTGGGAAACGCATGGCGTTTGAAGAAGTGGTAAACTTTTTTGATGAAACCACACAGGCACTGCAGTTTAATCAAAACTTATTATTTACTTCACTAGAAAACTTAAGCCACGGACTCTCTGTTGTAGATAAAGATCTTAACCTCGTTGCTTGGAATAAGCGCTACAGCGAAATGTTTAATTACCCTGAAGGTTTTTTACAAGTTGGCCAGCCCATTGAAGAAATAATCCGTTATAACGCAGAGCGCGGTGAATGCGGCCCCGGTGAAATCGAGCGCCATGTTGATAAGCGTGTTCAGCATTTAAAAAATGGCAGTTCACATCACTTTATTCGCCATCGTCGTAATGGCCAAGTTTACGAAATGATAGGCAACCCACTGCCTGATGGGGGGTTTGTAACAAGCTTTTCTGATATTACCAATCATATTAGTACGCAAAATGCGCTCGAAGAAATCAATATGGACTTAGAAAACCGTATTGAAGCGCGTACCCAAGAGGTGCAAACCATTAATAGTAACCTGCAAGCACAAATCGATAGTCGCGTACAAACAGAGCAAGCACTTACTTTAGCCAAGCGCGAAGCTGAGCAAGCGAATGATAGTAAAACTCGCTTTTTAGCACTGGCTAGCCATGATATTTTACAGCCGCTCAATGCGGCACGATTATATCTCGCCGCCATTGATGAAACTCAGTTAGATAGCACCAATAAAAATAACTTTAATAAGCTAGGTGATAGCCTCGATTCCACCGTGCATTTAATGTCGGCTTTATTAGAAATTGCCAAGCTAGAGCAAGGGGCGATGACCCCAAATCCTCGTCACTTTTGCATTGATGATATTTTAGATCCCCTTAAAAGCGAATATGCGATTTTATCGAGCGATAAAGGACTTTCATTTAAAGTGCGTTCAAATAAACAAATAGTACACAGCGACATTACTTACTTGCGCCGAATACTACAAAACTTGCTGTCTAATGCGATTAAATACACCGAAAATGGCCGTGTATTAATTGCTTGTAGAAACAGAAAACACAGTTTACGGATTGAAGTATGGGATACCGGCCCTGGCATTAGCGATATTGAACAAGCAAAAATATTTAACGACTTTTACCGAATTGAAGCGGGCGATAATAAAGGCGTTGGCTTAGGTTTAGGGGTGGTTAAACGTATGGCTGATTTATTGAGCCTGCCGATTGATGTGGTTTCATTACCTAATAAAGGCAGCCGATTTAGCATTGAAGTGCCTTATGGTGATGCGCAATTAGTACAGCAAAAACAAAGCAGTCAAAATATAGTCGACAACCGCGCCGCGATAAATATTATTGCCGTTGACGACGATCCTGAAAACCTTGCCGCCATGGCCAGCCTACTGAAGCGCTGGCAGGCAAATTACACCCTATTCGATAAAGTAGACGCGGTGTTAACTTATGCAAAAGAACAGAGAGCACCTGATGTTATTTTAATGGACTATCAATTAGGTAATGATTGGGATGGGATTACTTTAATTAAAGCGCTACGCGAGATTTGGCAAAGCGATATTCCGGCTATTTTAATTACCGCTGTGCGTGACACCGAGCTAAAACAAACCACCAAAGCCGAAAATATTCATTACCTGAGTAAGCCAGTAAAACCAGGCAAACTTAAAGCACTGCTGAATCACAGTACTTGACGATTAATAAGAGTTTAAGCCCAGTAAGTACTGGGCTTAAACTTAACTATGACTGCGCTTTCTGAGTTTTTGGAACAACCAACTTAGCCCTACCAGCGACAGCCCTAAACCAATGAAGGACAATGCTTTTAGAAGTCCCGTTAAGTTTGCCATATCAATTAAAAATACCTTAACAATTACAGCGCCAAGAATACCAAGACCAACATTTTGCAGTAACCGTTGCTGTTTTAAATGCCCGGCTATCACGACCAGTGCGCCGAGTAATAACCAAATAACCGAATAGCTATATAGTTCGGCGTCACTGGTTGCTTTATCAAGATAAATGAAGCCACCTTGCCAATATTGGCGGATCAAGGTATTGATAGCTAACAGGGCTAATAAACCAGACACTCCGAGTGTAATTTGACTCAATTTAGCATTTAACGATTTAACTAAACTCGCTAACCATAACGCCAGTAGGCTCGGTACCAACCAAATTAAAAGTATCCAGTTAAATATTGGTGTTTCACCAACATAAAGACGCATTAATAACGGATTATTATCCAGCGTTGTATTGATTAATAACAAGCCAGCTAACGCTGATAAAATCAAACCTGCAGTGCGGTATAACTTACCCAGCTGCCCTGCACTTTGCGCGCGATATAAATAAACGCAGCCTAAAGCAAGCAAGTTACAGCTGAGCAAAACTTGCTCATAAAAACTTAAAGAAAACAACTGAGGGTAGTGCCCTACCAGTTGATAACTGGTTTCGGTTGTCACAAATAACGCTAAACAATGCAGTGCCGCCCCCTCTAACCATATTTTTAGTTTTGAAGTATTAAAACATTTAGCCGCTGCAAAAAATAACCCAATACACAGCGGGTAAACAACTAAGCTCCAATGCAAACCAAAGATAGTTAGATCATCATAACTAGGCGTCCACGGCGATAAGGTAAGGCGTAAAAGTAATGCCGCCACAAGGGCTTTTATTGGCCAGTGTGGCATAGCCACACTGTATTTTTTTATTAATAAGCTCAGCAGTAATACTTGAACAGCCAGTGCAATGGTAAGGCCGCTATCGCTCAGTAGCATAGTAATTGCTAAAGTGATATTGGCGTTTGCTCCCACCCAATAACTAAAACGTTGCCATAAGGTTGTATTATTTTGCGTAAATTTAATTAACACCGCACTCATTAAACATAACAATACCGCCCAAAGTGGATAAGCGGTTGCTAAAGCCGTATTTGGGATCATCGCATACAAAGTGCCAACTAATGCAAACACGCTTAATGAAGCAAGCAAATGAAAAGCTAATCGTTTTGGGTATTTATTACCAAAATAGAGTCCATAGCCACTTAACCCCAGAGCAAGTAATAAGCCTAGCCCGTATTCGTTTTTAAAAATAAATAACGCATCATCAAAGGTATAAGTTTGTTTAGCACTGACCACTAGTAACAGCGCAATCACTAAAGAAACCCCTTGCCATGCATCCCAACGGCTATTTTTTAACACTAAAAATAGTAACAAAGCGATGCTTAACAACGCCACGATTTGCCATTGTAAATTAAACAAACTCAATAGCATGGCAATCATTAAAGGCGCCATAAAGGCCAGTAATAATCCGTGATCTGGAAATAAGTTAACTAATCGTTTGAAGCTGTGCGGGCGCACTTCAAGGGTATTAAAGCCCAAGCCTAAGCGTGCAATAGCGATTAAGCCTAAAATACTTAGTAACGCATAAGCGCCTATTAACCACACTGTGTCGTAGTTAAATAGAGTGAGTCCAACCAAGTACCAGCCTATATGCCCTACCCATAGTAAATACCACAACCACACTCGCTGTACTTTATGTGCCACAACCGCTGCGGCAACACTCACAAGGGCAACATAAATAAGTAAAGAAAATAACTGACCACTGCCCGTATTTACCCAAATAGGAACACTGTATGCGCCTATAATGCCAATTACAGCAAGTAAAGGACCTAACTTAATCGCCATTGCACTGGCGCAAAGAGCAATCACTGCTAAGCCAATAAATGCCCACTCAGCACTTAGCATGGTAAAGCTGTTATAGGCCAAAAACATTAAGGCAAAGCAAGTCATAAAGCCGCCACTGGCAAGGGCTGCAGGAATGTAATTATTAAAGCCTTCAAAAACAATACGTTTATAATGTAAATAATACGCTGCTGCGATTAAGCCAATGCCAAATAATCCACCGGCACTGAGCCTCATTGCAGGTGAAAGTAGCCCCGCCTCTAAACTGTATTTGGCTAAAAACACGCCACCTAAAGCCAAAGCAATAGCACCAATCCAGGTCATCCAGTTTTGTTCAAAGCCTGCACGTAATTGTTTAAAAAGCAGTTCAATACTCGATGGCTTTTTAATTACTGCTTTACGTGGTGGCGTATGTTTAATGCTCGCTGGTTTATAAACAGAGGCAGGAATGTCTGAGCGGTTTTGAGCTTTTGCATTATCTGGTTGTGTGTTTACAGAGGGAAGTTCGCTAGGGACTTTATTTGGGTTTAACTCATACTGTGATAGTTTGAATTTTAATACTGCAATCTCTTGTTTTAAGCCGTTTAATTGCACTAAGGCAACTAAACCACATACGCCCCCTGCAACAATCGCAATAGATATAATGATTGCTAATCCGATTAACTCATCCATACAGTCCCTTTTTTATTTTACAAAACAAGTACCCAAAAATATCACAAACAAAGCTTATACTATAAAATTACGATGTTTAAGCAACCTCAAGGCGATCACGGCCTGCTTTTTTAGCGCGGTATAATGCTTGATCAGCACGTTTCATTACATTATCAAAGGTCTGATCGCTTGTACGATGTGCAATACCGATACTGACCGTTAAAGAACGCTGATTGTGTACTGTAATAGTACGAGCCGTCTCTAGAATAGTCTGCGAAAAGTTAAGTACTTCATCAAGCTCATAACTAGGCAGGTAAGCGGCAAACTCCTCACCACCTATACGAGCAAAAATATTTTCATCTTTAAAAAGACGATTCACTTTATCAGCAAACTGTTTAAGCACCTTATCGCCCACATCGTGGCCATAATCGTCATTAATACGTTTAAAGTGGTCGAGATCTATAATTAAAACAGTGTAAGGATTATTAACAACCCCCTTCACATGCTGATAAAAGCAGCGACGGTTATACACTTTAGTTAAATCATCCATAATAAACTCTTGCGCTAACCGGTTGTGCATTCGCTGCATAAAGTGCATGGTTTTAAATAAACCATAAGCGGTAATTAGCATACCTAATGTGCGACATAAGTCTTCTACGTAATTGCTTATCCAAAAAGGCTGACGTATCACTTCATCGAGCACATCGGCAGTAGAGCCTACAATCCATAGCATTAAACCGATACTGACATATAAATACGCTTTTTTAGCTAACCGTGAACATTGCACTACAAAAAAAATAGCAAAAATCACCACTAAATTAATAAAGTCAGTGGTAAAGCCATAGAGGTTTTGGGTTATGTCTAATGGGTGAAAGTACATCAACGAAAAAATTGAGAAAGCGATAATAAACGCCAGCGTCATCAAAATTAACAGCTTATTTAATCTGGTAATTTTAACAAAATGGCTTAACTTTAGACTCACTTTTTCCGGGTTCATCATAGGCGATATTTACATTATTTTTATAATTACTATTAAAAACTATACCACAAATTATAAAACGGATTGATTTATATTAGTGTGCTGACAACCCAGCCAATAGCAACTAAAATAGTTAACCCAATCATGGTTTTAGTTTTATGTTTACTGATAAGTCGCTCAGCTTGATTGCCTGCATAATATACCACTAACGCTAATCCAAAATAGCGTATAGAGCGCGCAATCGCAGATGCCACTAAAAACAGTGCCAGCGAATACTTAGTTGCACCAGCGGCCAACATCGCAATTTGAAACGGAATAGGCACAATACCTAAGCTTAATACAAACCAAAAACCTTGTGCCTGCATTTTTTGCTTAACGTTTTCAAACTGCTCAGGGCTTGAGAATGTGTTGATAACCCAATCGCCAATCACATCAAATAAATAATAACCCAACGCATAACCAAACAACGCCCCAATAACACAGCCGATTGTGGCCATAAGGGCAATTTGCCACAGTTTTTCACGCCTTGCCTGCATTAATGGCACCAGTACTGCTTCAAGTGGAATGGGCACTATGGTGGATTCTAAAAATGAGGCAAACGTAATACCGCTGAGCATATTTTTAGACTCAATAAACTGACGCGTTTTTTGCTTTAGCTTTTTTTGTATAGCCATTAAACATCCTTTTAACTACTGAGATTAATATTTTTAGCGGGTACTGGCATCATCGCACAGTTAGGTTAATCTAACCTGAAAATATAACGCCTTATTATTTATAGATTTAACATTGGCAAAATAGTAATACTTCCCAGAGTACTTTATTATTGCTCAATGCCATTATACTTTTCTGACAATTATTAATTATGCGAACTGCGCGTTTTATTCCTTTTAGAAAGCAAGATATCATAGGCATGTGCAGCCAAGAGCTTGCCGATAGTGCACAACAAACCTCTTTCAAACAGTTTTGCGACGTGCTCGCCAGCCTGATTCATTATAATTACCACTCAACCCTTGAGTCACTAAAAAACAATTACGCACCGTTTGATCCTAATAGCGACACTCGCTCGTTAGCTCCTGTCTCGAAGGAGCAAAAAGCCCAGTGCCAACGCGATTTTGCTAAAGATTTTGCTAACGTATTAAATGCGGCTAATTTTGAAGTGATCACCAATGAAGACCTCCAAGATGCACTCAACGAAGAATCGCTTTTTAAGGTACGCCTAGAGGTAGAGTTTGACGACTTTGAAGAAGTGGTCTTTTATCGCAGAGGCGAATCGCAACTCACCGAAACCATAACCAGCTTTTGGGGGTTACGTAAAAAGCCACTGCATTTTACCAACTACGACCGCGTAGCGGTATTTATTCGCTTTAAAGATAAAGCCTATTTTGAATCAAAAAATAAACTACCTATGGGGTTTGAGCCCAGCTCAACCATAGTAAAACTATTTCAAAATGTGCCAAAAGCTGACTTAGAAATGCTATTTCCTAATAGCGAAGTACGAATGCGCCCTATTGATAAAGTGATTATTGGCTCGTCAGCACTTATTGGCGGTGCGGTGGTGTTAGTTACCAAACTGGGCGCCTCATTACTTTTATTGTTTGCTTTGTTTGCATTTTGGGGAGGGTTTAGTGATAAAGTCGTTACCATGACTCAGCAGCACTTTATTACGTTAGCCATTGGTATTGGTGTATTTGGCAGTTTTGTATTTAAAGAGTGGAGTAAATTTAAAAACCGTAAAATTAAATTTATGAAAGCGCTGAGCGATAATCTTTACTTTAAAAACCTAGATAACAACGAGGGTGTTTTTCATACACTAATAGACGCCGCCGAAGAAGAAGACATTAAAGAAGCCCTACTCGCTTATTCATTTTTACTAAAATCTAAAAATGGCTTAAGCGCTCACGCACTTGATGAGCAGATAGAGACGTGGTTTAAAAGCAAGTACCAATGCGAGCTAGATTTTGAAATTAGCGACGCGCTTGAAAAGCTTGAACGTATGCATTTAGTAACTTGCACAAACACCCTATATAACGCGGTAAATCTAGAGCGCGCAAAAGCCATATTAGATGAGCGCTGGGATAGCCTATTTCAATATAACTAAGCAACTCCTTACTTAACAAAAAAGCAGCTGACACTTCAGCTGCTTTTTACGTTATTACCTAATTAGTAATTAGTTTGCAGCTTTTTAAATTTTGCATGCACTAATTTATAAAGTGCTGGTAAAATTAACAATGTGAGCAAAGTGGATGACATAATTCCACCTACCACCACGGTTGCCAAAGGCCGTTGTATTTCAGCGCCAGTACCGGTATTTAGCGCCATAGGTATAAAGCCTAAACTTGCCACAAGCGCGGTCATTAGCACTGGGCGTAATCGCTGCAATGCCCCGCTGTGTATTGCATAATATAAGCTTAACCCCTCATTTCGTAATTGCTTAATGAACGACAACATCACTACACCGTTTAATACCGCAACTCCACTTAGCGCAATAAACCCCACACCCGCTGAAATAGAAAGCGGCATATCTCGTAGCAATAATGCCAATACCCCACCGGTCAGTGCCAGTGGTACACCACTGAATATAATGAGTGAATCACGCAGCGATCCAAAAGCACTATAAAGTAAGCCAAAAATAAGCAATAAAGTCACAGGCACTACCAACGACAAACGCTTACTCGCCGATTGTAATTGCTCAAACGTACCGCCGTATTCAAGCCAATAACCGCTGGGTAGGTTAAGTTGTGCGTTCATAGTCGCTTGGGCATCTCTTACAAAGCTGGCTAAATCGCGTCCTGTTACATTCGCTGTTACTACCACATTGCGCTTGCCGCTTTCGCGATTTATTTGATTAGGGCCTTTTTCAATACTAATTGTAGCCACTTCTCCAAGCGGTACAAATGCAAGCTCAGGGTTACTACTTTTAGGTAACGCAATAGGTAAACGCGCAAGCACAGAGACATCATCAGACCAACGCTTATCTAAGCGTACTAATAACGAAAAGCGCTTATCACCCTCATAAATTAGCCCTGTTTGCACCCCACCAACAGCAGCGGCAAGGGTTTGTTGAATGTTGTTTACGGTTAATCCTAATAGCGCCATATGGTCTCGCATTGGGGTAACAGAGAGTGTAGGCAAGCCCTCCATTTGCTCTAAACGTACATCAGTAGCACCGGTAATATTTCGCATTAAACCAGTGGCTTTTTCGCCAAACTGTTTAAGTATGGCTAAATCATCACCGTAAATACGCAGCGCTACATCGGCACGCACACCGGCAATTAACTCGTTAAAGCGCATTTCTATAGGCTGGGTAAATTCATAGTTATTACCCGGTACCTCATTCACACGATGACGAATTTGCTGCACTAACGCGTCTTTACTTAGTGACGGATCTGGCCATTGCTCACGCGGCTTTAACATTAAAAAAGTGTCGGCAACATTAGGTGGCATAGGATCGCTGGCTACATCCGCGGTGCCAATCTTTGAAAATACGTTTGCAATTTCAGGTTGCTCTAATAAAGCCTGCTCCAACTGCTTTTGCATTTGCACCGATTGTTCGATACCGGTGCCAGTAATACGCAACGCATGCATTGCAATGTCACCTTCATCTAGCTGCGGTAAGAATTCGGCGCCCATATTTTTAACTTTAAAGCCAAGCACTAATACCAAAACAGTGGCAATACTCACCATCAGCCACGGTAATTTAAGCGATAAGCTAAGCAGTGGCTTGTAGATTTTTTTAACGCCACGCATTACTGCGTTTTCGCTTTCATCTACTTTACCACGCACAAATACGGCAATAGCTGCTGGCACAAAGGTGACAGCAAAAATAAGTGCACCTATTAACGCGGCAACCACGGTAAACGCCATAGGCTGAAACATTTTTCCCTCAACACCACTGAGCGCAAATAGCGGTAAATACACCAACATAATAATTAAAATACCAAATACTGCGGGGCTAAACACTTCTTTGGTGGCTGAAGTTACAACCTCTAAACGCTCACTGAGTGTAAGTAAGCGGCCATGTTTATGTTGAGCCATCCCTAATTGACGAAGGCAGTTTTCAACCACAATCACCGCGCCATCAACAATTAATCCAAAGTCGATTGCACCTAAGCTCATTAAGTTACCCGAGACTCGATTACCCACCATGCCAGTAATAGCAAATAGCATACTCAGCGGAATAACCATGGCGGTAATAAGCGCACCAGTGATATTCCCAAGCAATAACAACAGAATGACGATGACCAATACCGCACCTTCAAACAGGTTTTTTTGTACTGTGGCGATGGTTTTATCAACCAGATTGGTGCGGTCATAAACAGGCTCAATAATAACCCCTGCAGGTAAACTTTTTTGTACTTGTATAAGCTTATCAGCCATGGCTTTGGCAACCACACGGCTATTTTCACCAATTAGCATCATCGCCGTGCCTAATACGGTTTCCTCGCCATTATAAGTAGCCGCGCCAGTTCTGAGTTCTTTTCCTAAGTATACATTTGCCACGTCTTTAATTCGTACAGGAGCATCATCACGCTTAGCAATAACGGTGTTTGCTATATCCGCTAATGTTTTTAATTGCCCAGGTGAGCGCACTAAATATTGGCCGTCAAAGCGCTCTATATAACCGGCTCCGCGATTGCTGTTATTAAGCTCAAGTGCACTAATAACATCCTTGATTGTTAGCTTATAAGCGATGAGCTTTTCTGGTATGGGCGCAACTTGGTACTGGCGCTCAAAGCCACCTTGGCTATTTATTTCGGTTACGCCTTTTACTTTTAAAAGCTGCGGACGAATAACCCAGTCTTGTAAAGTACGTAAATCTTCGGCGCTGTAAGGCATACCATCACTTTTTAACGCATCGGGTTTTGCATGCACGCTATAGGTAAATATTTCACCTAAACCACTGGCAATAGGTCCAAGATTTGGCTCAACATTATTAGGTAAATCAGCGCGAATACTTTGAATACGCTCACCAATTTGTTGACGCGCCCAATAAATATCGGTGCCTTCATCAAAAATAATGGTTACTTGAGAAAGCCCATAGCGAGAAAGTGAACGGGTATAGTCAAGCTTAGGAATACCTGCCATCGCCGTTTCGACTAAGTAAGTAATACGCTGCTCTACTTCAAGCGGCGTAAAACCAGGCGCTTTAGAATTAATTTGCACTTGTACATTGGTAATATCGGGTACAGCATCTACCGCTAAGTTTTGGATGTTATACACACCAAACCCAGCAAATAAAAATGTCAGTGCCAGTACCATCATGCGGCGTTTAACCGCAAAAGAAACAATCCAGTTAATCATGGTACCTCCTAGTGTGCGTGACTTGCGCCGCTTTTTAAAATATCGGCTTTGATCACATAGCTATTGGTTGTGACGTACTCGCTACCAGGGCTTAAACCCGCGATGACTTCAACCCACTCACTACTTTTTGCGCCTAAAGTAACTGGGCGTACTTCAAACACATTATTTTTACGCACAAATACACTCGCCATGCCGTTAAACTCTTGAATAGCCTCAGGCTTTACACGCACGTTAGCATTAACCTTATCGATACTGACATCAGTATTAACATGCATGCCCGGACGCCAATGACCATCAGGGTTATTAAGCGCTATACGGGCACGTGCAATGTGCCCGCCGGTCATCATAGGCGCTATAAAAAACACCTTACCTTGGGCGGTTAAATGATGATGTAAATCGTACACCGTGGCGCTTTGACCAATGGCTAGATTTTCGATGTTTTCAGGAAAGGCTGAGAGCTCAACCCATACTTTATCAAGGTTCACGACTTGCATTAGCGCACGAGTACTTGCCAGTTCGCCACGCTTTAAATATTGTTCGGTTACCACACCGCTAATAGGGCTTTTAATGCTGTAGTTTTGCAAAGTTTCGCGATTGGTGACGCTGGCCAGTACATCGCCTTTTTGAACGGTTTGACCAATACTGACAAAAATATCGCTGATCAATCCGGTATATGGCGCCATAATTTCTACTGTGCCATGCTGTGTAGGTGTAATAACACCGAACAGCGTGTCGGAAATATCAACCTCGCCGCTTTGTGCTATCTCTGTTTTAATGCCCGCGCCTTTAATTGCTCGCTCGCTAAGCACAGTTTGGCCTTCGTGCTGAGAGTACTCAAAGCTAACGCGCTCACCTTTATAATTGGCAGTAATCAAAAGCTCAAATGAATGTGGCTCATTTATCGATTGCGTGCTAACAAGGTACTCATTCTCACGGGTAAATTGTATTTTTTGCGGCGCTTCTACTAAGCGTTTTAAGTTCATTTCTATACTTAAATCGTTTATATCTACCGGCTGTTTTTGCTCATAACCATATACGCGCAGCTCAACTTTACCTGCCAATTCTTGCAGCTTTAACTCAAGAGTGAGCTTTTCGTTGGTTAATAAAAAGCCGCCGTGTGGACCTTGTTTTTGGGTTTGCTCTGTTTGGTCATGTTCTGCTGAGGCAAATACATGTGTGCTTGTTAAGCTAGCTACAAACGAGAGAAATACTAATAATGCGATAAAAGTGTTGTTCATGATTGAAAAGTCTCAGTTAAAGATTGGCCAGTTAAACGCTCAAGTGCGAGGTGGGTCTGATATAACGCTGCATATGTGTTAATCAACGCGCGTTTAGAGTCAAAAAGGGCTTGTTGAGCATCGAGTAATTGCAACACCGAAATTTGTCCGCGTTGATAGCTTTTTAAGCTTTGCTCAATGAGTGTTTGGGCTTGGGGAATAACTTGCCCAGATAACAACTGTGCCTGTAACGTCTTACCTTGGTAATAGGCGTACAAAGTACGAACTTGCTGACGTAATTGAACCCGTAACTGTCCTTGCTGCTCACGTAACAATGCCAACTGACTATTAGCCGCTTCAATATTACCGCTATTTGAGTTACTCAATTGCAACGGCATTGAAAACGAAAACAGCAACGAACTGGTATTGTTTTGCTGGTTGTAGCTCACGCCTGCACCTACATTAATGTCACTTTCCCCATTGGCTTTTTGCAGCGTTAAGTTAGCCGCTTGCTGTAAGTATTGCTGCTGTAACATAGCAAAGTCAGGGGCTTGGTTAACCGCATTGAGTAACGTTTGCTCAGATTTAAGCGGTATTAGGGTAGTCATATTTCCTGCTAAATCCGTGTAGCCATGTTGCTCACTCCACAGTTCATTGAGCGATAAACGTGCTCGCTCAAATTCGCTATTTAGCTTCGCTTTATCAAGCTCAACTTGGCTTAGTGCATAACGCATACGGGTTACATCCGCTTGCGATACAGCGCCGGCATCAGCTCGTTGCGTTATTGCTTTAAGTGCTTGGCTTACAACCTGATGTCGTTCGCTATTGAGAGAAAGTAAAGTTTGAAATTTAAGCGCCTCGTAATACCGCTCACCGGTGGTTGCCAATAAGGCTAAACGGGTATTTTGATATTGTATTGCTTGGGCTTTAATGTTTGCCGTAGCGTAATTTATACGGCTTTGGCGTTTATCTCCAAGCTCTATAAGCTGGCTAAATGCCAAGGTTATTTCAGCGTCTTGCACACCACGTGCATCGTTTGTCCCCAGCAGATTTTCAGCTTCTATATTTAAGATAGGGTTAGGCGAAAGAGCAGCTTGAGATTTAAGCGCGCTGAGTATTTTTTGATGATAAGGGTAGCGTTTTAATAGCGGATTTTGTTGCTCGGTATTTATCAACGCTTGTTTTAGAGTTAGTGTTTTAACATTTGCAAACGCACTAAAAGCAGGCAGCGTGCACAGCATCACCACCAACATAATTGATTTTTTATTCATATAACTTGTCCGTTTTTAATAAACAGAGTTCACTTGCAAACCATTCACAACCTACGCAAAAGATAGCGACAGTGTAAATTGCTCAGCAATCTAAACATGCCTATAACGGCCCATAAAACACTTATGTGTAGGCAGCTAAAAGCACAGTAATTAATTGAAATTAAATTAAGAACTAGCTAAATGAATTCGGTGGCGGTACGTCTGGTGGATAATGTAAGCCGTGATAGCATATCGCTAAAGTTGGTTTACTTTTCTCGGGAGTTATTGAGTGATTTGAGCTGTGGCTATAGCCACTGTGGCAATGCTGGTGGGCATGTATTTCTGCTGTTGGGGCGCTGTCGTTATCATCAGCAGTTTCGCTACTTTGCGAAAATGAGCTATTTATGTGGTCAACGTCTTCTTGTAAATGGTACGCGGCGCCATCACAGCTTATAAAGCTATGCACAAGCACAAGTAACATTACAATTAAAAAACGATTTGAACGCACAGTTAAACGAATTCCCTATTGAAACACACGATTAGATAAGCTCATTACTCATCTAAATATTATTTTCTTCAATACTGTACCTGAAAACATCAAAAAAAGTAATGCAGCAAAATAAAATTTTATTTCATTCAATCTTATTTTGCTGCAAAAAGCCGCTAACAAATGTTAGGGGTCGAGATTAATCATTATTAAGCAACCGCTTGCTCTAAAATTTCACGGCTTTCTTTTAACGTAATAGCTTGGTTTTCACCAAGGGCAACCATGCCATGCGCTTCAAGCTTGCCAATAATATTATCAATGGCAGCCGCTTTGTCATCACCATGCTCAGTAAGCTCAGTGGCTACATCAAGACTGTGGTAAAACGCTTCAATTGCTTGAATTGTTTGCTCTGCTAAATCATCTGTTTGTGCAAGACCAAATACGTTTTTACCCATTTGTTCTAGTTTTGCTTTTTTAACTGTAAATTGGTTGCGCAGTAAAGAAGGCTGAACAATAGCCAGTGAACGTGCATGATCAACTCCGTAAGCAGCTGTAAGCTCATGGCCAATCATGTGGGTTGCCCAATCTTGCGATACGCCAGAACCAATTAAGCCGTTAAGTGCTTGGTTTGCAGCCCACATAAGGTTTGCACGCCATGCATCGTCTTGGTTTTCAAAGTTATCACCCAATGTTTTAAGCGCTTTTAACAGTGCCTCTGCATAACCTTCTTGAACAAGTGCACCTTCTGGGAATGTTAGGTACTGCTCACAGGTATGTACCCATGCATCTACTAAACCATTTACAAGCTGGCGCTGCGGTAATGTTTTCATTACATCAGGGTCCATAATGGCAAATTTTGGTAATACTTCTGGAGATGCAAACGGTAGTTTTTGCTTCGTTGCTTCTTTGCTTACCACCGAGTTTTGGTTAGATTCAGAACCTGTAGCTGGTAGCGTTAATACGGCACCAATAGGTAATGCGCTGGTAATTGTGTGCTTACCTGTAGGGATATCCCAACCTTCGCCATCATATACAGCAGATGCTGCAATGTATTTAACGCCGTCTATTACAGAGCCGCCGCCTACACCTAATACGAAATCGATGTCTTGTTCTTTACAAATTTTTACTGCTTGGTCTAACACTTCAATTGTTGGGTTAGCACCCACGCCCGAAAACTCTACCCAATCAAAACCTTCAAGTGCTGCTGCAACTTCATCGTATACGCCGTTCTTTTTAATAGAGCCGCCACCGTACACAACTAATACTTTTTGATCTTTTGCGATCAAATCAGTAAGTGCGGCAATTTGTTGCTGACCAAATTGAATTAAAGTGGGATTTACGTAGCTAAATTTCATTATTTTGCTCCTAAAGGGGACGGTTAATTACTAAGCACCTTATCAATTCTTAAATAAATAAAGTGTTGATGGATGCATAATAGTGGCATAGCACATATATAAAAAGCCTAATAGCTACCAAAAGCTTGCCTAAAACTATCAGCGTTGTTATTTTACGCCAAATACCGTTAATTTAAGCCGCTCTTATGACAACCATCGCCACTTTGTTACAACAATACGCAGAGCATAATAAGTTGCTCAACTTTGAAGGTACCATGGAAACAATTATTCCAGGGGTGTACTTTCATCGCGCCACCAAAAGCTCAGCGCGTCAGCCGCTTATTTATAATTCAGGTATTATTATTGTTGGCCAAGGACATAAAATTATTCACTTCCCTGAGCATCAAATACAGTATGGTGCAGGCGATTATTTAGTACTGGGAGTGCCCGTACCACTAGAATGTGAAGCGTTTACTGATAACGATTTACCAGTAATGGGTATAGCAATTGATATAAACCCAGCCATGCTGCACAAACTGGTTAACCAAATGATGCAACATAAGCCTATTTTAACTCCTTTAACACAAAGCGGAGCCGTACAAAGCGCCACTTTAGATTTAGCTATGGAGCAAGTTACCCATCGACTGTTAACAGTGTTAAACGATCCGCTTGAGGCTGAGGTATTTGGTGACGATATAGTTAAAGAATTAGTATATAGGGTGCTGTGTGGCCCTCAAGGCAACACTTTAATTGGACTTGCAATGCACGATGGCCATTACGCACGCATAGCGCGTACCTTATCAACATTACATAGTGATTATGCAAGCCCTATTACCGTAGAGCACTTAGCTGAAGAAGTGAACATGAGTGTGTCATCTTTTCATCGTGCCTTTAAACAAGTTACGTTTGAATCCCCTTTGCAGTATTTAAAAAAAGTGCGTTTAGCTAAAGCAAAAGAATTAATAACCACCTCTGGCAGTAAAGCAAATGAGGCCGCATTTAAAGTAGGTTACACCAGTGCGTCACAATTTAGCCGTGAGTTTAAACGCCATTTCAACAAAGCCCCCAGTGAAATACATGTGTGATTAAAACTAACTTACTTTTGCGCAAGTCATTATTTAAATACTTTATCATTAGACTTTGTTAATATGACTTAAAAGTATTCGTCTACTTAGTAATGATATATTGTACGATAAAGACAAGGAGTTTTTAGCATGTTAGGCGCTCAGGTGGTTAGGTTTAGCATTTTTATATGCGCTTTTGCTATGCTATTTAGTAGCGTTACTTATGCGCAAGAACGTTGTCAGCTCAGCTCAAGAGCAACCAATACTTCGGTGTCTTTATCCAAAGAAGTTGCCTCAAATATTAAACTTAAAAATGGTATTAATCATCTTGAATTAAGCTGTAACTTAAAGCAAGGCGGGGTATTTTCATTTACTCGCCCTGCACTTAAAGACTTTTCGTGGCAGCAAAATTCAGCATATAAAACACCTTTAAAAACCAATCAGATGGCAATTTTAATGGACCCAGGCGTTTTTACTGCACAGCTTATGATTACCACTTCTGCGGCTTATACCCCACGCTTTACTTGGTCAGATACACAGCCTTTTGTCGAAAAAATTCAACGCTACAACCTTATTTTTGGCATTTTTTATGGTCTTTGCGCCACGCTTATTTTTTATGCACTAATTATAGGTCACGGCATAAAAGACCCTCTTTTTAAACTGTATGGCATTTATATTTTTTGCATCGCTAGCTTTATATTCTTTCAAGAAGGACAGCCTTATTTATTTACACAACAGCACTACTCTGCGTACGTTAGCCATTTTTATACGTTAAGTATCGGTTTAACTATAGTGAGTGCTACATGGTTTATGAGCGCTATATTGGAGCTACCTAAGTACTTTCCTAAGATAAGTAATACACTAAAAGTAGCCGCCTTATGCGTACTGACTTTATGCTTACAAAAAATAGCGCTCGATCTACCACTTATAACCAATATTACCTCTGCAGTAACAGGCTATTTATCATTATTTATTGTCATCACTATTTTTATCCTCAGCGCCATACAAACAAAGTACGGTGTTAATGAAGCAAGCTTGGTATTTATAGCACTGGCAAGTGTGTGTATTAGTATGATTTTTAGGGTACTACTAACCGATTACAGCCCGTTCATTCAACGCTATGGATTTGTTATTGCGTTTACAATTGAATCTTTATTACTTGCTATTGCAGTCGGTAGACGAATTCAAAGATTGAGTTATGCAAAAAAACAGGCTGAACGACACGCTAACTTTGATCATTTGTGCCATATATACAATCGTCGCGGATGGAGCTTAAAAGCAAACGACTTACTAGCAGAGCATAAGCAACGAGGAGGCGTTTTGTGCTTTTTATACATAGATTTAGACCGTTTTAAAGCAATTAATGATACTTATGGTCATGATGTGGGCGACAAAGTACTGTGCAAAGTTGCAGAGTCTCTTAGTCAACATATGCGCAGTGAAGATGCCGTTGGTCGCTTAGGGGGCGATGAATTTGTGGCCATGGCATTGTTTAATAGCAACGAAAAAATTAACCAGCGAGTTAACACCTTAGAACAAAAATTAAACCAGTTAACTATAGAGCATCAGGGCCATACCATTTCTATTTACGCCAGTGTTGGGCAAACTAGCTATACTCAGCCACCCGATAACTTAGACACAGTTTTAAAAGCAGGTGATGAAGCAATGTATAAACAGAAATTGCAAAGAAAAGCAAAGCAAGCTGAAAAAATAGTAGTAGCCGCCGTTTAAAAGCATAAAAAAACGTGAGCTAGCCAGTAAGGCTAGCTCTGCTATAGCCTTAGCTTAACCCTTTTTAAATAGAACCTCAGGATTAACCATAGTTTTCATTTCGAGCACGTTACCGTTAGGATCTTCAATAAAAAACGTTTCTTGTTCAAACTCATCACCAACAAAACGACGGTAAGGTTTATCTAAATATTCAAGACCGGCATCAGCAATACGTTGCTTTAATCCTTGAAACTCACTTTCTGATAAATGAATACCAAAGTGTGGAACAGCCACTGCACCCATATCAACATCATGACGTACCGTAGGTAAACGCTCAACACTTTGATGTAGAGTTAATTCGTTACCCCAAAAATCAATGTCTACCCATCGTCCCGCTTCACTATTGCCGGTTTTACAGCCGAGTACGTCACAGTAAAACGTTTTCGCTTTTTCAAGATCGCCAGCGGGGATAGCCAGATGTAAACAGTTAGACATAAATTACCTTAGGTTATAACTTTTAATATATGAAATATGCTGCATTATACATAATTTGCAATTTATAGAACATTAACAGTGTTATTTTTAGTCATTCATTGCATATCGCTAATTTTCAACAGTAATAATTCACCTTTTAGCTGTGGTTTATCGATTTTAGTCTTAAATATCAGTTTTTAACTATTAAAGCTAAAACTGATACATTATGATGTGCGCGCCATGACTAAATTCATACTTTTAAAATTCATCACCTTTTTTATCGGCTGCTTGTCGTGTTTTTTAATGCATACCACATTCGCATTGCCTATTGTTGTATCTGCCGGTTTAACGGGGCTTATCGGTTCATTTATTCCATTCCCTGAAGATTACAAAAACCATCCCTATTCAGCTATTTATGCAGGCAGTTTTGCCGGTATGTGCTCCACTAGTTTAATTAATGAATACTGGGAAATTGCGATTATTTCTGCCATTGGTGCTGTTTTATACACACTCACCATTAATGTATTTGCGGGGTTTGGCGGACGATTAGGTAGCATTGCATTTGCTAGCGTCGCCTTATTTGTTTTGGCCAAGGAGTTAGTAATATGATGCTTATTTATCCGCTACTTGCTTTGCTAGGGGCGTTTTTAACCTTTTACTTGGCTAAACATAATCGCTTTGATGGGATCCGAGCCTCTGCAGCTCTATCGATTATTGCCTATTTGATTTTTGCGCAGCTGAGCCTTAACGCTGAGCTATATAGCATCGTCTTTTTTGGCGGCACATTTATTGGAATGAGTGCTCCCCACCGTTTTGGTGTGTATACGCTTGCCAGTTCAGCAATTATATTTTCACTGTTTTTTGCCTATCTAGTGCCTATTCTTGATGGTTTTGGTGGCGCTTTGGGAATTAGTGCATTTCTATCTGTGTGTATTTGCCATGTATTTATTTTACTTGGCGCACCACGCAGTAAAAAAACTAAAATTTAAACGTTTTCTTGAATAAAAATTCAATAAAATCTTACACCTATTAAATTGTATAAAAATAACCCATGTTTTTTTGATCAACACTGTTAATAGCTTCGTAGTATTCACAAAGCTGTAACACTGTAACATTCGATTAAAGGAACAATTATGAATAAAGTATTTAAGCTCGGTGCTATCATACTTCCCTTGTTACTGATTCAAGGCTGTAGTAGTGATGACGATAACAACGCTCCAGTAACTGTAGACCCACAACCTGCCGTCTCAGTCTTTGACGCCGCACAGGACTCTGAAGAGTTCACCACTCTTGTTGCAGCACTAGAAGCAACCGGTCTAGATGAAACTCTCGATGATTTAACTACCAGCTATACTGTATTTGCCCCTACCGATGATGCATTCGCATTATTAGGCGAAGAGACCATTAATAGCTTATTAGCTGATACAGACACCCTAAGTTCTATTTTAACTTATCATGTGATCGCTGGCAGAGTAGACGCGCAAACAGCTATTGGCTTAGCGGGTAGCACTGTTGAGACTGTTAACGGGCAAAACATTGCTTTATCTTTAAATGGTGAGAATTTATTAGTAAATACCAGCACAGTAACAATGACCGACATTGTGACCGACAACGGAATCATTCATGTTATTGACGCGGTGCTCACGCCAAAAACAGTGCCAGAAACAGCACCAACTAATAATATTATTGAAACAGCTCAACAAGCTGGCAATTTTAGTACATTACTTGCAGCTCTTGATGCTGCATCCCTTACTTCAGCACTTGCCGATGAATCATCAGAATTTACCGTATTTGCCCCTACGGATGCTGCATTCGAGGCAATTGGTAGCAACTTTTTAAACACGTTACTGGCTAATCCCACCGTTTTAGCCGATATTTTGAAGCAGCATGTGCTTGTAGGATCAGTTGATTCTGTTACTGCAATGTCTCTTAACGGTCAATCAGCAGAAACGCTACTTGGCAATACCCTTCCAGTGGCGATAAACGCAGAAACAAACATGCTATCGTTTGGCGGAGCCAATATTGTAGTAAAAGATATTATGACCACTAATGGTGTCATTCATGTAATTGATTCGGTTATTATTTCTGATGTTACTTTACCTCAAAGTACTAACACAATTGCTGACATAGCGAGCGCTGATGGTAACTTTACGACTCTTCTCGCGGCTCTAACAGCAACAGGCTTAGATACACTAGTTGCCGACCCAGATAATACTTTTAGTGTATTTGCTCCTACAGACGCTGCATTTGCTGCACTCGGTCAGGATACAATTAATGCGCTACTGGCTGATACTGATACGCTTCGTGATATTTTGCTGTACCATGTTTTTCCTGACGCAACAGTTTTATCAGATGACGCAGTAAGTATTGCCAATAGTAACAGCAACAAGATAGAAATGGCCAATGGCGACATGGCAGCTATTTCTTATGTAGACAGCTCACTATTTATCAATGATTCGGCAATCACAGAGGCAAATGTAACCGCCAGTAACGGCGTGATTCATGTATTAAATAAAGTGATTATGCCACCGGCAGAAGTTGGGACTCCGACTAAAACAATTGCTACTGTGGCTACTGAAACACCCGCATTATCTACTTTGGTCACTGCACTACAAGCAGCATCACTAGTAGATACCTTTAACGATACCACTCAATCATTTACGGTATTTGCACCAACAAATGCTGCATTTAGCAAAATTCCTACGGCTGATTTAGAGGCTTTATTGGCTGACACGACAGCACTAACAGGTGTACTGACTCAACATGTTTTAGGCGCTCAAGTGGGCAGTACTGATGCATTTGCAGCCAATGGTAAAACGGTGACCACCCTTGCTGATAACATGCTAAGCATAAACATCGTAGACTTTACCAGCACAGAAAACACAGCAACAGACAGCATTGCTTACGATTCAACTAATAATCGTTTAGTAACGGGTATGGCCGACGCCATGCCAGGCAAAACAGTTTATGTATTTGATAATGATTTAGGCGAGGCAATGAGTACGTGTGAAGCAGCTTGTGCAACAACGTGGCCACCGGTTCTTGGTACTGCAGCATCAATTGAAAATGTGCCAGGTTTATCGTTAATTGCTCGCTCAGATGACAGCATGCAAGTCGCTTATCTTGGTCGTCCTTTATATACCTTCTCAGGTGATACGGCAGCAGGTCAGAATAATGGCCAAGCTGTGAACGATATTTGGTGGCAAGTAAGCTTACCGGCTACATCATTACAAGTAGCGGGTAGCAATGTAACAACTACTGATATTTATACAAGTAATGGGGTTGTTCACTTGATAGATACAGTGATCACAACGGCCAAATAAATTAAATTTTACTGTGAGATAAGCTAGGAGTGATGCTATTTACTCCTGGCTTTTTTATTCAAAAATAGGCTTACTTATTACTACTTTGAGAGCTTGTTGGATAACCAAATACAACTTTTAATTTAGCTTTTAACCCGTTTGCCCTGTAGGTACTTTTAACGAGATGCTGCCACTGATGAAAAGTAATTTTGATTGGGTTATTACTGTGTAGTTGGCCAATAATTCCGTATTTACAAGGCTTGTTTTCATCCTCTTCTACATATGTGCCAAATAACTTATCCCAAACAATTAGTACCCCTGCAAAGTTTTTATCTAAGTAGCCATTGTTAATAGCGTGATGAACCCGATGATGTGATGGAGTATTAAATACGCTTTCAAACCAACCCAGCTTTTTTACCACTTGGGTGTGAACAAAAAATTGATATGCCAAATTAAGGGCAACCACAGCAAAAACAATCACAGGCTCAAAACCAAGTAATATCATAGGCATCCAAAACAGCCACATACCTGCAAGTGGATACATTAAACTTTGTCTAAACGCAGTAGTAAAATTCATTTTTGTAGAGCTATGATGTACGACATGAGCGGCCCATAACCAATGTATATGGTGTGATGCACGATGAAACCAATAATATAAAAAGTCTTGCAATACAAAGGCACCTAATACAGTTAGTACTGTCAATTCAATATCAAATAACCGAAACTGATACAGCCAGTAAAAAAACGGCATTAGTACAATTAACGCAATAGCATCAGCACCTTGGTGTAATAAAGCCAGTAACGCATTGGCAAAGCTGTCTTTTATATCGTAGTAACGCCTAAATTTAATAAACTCAATAGCAACAAACAGTAAAAAAATAGGGCTCAGTGCAAGTAAAATAATTTCAATGCTCATACAACACGCTCCTGAAAGTAACGGGATATTTTTTTAAGTGCTTGACTAATATCTTTTTTTATAAAAAAAGCCAGTATAAAATCGGGTAGCCATAAAGGTGCAACGCAGCGAATATGGTAATTAACCTCAGTGAGCGATGGTTCTTTGTTATTAGCATTTAAGTAAATATCACCACGATGCTGTGCAACGGGCTTGCTGCCTATAATACAGTAACTAATATGACTGTTATCTGCAGCTATTATTTGCTCTTTAAAGGTAGTGCCTTGCATTTTAATTTCTCTAATCGTGCCTTTCCCGCCAGTTATTTCACCCGGCTCTTGTGGTGTTAGTAGTGTAAAGTGGGCATTAAAAAACCGTCCTAAATCGGCATGTGCTAGTAATACGCTGCGTATTTGCTCAGGCGTTGCTGCCACAGTACGCTTAACCTTTATTTTTACCATGACCTTCACCCTATTATTTTTATAGATCACTAGCATATAAAAATATGCCGTGGCAAACTTGCGATTAGATGACTATTTTTTAGCTTTAGGCGACAAATGAAAACCTTAGCCGATCATTACTTTTGTAGCTGTTTGGATTATCTTGAAGCCAAGGGCTTAGATAGCCAAGTGGCTTTAAGCGCTATTGATTTTAACGAGTATACCAATAAACAGTCACAACAATTGGCGCCGCGTATCAGCTTAAAAAGCTACAATGCGTTGCTTGGCTATGCACAACAGGCGTTAAACGATCCCTTATTTGGCTTTGAATTAGGAAAACAAATACGCACCGCTGATTTTGGTGTATTGGGGTATTTAATTGAATCGAGTACTAATTTAGCCAGTGCTATTACTGCACTACTTAATTACGACAGCCTTGTGGCTAATATTGGTCGCGCCAAGTTTGAGCAACAAAAAACACGGTGTAAAGTAACTTGGGTAGCCGATCCACAATGTAGTTCACAGGCTGTTTTACGAAATATGACCGCATGGGTCAGTGTGGTACGCCAACTACTTAATCCTGAGCTTTCACCTAGCTGTGTGTATTTTTCAACACACTTTTCAAACACCGAACAACACAGATTAACTAATTGGTTTAATTGCCCAGTAAAAGCTGGAGCTAGCTTTAATCAAATCGAGTTTCCAAGTAATTACTTAACCCTGCCCTTTAAAACCGATAATAGCCAAATCAACGCAATGCTTAAGCAAATGTCAGAGCAACAGCTATCCCAGTTTAAAAGTCAGCAGTTATTATCAGAAAAAATTAATCATATTTTAATGTCAAAACACGACTTACAAGATTGCTCTTTACTTAGGACAGCTGCGGCCTTAAATATGACGCCACGCACAGTACAGCGCCATCTAAAAAAAGAAAAAACCACGTTTGCCGCGTTGCTTGAAGCAGAGCAAAAACGACGTTTATTAACTTATATTCCCCACTATTCATTAAATAAAATCGCATTTATGCTGGGATTTAACGATCAAAGCTCTTTTAATCGTGCTTTTAAGCGCTGGTATCATTGTTCACCTCGCCAATTTATAAAAAACAATAATTAAACATTCCCTTTACTTAAAAAACACACTTACCATATACCTTTTTACTAATTTTATTTACACTAGACTCATGATATTGCTTTAAAGACAATTATTTATGCTTTTGCGTATGATGTTAACTGTTTTTGTTTTGGTTTTTTATAGTGCGTTCTGCAACGCCACCCCTGTTACCTTTATCGCTGAAGATTTACCGCCTTATCATTTTAAAAACCCTCAAGGTGAAACACAGGGCGCGTTAGTTGATATCGCTAAAGCAGTATTAAAAGGCACCGCTTTAACCGCAAAGTTTGAAATAATGCCGATGGCGCGCATGTTTCAACAGCAACGAGCCAATCCTAATGCCATTATGCTGTCACTGCTAAAAACACCAAACAGGCATCATCAATTTAAGTGGTTGGGTAAAGTTTACTTTGCAGACGCATACCTAGTTAGCTTACGCAGCCATAAAGATGAAGTGATTCATTTAAACTTCGCTAAAGAATACAAAGTAGCTACGATCCGCGGCTACTCTGCGCAGGCCTATTTAGAAGCCAAAGGTTTTACTGAAAATGAAAACCTAGTATTAGTCAGTTATTACCAGCAACTCTGGAAAATGCTATATAAAGATCGCATCGACTTTGTTGTTACTAATACGCTCACACTTGAAAACGAATTAAAACGTACTGGGCTCGACCCTAATTTAATTTCAAAACGCATCCATTTAGATGAGTTACCCTCTTCTTTGCATTTTGCAGCCAGTAATCAGCTTGACTCACACACAGCAAAAATTATTAGCGATAGGTTAAATGCCATCAAGGAAAGTGGTGAATATCAGCAAATTTTAAATAAATGGCAACTTCCTATGCCAAAAAACCTTTAATACTCAGCGGGCAAGGTATTCTGTGCTAGATAATTTTTTAATGAGATAAACAAAGGTGCGGGCAAGTCATTAATATCGCACCAACGCCACTGTAAACATTTGTGAGGCTCTTTATTTATAACCTCTCCACCTTCATAGTCTGCTTGCACATATAAGGTAATATAATGTTTGTTCTCTGCGCTAAAAATATCGTTGGTAAAATCGAGTTTACGAATATTAGTGACATTGAGCCCTGTCTCTTCTACTACTTCACGCACAGCGCATTGCTCAACCGTTTCGCCAAATTCTAAATGCCCTCCAGGGGTTGCCCACGTATTTGCGCCATGTGCGCCTATCCGTTCACCGAGTAAAATTTTATTATCATGCATTACTATTACTGCAACGCCTACTCTGACCATTTGATTCATTCTTATATCCATTTACTCTTCATTAATTACTGAAACATTTTACATTAGTTGGAACTTTTTAGTTCTATACAATCATTACGTTGGCCAAAAACTAAAAGCATCGCTTACTATTTAACCGACCATAGTCGAATATCACTGCTGATAAAAAGCGCTTAGTTTAGTTAGATTAAATTTGACTCAGGAGCCTTTATGTCAGGTGAATATAAACAACATTACAACGAATTTAAACAAGACCCGGCAGCGTTTTGGTTATCGCAAAGTAAACGCTTTCCTTGGTACAAGGCTCCAGAAACAGCATACACACAAGATCAAGAAGGACTGCACCATTGGTATGCAGACGGCCAACTTAACAGCTGTTTTTTAGCCGTAGATCAGCATGTCATCGCTGGGCATGGTAATGAAACAGCGTTAATTTATGACTCACCGGTTACCAATAGCAAACGCAGTTATAGCTATTTACAACTACAGCAAGAGGTCGCTAAATTTGCAGGGGTAATGCAGTCTTTAGGAGTGACTAAAGGCGACCGCGTAGTGATTTATATGCCCATGATCCCCGAAGCCGTAATTGGTATGTTAGCCTGTGCCCGAATTGGCGCTATTCATTCTGTTGTATTTGGCGGTTTTGCAGCGCATGAATTAGCGGTACGGATTGATGACGCCAAGCCCAAATTGGTGCTCAGTGCCTCCTGCGGTGTAGAAGTTAATACTGTAATTGAGTACAAAGAATTACTCGATAACGCGGTTGAAGCTGCTAGCTATAAAGTTGAACACTGTATTATTTATCAGCGTGAGCAAGCCACCGCACCGCTTATGCCCGAACGTGATATTGACTGGGCTGTTGCAATGCAAACAGCCACACCGGTTGATCCCGTTGCGGTCAGTGGCGATCATCCACTTTATATTTTATACACCTCTGGCACAACAGGGACACCTAAAGGTGTCGTGCGTGAAAATGGCGGCCATGCGGTTGCTATGCATTACAGTATGGAAACCGTATACGGCATGAAACCCGGTGACGTATTTTGGGCCGCCTCTGATATTGGCTGGGTAGTGGGTCATTCGTATATTGTGTATGCGCCACTTATGTATCGATGCGCAACTATTTTATTTGAAGGAAAACCGGTTAGAACCCCCGATGCCAGTGCTTTTTGGCGCGTAGTAGAAGAATACAAAGTGAATGCCCTATTTAGTGCCCCCACTGCGTTTCGCGCGATTAAAAAAGAGGACCCCAATGCCGATGGCTTTAAACAATACGATACTTCTAGTCTCAAACGATTATTTTTAGCCGGAGAGCGTTTAGACCCACCTACCTACGATTGGCTCAAAGAAAAAACAGGTTTACCGGTGCTTGATCATTGGTGGCAAACAGAAACGGGCTGGGCAATTGCGTGTAACCCTGTTGGCATTGAACACCTGCCAACAAAAGCAGGAAGCTCAACAGTTGCAACACCTGGATTTGATGTACGAATTTTAGATATGAATGGGGATGAATGTGCTCCGAATGAACAAGGCGCGGTTGTTATAAAGCGACCTTTACCACCGGGATGCTTACCGACAATTTGGCAAAATACGGCTCGTTTTAAGGCAGGTTATTTGGCTGAATATGAGGGCTACTATTTATCTGGTGATGGCGGTTATATTGATGACGATGGCTACCTCTTTATTATGGGTCGCACCGATGATGTGATTAATGTTGCAGGGCATCGTTTATCCACCGGTGAAATGGAAGAAATTGTTGCCGCGCACCCAGCTGTGGCTGAGTGTGCAGTATTTGGCATTAGTGATGCGTTAAAAGGGCAAAACCCAATGGCGATGGTGGTGCTAAAAAATGATTTTCATGGCTCACATAAAGAGGTAGAACAGCAATTGGTGCAAACCGTGCGTAATCAAATTGGTGCTATTGCGTGCCTTAAAAATATTATGTGTGTAGAGCGATTACCAAAAACCCGTTCTGGCAAAATTTTACGTAAAAACCTGCGGCAGTTAATTGATGGTGAAGAACTGCAAATTCCATCAACCATAGATGATCCAAGTATTTTTGAAGAACTCAGCCAGCAACTCGAGCATGGTAAACTGTAACTACATAATGTAAAAAGTCTTAAATAGACTTTTTACATTGCAGCTGCTTAACTAATAATCAGTAATTAATAATAGCGTCCTTATGGAGTATTAATGACAGGAACACGCGCACAGCTGCGAGATTTTTTACTGCAATGGTTTGGCGATTATTTTCCGGGAAGCCCATTTTTATGGTACGACCTGATTGTATTGGCTTGGATTGCGATATTTGCATTAATATTACACCTCATTTTAAGGCTGGTTTCTCAGCGTTTAGTTAAAAACCGCTTTAGCGAACAAGCTGCGCAACCCGATAGCAAAAGTCCTTTATATTCAGCAAAAAAGCTCGCTCGTAATATCTCATTTGTTTTACAAGGAGCGGTCGTTGTTATTCAGGCGCAACTGTGGGTACCCGAAGGCACCACTTTTTTGTATTTGATTCAAATGATCACCGATCAATGGATCATTTTATTTGCCTTACTTTCGCTATTTTCTTTACTGGATATATTTCAAGCAATTTCCGATAAGCGCCCCTTGAGCGCTCACTTTCCGCTGCGCGGTTTTTTGCAAACAATTAAGCTTATTGCCAGTGTATTAACTGCCATTTTAGCCGTTTCATTGTTAATGAATAAATCACCGTTAATTTTACTAAGCGGTTTAGGCGCTCTGTCTGCGGTATTATTACTGGTATTTAAAGACGCTATTTTAGGCCTAGTAGCGGGTATTCAGCTCTCTGCCAATAATATGCTAGCGGTAGGTGATTGGTTAGAAATGCCAAAATACGGTGCCGACGGTGATGTTATTGATATTGCGTTAACCACGGTAAAGGTAAGAAATTGGGATAAAACCATTACCACTATTCCTACTTATGCCTTGATCTCCGACTCATTTAAAAATTGGCGCGGTATGTCAGACTCTGGCGGACGCCGAATAAAACGCAGCATTCACCTTGAAATGAGTAGTGTGCACTTTTTAGACGAAGCCGCAGTTGTTGCCCTTAAAAAAGCCGATTTACTAAGTGAGTACCTTGAAAGTACGCTATTGGTTATTGAGGAGCAAAACATCACTAAAAAAGTAGATATGAGCTGCACTTTAAATGGCCGCAGGCTAACTAATGTGGGTACATTTCGTCACTATTTGGTCGCGCTATTAAAACAGCACCCACATATTCATCAAGGTATGACCTTAATGGTAAGGCAATTAGCGCCAACAACCCAAGGTCTACCCATTGAGATTTATGCATTCACCAATACCACTAATTGGGGTGAATATGAAAATATTCAGTCAGATATATTTGATCATATATTAGCGGTTTTACCCGCCTTTTCGTTACGTGCCCATGAAGCACCAACAGGAAGCGATATTCGCCAACTAATTAAATAACCTGAACTCTGGGTAATAGGTTTAATTAACTTACTATATTTACATTTGCTAAAATGTCATACATTTGGCTAAAAAGTGTCGATAAAAGCCGCCAAAATTAGTTTTAAAGTATTGTTTTTAAATAATTAACAAGCATTAAAGTAGTAATATTTTTCAATATGAATACAATAAGCCTTTATTTTTTAGACATCGGTCTTTGGAGCATAGGTTGTTAAAATTAGCAGGAGTTAAATCAACTTCTTTGAGCCTTTTAGGTCTATGTGGCTTATTTTTATTATTAGTTCAGTTTCAAGCTCAATGGCAAAGTAAGCTCTCTCTTATTAATAATCTTGTTTATCCATTACTGGTTATTACTGCTGTATTTGCTACTCAGTTTAATCGAAGTCGAGTTGCATTACTTTGCGCATTTTGGGTGCTTTATTTATCTTCATTAGACTACGCTTTACCTTGGTCTGACTGGCTCAAAGCGCAACCTGACTGGACCTTATTATGCGCTACAAGTTTATTAATGCTATTAGCAGTTATAAAAGATAGAGCGCTCTTATCAATACACACAGTAACTCGCAGTTTACTCGTTATTGTCTGTGGCGGTGCTGCATTTGCTTGGTTAGCACTGAGCCAACACTTGCAAGAACTAACAATACAATCTTCTTTTTATACTCAGCGGCTTCCTTATTTACACATTGTTTTACCGCTTTCAATAATTGGCGGCTTGCTTATTTGGCAAAGCTTGAGAGCCCATAACCTGACTCAAACCGCCTTATTAATTACTTTTATTGTGTGGTGCCTTAATCAGCAACACATTATTGATTTTCCTTGGTCTGTAATAGCCGTGCTTATGGCTTCTTTGTATTTATTGGCAGTAAGTACAGACTCTTATTATTTAGCCTATAGAGACGATTTAACCAGCTTACCAACGCGGCGAGCACTTAATCAGCTTGCTTTATCATTAGGGCGAAAATACACCGTTGCTATGCTCGACATTGACCACTTTAAAAAATTCAACGATACCTATGGCCACGATATTGGCGACCAAGTGTTAAAGCTAGTGGCGGCTAAAATGGCTGGCATTAAAGGGGGTGGCAAGATTTACCGTTATGGTGGAGAAGAATTTACGGTGGTGTTCCCGCGTAAAACAGCCGAGCAGTCAATCCCTGAACTAGAAACACTGCGCGAAAATATTGCCACCTACGACATGGTGATCAGAAACCCAAAACGAACCGATAAGAAATCTCGTAAAGGTAAACAGCCAAGTGACAACAAAACGGTAAACGTGACGGTTTCTATAGGTGTAGCGCAAAGAGCGGCAAAACAAAGCTTTGATGAGGCATTAAAAAATGCCGATTTAGCCCTTTATAGAGCTAAAAAGAAAGGCAGAAATAACGTAAGCGAGTAGTACTTTTAACGTGGCACGCTAACTTAATAATGGCGTGCCCAAAAGCAGCTAATTTAACCTGTAGTTTATTGCTTTTCCAAAACCGCTTTTAAATTATTTAATGCTGATACAGAAAAACCACGGTCGTAAAAGTAAATAATTTTGCCACTCTCATCAAGCAGTATCACACGGCTGTTATTAGGATTTTCGTTGCCAGTAAATGCCTGAACTTTATCGCCATCTTCGTAAATTGTGATCACCCCACCCCACAACTCTTTTGGGATCCCCTTACGCATACCGCTATCAATTAAGGTACTAAACATACGAGGAAGCATACCCTGAATGGTTGGCAACTCATAGGCAGTCACATCAACTGCACTCATATCTAAACCAATAAGCCAACGATCAATATCAAACTGGCTATCTTGTTTATATCCAATTAATAACAACGTATTTGGGTTATTAAAATCATCAGGAATGGTGAATGACTGTTGCTCTAAGCTTTCTCCGCTAACGGTGGGAAATTGCTTACCCAGTAATGCTTGGTTTGGATATTGGGTTGAACACCCGCTAACCACTAAAACCATCACCAGCGCCATTATTGCCTTTAACATACCTTTACTCCCTATCTTTAAATAAAACTAAAGTGAACACGTTGACCAATTAATTCGTATCAGACTTACGCTTTAAACAAGGCTTACGATCTATAGTAAGTCCCATAATTTGAAGAAAATACAATCATATGGGCTGATTTTTTCAATAATGTGCTCATTCGTTATACTTTAATATTATTACTATATTCATTTTAATTCTATCCCATAGCGAAAGCGTATTTTGTTAACGTCTTACAAAGCGTTAAAGTGCCGCGCTAATTCACAGCTATAAAAGAGGGTACCATGTCGCTTGCTGTATTATTAATGTTGGCATTATTTGTCGGTTTGCTGTTCGCCATCTATCTTGTTTCGCAAAAAAGCAGCTCTTTATCTCGTACCGTTTTATTTGGTTTAGTGCTTGGTAGCGCCTTTGGTTTAGCCCTACAGTTTTTGTTTGCCCACTCCCCAGAAACCATTAAAGAAATACTCAGCTGGGTAAGCATAGTAGGTAAAGGCTATGTCGGGTTACTAAAAATGATCATTATGCCATTGGTATTGGTCTTTATGATTGCCGCTGTGGTTAAGCTTGAGAACCAAGGCTCACTGGGGAAAATATCCTTTATTAGTATCTCTGTTTTACTGTTTACCACCGCAATTGCAGCGCTAATTGGTATTGCTGTAACGTATGGATTTGACTTGAGTATTGAAGGGCTTGTTTCGGGTACTCGTGAAGCCGCAAGAATGGACACCCTACAAAGCAAAGCCGCGAATGTAGCCGACTTAAGTGTGCCGCAAATGCTACTGAGCTTTATCCCTGAAAACCCATTTGCGGATTTAAGTAATCAACGTTCAACCTCTATTATTGCCACGGTTATATTTGGTGTACTTGTTGGTATAGCTGCACGTAAAGTAATGCTTGAAAAAACAGAACTTGCTAGCCCAATTCGTAACGGTGTAAACGCCCTACAAGCTACTGTAATGAGCTTAGTTCGCATGGTAATTGCATTAACGCCTTATGGTGTTGCGGGCCTAATGGCAAGCGTTGTGGCAAACTCAAGCAGTAGCGATATTTTAAATTTACTCGCCTTTATTGTGGCTTCTTACGTGGCTATTTTACTAATGTTTGTTGTGCATGGTTTATTGCTTAGCTTAGTGGGCGTTAATCCAAAAAATTACTTTGAAAAAATTTGGCCTGTGCTTACCTTTGCTTTTAGCTCACGTAGCTCAGCGGCATCTATTCCTATGAATGTTGATGTGCAAATTAACCAGTTAAAAGTGCCACCTGCAATCGCTAATTTATCGGCTTCTTTTGGTGCCACTATAGGTCAAAACGGTTGTGCTGGTATTTACCCTGCTATGCTTGCGATGATGGTTGCGCCAAGTGTGGGGATTGACCCACTTACATTTGAGTTTATTTTACCGCTAATTGGTATTGTGGTTATTAGTTCGTTTGGTATTGCAGGTGTTGGCGGTGGTGCTACCTTCGCAGCGTTGGTTGTATTACCGACCATGGGACTACCTATAGAGGTAGTGGCTTTACTTATTTCTATTGAACCATTAATAGATATGGCGCGCACTGCACTCAACGTGTCGGGCTCCATGACCTCAGGTGTGATCACCAGTAAATTAATGAAAACTCAATAGCACTCACTTTAATCTAATAGCCCAGCCTACGCTGGGCTTTTTTATGTCTGCCCCTCTTTCAAAGCTCATTAGTGATTTGTTTATTTAATCATTTAACTTTAATGAATCACCTTTATAGATTGTATCAATCGCTTTATTTCACACACGGTTTTTAGCCTCCTTACTATACTATTCGCACTGCTTAGTGCATTCAGGCTCATTTAACAACAACTTGAATGAAGTTTTAGCCTACTGTTTTTAAATGAGTAGACCCTATTTTTTATACGCTTTGTATATAACGAAATTCGTTAACTTTAAGGAAGCTGACAATGAAAAACCGATCATTTACAAAAAAAGCGCTTGTTGGATTTATAAGTATGGCACTTATGTCTGGCTCTGCTTTTAGTCAAGAAAAACCACAAATGTCTAAGCCACAAGGTGCTGTAGGCATGGGTGAGGCAAAAATGGGTGCAACCAGAACCAACCAATTTTGGTGGCCAGATCAACTTAACCTATCTCCTCTTCGCGATCATGATCTACGTTCAAACCCTTACGGTAGTGACTTTAATTATGCAGAGGCATTTAACAGCCTAGATTTAGACACTGTAAAAAGTGATATCGACGCTCTGCTAACTCAATCTCAAGATTGGTGGCCGGCAGATTTTGGTAACTATGGTCCATTTTTTATTCGTATGACCTGGCACAGTGCAGGTACCTATCGTACGCTTGATGGCCGTGGTGGCGCTGGCGGTGGTCAACAACGTTTTGAACCGCTTAATAGCTGGCCAGATAACGTAAGCTTGGATAAAGCGCGCCGTTTACTTTGGCCAATTAAACAAAAATACGGTGAAGCCCTTTCATGGTCAGACTTAATCGTATTAGCCGGTAATGTTGCCTTAGAAAACATGGGATTTGAAACCTATGGTTTTGCTGGTGGTCGTACTGACGATTGGGAACCAGACATGGTTTACTGGGGTCCTGAAGTAGAAATGCTTGCCAGCGACCGTGAAGATGCCAGCGGCAAACTAGAACGCCCATTGGGTGCAACACACATGGGTTTAATTTATGTAAACCCAGAAGGGCCTAAAGGGGTTCCTGATCCTATTGGCTCAGCTAAAAATATTCGTGTTGCGTTTTCTCGCATGGCGATGAACGATGAAGAAACCCTAGCACTTATCGCCGGTGGTCACACCTTTGGTAAAATGCATGGTGCGCACAAACCTAAAGACTGTGTGGGTGCAGAGCCTGCTGCAGCAGGTATTGAAGAGCAAGGTTTAGGCTGGAAAAACAAATGTGGTAAAGGTCACTCTGAAGATACCGTATCTAGTGGTTTAGAAGGCGCATGGACACAAGCACCTACTCGCTGGTCATCATTATACTTAAGCAACCTACTTAACTTTGAGTGGAAACAAACTCGCAGTCCTGCTGGCGCTATTCAGTGGATCCCAACAGATGAATCATTACATAAGTCAGTACCTGATGCGCACGTTAAAGGGAAATTTAACCCACCGGTAATGACCACTGCCGATTTAGCATTAAAATTTGATCCTGAATATCGCAAAATTGCTGAACGCTTTTTAAATGACCCAAAAGAGTATCAACTTGCATTTGCTAAAGCATGGTACAAATTAACTCACCGAGATATGGGACCACCACGTAACTTTTTAGGTAAAGAAGTACCAAAAGAAGACTTAATTTGGCAAGACCCTATTTCAGCAAAGACTAAATCAAACATTGATGCTGGTGCAGTAAAAGAGCTTAAAACGGCTATTTTAGACTCAAACCTAAGTGTACCTGAGTTAGTACGTGTAGCATGGGCATCGGCTGCCAGTTACCGTGATTCAGATATGCGCGGCGGAGCCAATGGCGCACGTATTGCGCTAGCACCACAAAAAGATTGGGCAGTAAATAATCCAGCAGAAACCACAAAGGTACTTAAAGTATTAAAAGCGATTCAAGCTGACTTTAACGACAGCTTATTTAGCAAAAGCCATGTATCGCTTGCTGATTTAATTGTGCTTGGTGGTAATGCAGCGATTGAAAAAGCAGCCAAAGATGCAGGCTACTCAGTAGACGTGCCGTTTAATGCTGGCCGTGGCGATGCTACACAAGCACAAACTGACGTTAATGCATTTAGCTTATTAGAGTTGCCTGCCGATGGTTTTAGAAACTATTTTGATGCAGAGAAAAGCTATAAATCACCAACTGAAATGCTGATTGATAAAGCGGATCAGCTTGACCTAACAGTCCCTGAAATGACTGTATTAGTCGGTGGCTTACGCTCACTTGATGCAAACTATAAAGGCACTGACTACGGCGTATTTACCGACAAGCCAGGTACACTAAATAACGATTTCTTCGTTAACTTGTTAGATATGTCGACGGTATGGAAAAAATCGTCTGATGCTGGCATTTATCAAGGCTTTGATCGTCAATCAGGTGAGCAAAAGTACACCGCCACTTCGGTTGATCTGATTTTTGGTTCAAATTCAGAACTACGTGCAGTTGCTGAGGTGTATGCCTTTGATACATCAAAACAAAAGTTTGTAGAAGACTTTGTTAAAGCATGGACTAAAGTAATGAATTTAGACCGTTAATAACCATTAAGTAACACAACCACAGCGCTGCAATTAATTGCAGCGCTTTTTTATTGCTAAGCTACTTTAAAGCAAGTACTCGATCACGTAAGTCATCGGCACTCACATTTTCAGACGCAACCGGCTCACCAATCGCTACGCTTACCAACGACCATTTGGGTCTAGGTAGTCGCCATTTAGTTTTTCGACTAAACATACTGCCCCATAATCCATCTAAATGAACTGGGATAACAGGCACAGGCGTGCGCTGAATTATTTTTTCAATACCACGGCGAAACACATCAACTTTGCCATCACCGCTGAGCTTTCCTTCAGGAAAAATACCCACTAACTCACCACGTTCCAATGCTTGTGCAATGTCATCAAAAGCTTTATTAAACGCCTTGGGATTTGATTTTTGACTATCAATTGGGATAGCTTTGGCCATTTTAAACAACCAATTAAGTGCCGGTGAATAATAAATAGGTGCAAATACAACAAATCGAATTGGCCTAGGTGACGCCGCTAAAATAAACATCCAATCAACAAAGCTAACATGATTACTTACCACCACCGCAGCCCCTTCATCGGGAATATTGAGCTCGCCTTTAGTGCGCACGCGATACATACAAATCGCTAAAATATAGATAATAAAACGTAAGAAAAACTCCGGTACTTTGGTGTATATGTACAGCGATATTAGTAAATTAAGCCCTGCTAATAACAACAGTAATTGTGAAATATCCCAGTGTAATAGCGTTAAAGTAACAATACTTAAAACGGCGCTGCCAACCATAAACAATGCATTTAACACATTGTTAGCTGCAATTACTCGTGAACGGCTATCGGGGTGAGTACGCTGCTGAATGAGTGCATACAAAGGTACCGTATAAAACCCCGCGGCAATACCAATTCCTGCCATCCAAACAAAATGCCATAGCATATCGCCAGTATTAATTACTTGCTCAAGAGTAAGCTGCAACTCATTAACTAAACGATAAGATTCAATACCAGGTTCTTGACTTAATAAATATAAAAATAAGGTAATTAACAGTGCACCAAAAGGCACAATACCCAACTCAATACGTGATCGCGATAGCTTTTCACACAATAAAGATCCTAATGCAATACTCAACGAAAACACCACTAAAGCAGCCGTCACCACCAACTCATCGCCTCCCATAACATGTTTTACGTAGTTAGGGAGCGCCGTTAGTATCACCGCACCAATAAGCCAAAACCAGCTGATCCCTAATACTGACTTACCCACCGACTCGGTTTGTGCGTTAAGCGCATTAAAAACACTTTTGGTTGAAGTAATAGGGTTAATCGATACTTTTAAATTAGCATCATTGGCTGCACTTTTAGGAATAAATCGACTGCTTAAAAAGCCAATAACTGCAAGGCTTACTATTGCGATACTGATATAAATAGGGCCCGCTGATTGGGTTATATAATAGGTGCCAAATACCGTGCCCAATAAAATTGCTACAAAAGTACCCGACTCCACCAGTCCATTCGCTTTAGTTAATTCATTTGGGGCCACATGCTGCGGTAAAATAGAGTACTTAAGCGGTCCAAAAAAAGTGCTTTGTAAACCCATTAAAAATACAGTACCTAACATTAACCAAACCTGCTCGGTTAAAATCGATACTACGCCCACCAGCATAATAGGTATTTCGCAAAACTTTACGATGCTGATTAGTTTTGATTTTTCCAACTTTTCTGCAATTTGCCCTGCCATGCCTGAAAATAGAAAAAACGGTAAAATAAATAATCCTGCCGCCAAATTAGAATAAAAGGCACCATCAGCTACCGTAGCAGCCTGAAAAATTAAAATAAGTAGGATTGATTGCTTATATACATTGTCATTTAAAGCAGAGAAAAACTGCGTCACAAACAGAGGTAAAAACCGTTTGCTACCCAGTAAAGATCCTTGAAATTGTTGTTTATTTTCCTTCATTACGGTCTCTTAAAATTAGCTTCAGGGCTTAGATTACCACTGTGGAAAAGAAATACGAACCCACTTTTTAAGTACGTGCTCAAACATAGATTTAAATAAACAAAATAGCTAACCCAACAAAAATGACTAACAAATGAACAATGCGACTAAATCAATCGTATAAGTTGTTTATGAGTTGTAAATAAAACATCTATGTTCTAAACCTAAAAGGTGACTAAAAAAGGAGCATCTTTATGCCAACTACAAACACAATAGACAAAGACACTAAATTCGCACGTTGTTTAGAGTGCAACAAAGTAAATACATTTGCCGCTTTTCATTGGCTTTCGTTAGCGTTTAAAGATATGGCGCGCGCGCCCATGTTGAGTTTAATTTACGGTTTAATCTTCACGCTTATTCCGGTAGCGATTGTTTACTCTGTTGTACTTACCGACAGCCACTTAGCTATTTTACCTGCAACCGTTGCTTTTGCTTTAATCGGTCCGGTATTCGCCGTTGGCTTATACGATGTAGCCTGGGAACTTGAAAAAGGCCACAAACCTACATTAAGCCATTCATTAAAATCAATGTTTCGTAACCCTGTAGGTGAATGGGGTTTTGCGGTATTACTCATGGTAATTATGATTATTTGGATGCGCCTAGCTGCAATTGTGCATGCGTTATACCCAAACCATGTAAACCCCACCTTTGAAGAACTTTCTGCGTTTTTAACTATAGGCAGCATTATCGGTGGAATTTTGCTGGTCAGTGTGTTTTCAATTTCTGCATTTACGCCGCAAATTATGATGGAAAGACGCGTTGATATAATGACCGCAGTCGTTTCTTCAATCCACGCAGTTAAAGAAAACTTTGCAGCTATGGTAGTGTGGTCAATTTGTATATTTGTACTAGTAGCGTTGGGCTTTGCTGCAGGTGCCGCTGGATTTATTATTATTATGCCACTACTTAGTTACGCTAGTTGGCATGGATACATTGCTGTTATTAAAACAAAAACACCACGTGGTTATGAATAATATTTACCTGTAGTTTTATCACTTAATTAAATGCTTTTTGGCATTTAATTAAGTGTTGCCTCTTCTCCCTCAGTTTATAAAATCCGTAAAAACCTTGATCTGAATAAGGTGCAAAGCTTAAAAATAGCGCTAATATAAGCTGATACACCACAGATAATATAAAGGAATAAACATGAGTCAAAACGTTACAGACTTAATGACAGCGAACCCATTTTCAGTGAACGTAAAAAGCACTTTGCATGACGCACATAATTTAATGAAAGAAAAAAACGTTCGCCATATTCCTGTTATTGACGAAAACGGCGCATTTGTCGGTATGCTCACACAAAAAATAATGGTCGCCAAAGTCATGGGTATCATGGCAACGTTTGGTGCTAATGCATTACAACGCAAAGAAAAACTCACAAAAGTAGAAGATATTATGGTGAGTGATTTTATTAGTGTAACCCCAGAGCAGCCGCTATCAGATGTCGTTAAATTTTTTGTAGATAATCGCCACGGTTGCATGCCCGTTGTTAGCGAGCAAGGTCAGCTAGTAGGTATTTTAACGTCTTCTGATTTTGTACGTTTAGCTGCAGCACTGCTCTCGTAAATATTCTTCTTTAGTGAAAACTGTATTTAGCTTTGCCAAATGCAGTTTTTACTCACTTAACAGATATATAAAATTAACAGCATAGATAGCTAAGTCACTAACAGCCTGTTATGGTAAACACCCTGCTTTTAATGGTTATTACAAGGTAAGTTTTCATATGGCTAATCAATTAAATGTACTAGGAACTCGCTTACAACTTTGCTGTGGCAACGGTGGCTATACCCGTGAGGGATTTTGTTATGTACCAGATTCAGACTTTGGCAATCATAGTGTATGCGCCATTATGACCGACGAATTTTTGCAGTTTTCCAAGGCGCAAGGCAACGATTTAATTAGCCCAAATCCTTTGTATGATTTTGCTGGTTTAAAAACTGGCGATAAGTGGTGCTTATGTGCGACTCGTTGGTATCATGCCATTGCTGCGAACGTTGCTCCTCCTGTGGTACTTGAAGCGACAAACCAAAAAGCGCTCGACATTATTCCGCTTGAAGTATTAAAAGCACATCAGTATCCCGGTTAATGGTTTGAGCGCTCAGCTTGCAACATTAAAGTATTACAACCACCCTTTATGTTTAAAAAATAAATAAGGGGCGAAGCCCGACAGCAACATAATGCCAATTGCAAATGGATAACCCCATTCCCAATGTAACTCTGGCATTATATTAAAATTCATACCATACACACTAGCCACTACTGTAGGCGGTAAGAAAACCACTGAAGCAATAGAGAAAGTTTTGATAATTTGATTTTGTTCAATATTAATAAAGCCCTGCGTTGAATCCATCAAAAAGTTTATTTTATCAAACAAAAAGGTACAGTGTGACATTAAGGTTTCTATATCAAGTACGATTTCTCGAAGTGACTCGCGCTCATCATTTTGCGCGCCTAAACGACGTATTAAAAACGAAATATTGCGTCGAGTATCCATTAAACATAAACGCACTTTACCATTAGCATCTTCTAAACGAGCTATGCGACCAACCGCTTCTTCTAGGTCTGAGTTATCTTCTTCAAGTACATATGCGCTAAGCTTCTCTAATTGATGATGCATGTCTTCAAGCATATCAGCATGGTTTTCAACTTTTTGATCAAATAAAGTAATTAATAACTGTTTTGCCGTATCACATGCCACCTGACCTTTGCGCGCTCTTAAGCGCAATAGTCTAAAGTCAGCCAGTTCCTCATCACGAATAGTAAGTAAACAATTGTTTTGCAACAAACAAGCTACAGTCACAGTATTGAACCGTCCTTCGTTAGGTGACATAAACAATGCATGTACATGCAAACCTTCGCTATCGATAAAGCACCTTGACGACGTTTCAATCTCTTCTACATCGACCGAATCAGGAAAAGTTATATTGAGCGTTTTTGCAAGCGCATTTTGCTCCTGCGGTGTTGGATTAATAGTATCAATCCAATGTGCATTCCTTATGGATACTTCAACAGGAGTATCGGGCAACGGCTCTAACTCTTTGATCACTCCTTGCTCGATGGAAAAAAACCTCAGCATACACTTCTCCTTTAATAGATCTTTGGGTTGAGTATATGTAACAGATCATTAATCAACAATGATAATACCTTCATTAGAACAACTATAAAGAGCAAGCTATTTGCTAACAATTTTTAGCACTTCGATTTTGCAGAATTTACAAAAAAGTGCATATTTTTCATACCCTTTGAGCTAAACACTTCTTAAAACTTTATTAAATAAAAATTAAACTTTTAAATTTCAATTACTTAAATCAAATAATCTATCGGCATGCCCATTGCTTCTATTAGTACAAGACGTGTTCGTTATCGCAATTAAAACACTCACTTGAGTAAAGCGAACACTATTTTAAAATAGCAGGAGGAATAATGAGTAACAGTAATAATGCAAACAAAGTCGCTGAATTTACCGCTCCCGGTGTAGAAAACGAATCAGCAAATAAAGCAATATCTGTTCTAGAAGATCGCATGGTAGCGCTAATTGATTTACAGCTAACTTTAAAACATATTCATTGGAATGTAGTAGGTCCAAACTTTATTGGCGTACATGAAATGCTAGACCCACAAGTTGAAACCGTGCGTGAAATGACCGACACCATAGCAGAACGTATTGCCACTTTAGGCGGCGTTCCGGTTGGTACACCAAAATCGATTGTTGATCGTCGTACATGGGAAGATTACGCCATCGGCAAAGGTTTAGTAACTGAACACCTAGCCGCCTTAGACAAAGTATATAACGGCGTTAACGGTGATCACCGTAAAGCTATTGAGTCACTCGGTGAGCTTGATCCGGTATCTGAAGATATGATCATTGCGCAACTTGCAGAGCTTGAGCAATATCAGTGGTTTGTGCGTGCCCATATAGAATCATCTACTGGTCAATTGAACAGTTAATATTTTAGATAAACGTTTAGTTTACGAAGCCCAGCAAGTTGCTGGGCTTTTTCATGCTTGTGATGTTTCATTCCATCATTAATTATCATTCAACTCTTTAGTTATTCTCCTTGAGCATATATGCACAACAATTAGGCTATTCGCCACTCTTTGACTACACTCAAATTAGGCTATTTCTTAAAAGAATCATTTGTTGACGCAAATGAATTTGCGTTAGTAATGCGTAAAATTAATTTGAGAATACAGGAGCTCTAATGAAATACACTCCACTAATCGTGTGTTTAATTGCACTCACAGGCTGTGATAAAGGAGTTGATTCTCCACGAGGTTTTAGCTTGCCAGAGGGGAATGCAGAACAAGGCAAAACCGTGTTTTTAAAATATAAGTGCTTGGCATGTCACACCCTTGCAGGCGTTGAAGATAGCAGCGTAACAAAACATGACGATATTTCTATTAAGCTAGGAGGTAATAAAACCAAAATAATTACTTATGCTGAGCTGGTCACGTCAGTGATCAACCCCTCACATCGGTTTTCTAGGCCTTATAGACCCGACGCCAGAAATGAAGATGGCAGCTCAAAAATGACGGTATTTAACGATACCATGACCGTATCTGAACTCACCGACTTAGTCACTTTTTTACAACCAAACTATAAACTTATTCCGTACCACAGAACTAATTACCAACTTTACTCTCACTACAAGTAAATATTGATAGCAAAAAAAACCGTTGTTAAGCAACGGTTTTTTTATGCGTTTTATCTACTCGGCATTTACCATATCTTCAAACTTCATACCGGTCAGCTTGGTCAGCACTTTAATCACATAAATAAAAATTCCAATCAGCATTATCATAGATGGAATCGCGATCACTGGATAACTCAATAGCGTCATTTCACCAAGTTGCTCGTTAAATTCCACGCTACCTGCTGGGCTAGTAACAATCCATTTAGCTAAGAGGTAATTCATCGTTGATGAAAACACAAAGGTCAGTGCTAATAAGTAATTAGCATTAGTAATCTTTTGTTTAAAGTTTTGCGTATTGCCTCGCTCAGCAAGGGCATCGTAAATAGTGTCTAACTTAAATAAAAGTGAGTTTAATAAGAGCTTGGCTAGCAAGGGTTTACCAAAAAAGCCCGACATCAGCACGGTAAAACCAATGATTGCTGGTATAGCCGCTTCTTTAATTGCTAACCACTCAACATTAAGCTCAAACAGCGCAATACCACCGGTAAGCAAAGTACTTAAAAAGCCCAAAAGTGAAATAAAATTTAATGAGCCCGCTTTTATAAAATCATAAATACCGTAACTAATAGGGAATATAAGCGCCACAATTAAGCCAATCACGCTGCCTAAATATTCAGGCCCTGAAAATTTCATTAAAATGACTGAAGGTATGATGATATTAAATACGATTTCGATAAGCGGATTATTCTTTTTACGCTTATTTATAGCTTGATTATCACTGGTCATTTTTAATTCCAAAAAATATTACTGCTGCCATTAGCGCCTCTCTAAAGAGTAAGTAATGCTGAAAATTATCTTTATGCATAATACCCGCAATACACTCGCTATTCTAGCATCGCACTTAACCGTCCGATTTTTTAGATCGCTATTTTATCCAAAGCTATTTTTATCAATAAATAATTTATCGACCGCTCTATATTCTTATACTGAGTGTTCATTATTACAGAGCACATTTTTTACAGCTTGGAAAACCTTCATGCTTGCTCTAGTATCTAGTTGTCTTAGCTCATAATTTGCATCTTAATGAAATCATTTCCATCACTGTATTTTGCCAATTTATTTTTAATTATTGGTACCGGCTTACTTACAACCTATTTAGCCCTTTACTTAGGTAAACAAGACACGTCTACGTTTTGGATAGGCCTAATGACCTCGTGTTATTACCTTGGCTTATTACTGGGTTCAAAACTTGGCTATCATTTAATTAAATCGGTGGGTCACATCAGAACCTTTGCCGCAAGTACCGCTGCAGTGACAGCCTGTGTGGCCGCACACGGAGTAAGCGACAATCTATATATATGGTTAGGCCTTAGGCTTTTTGTTGGCTTAGGGATGATGTGTAATTACATGGTGCTAGAAAGCTGGCTAAACGAACAATCAGCGCCTGAATCTCGCGGGCGAGTCTTCTCTTTTTATATGATCACCTCTTACTTAGGGATGATTTTAGGCCAACTAGCGCTCGCACAATTTCCTGAGCTAGGGTATGCACCGCTATTTTTAGTGTGCATGGCATTGGCTATCGGTATTATTCCAATTTCTATCACTCGCAGAATTCACCCAAAACCGTTAAAACCGATAAAAATGAGTCTGTTTGATTACGCTAAAAAAGTGCCACAGTCGCTTACTGCGGTGCACTTTGCAGGCATTATCAATGGTAGTTTTTATGGCCTAGCGCCTATATTTGCTAAACTATCTGGCTTTGGCGCCGCAGAAATTGCTATTTTTATGTCGGTGACTATTTTTGCTGGTTTGCTAGCCCAGTGGCCAATGGGGATGCTCTCTGATCGCGTTCGCCGTAGTGTGTTAATTCGAACTAATGCAGCAGCTATCGGTGTTGTAAGTTTGGCATTGTTTTTATTGCCTACTTCACAACTAACAGCTTACATACTCACTTTTATCTTTGGTTTATTTGCGTTTACTTTATATCCGCTTTGTTCTGCGCTAGCTAATTCGCGGGTTGAGGACGAAGAGCGCGTAGGCGTATCATCTGCATTATTAGTCGCTTTTGGCGCCGGTGCAGCAATAGGCTCAACAGTTAACGCACAGCTGATGACCTACTTTGGTCACCAAGCATTGTATGCGTCAATTTCGCTATTAACCGTGGCTATGTACTTACTACTAACCTTTATTAACTCTAAACAAAAAGTTGAACAGCCAGAACCCAGTGATTATGTGGTCGGTACATCCGATGTTACAAACTCGCCACTGGCCGCTACGATGGATCCGCGCATTGAAGAAACCACCGCGCAAGATCAAATGCTGGTTGTAGATGAAGAAGAAGATGAATTTTTTGAGCATCCCCAAGGGGAGCTGTTTAAAGATCTTCACGAAGATGACGTGAAAAATTAACTTATACTGCTTTTAATGCTTTCAAAACACGCTAAGCAAACATCAATTAAGGGAGTAATTATACTCCCTTAATTGTTTTAGCTTTTAAGCAAATCCTGTTTCAATATCTCGAAAAGTCCACTTCCCATTTGGATCTGCAATATCAATTAACTCGCATGCCTTTTTATTCCATGCAGCCAAGCAAGTAATATAGTTTGTTAGTTGGTGATATGCACGATCAGGGGCGTCAGGGCGAATTCTCGACATAGTAAACCCTGAATAAGTAGCACCGCTTCCCACCCAGCTCACAATTGAAGAAGCAACACTACCACCAGGAACAGCAAAACCAACAGTTGTAGTAACAAGGCCTAAAATAGTTGCCGCTTTCTCAACACTATTACCTGTTTTCATAATATCTTCGTTTATCACTGGGTGTAATAAAGCTAATAAGTTGATTGCTTGGGGCTGATTTGAAGCAATAGCAACATCGTTAGATGTTTTTGCAACACTACCGGGTGCTGAAGCTCCCCCACGCATAGCAGGAAGTAAGCTATTAAAAGATTTTTGACTATTATTACTGGTAGAAAAAACAACGGACTGTGTCGTTAAGCCACCGGCTTTAACACGCTTTTGATCCCTAGGTGTTACAGTAGATTTATAGGTGCGTTGTAAGCGGCGATAAACCGCAGCACTGCACTGTGTCATTTGGATTGCCAAAGCGGCTTGCTCTTTGAAAGCCCGCCCAATAGCGCGCTCAGAAAGTTGAGTTAGTTGCGCTTTTTTCTTCAGCACATTTTGACCAATGATAATATCCACAAAAATATCCTTATTTATTATATGATAAGGCCGATTCTAGCATAATGCTAAGCAGAGATAACAGCCCAAAAAGAAAAACCTCATTGGCTTATCTGTGGCTTAAGATCGTTTAAATCTAAATGGATAGTCATTTCAAAATTATCAGGCTGTACAGCAACATCACTCAAACCTGTTCTCGCAAAATAATCTTCAAAGTCTTGCTGATATTTAGCCGAAAACTGCGTATACGCGGTAATAAACAAACTCAACTTTTTAGCTATTATTGGATAGGTAGCGGCAAGTTCCCGCAGTTTTTCAGGTTCAGCAAAGGCAAATTCAGCATAAATATTAAAGTCGTTTCCGACAGAGGTTTTACCATGTCTAGATAAAAACAATTAAATTTTAAAACTATTTCACCCCTTTTCTATCTGCCAGCCGTTATAGCTCTGAAACAACATTATAAGTTAATTTGGAGCGGCTTATGCACACACTTGAATTTCCTAAAAACCCCATGTTCAAAACATCAACAGCTGTTATTGGCGGTGCTGTGATGACCTTTATTGCATTTGCCTTTATGCAATACTTAATTAGTGGCGAACAAAGAGCACCTATAACATTGGGTGATGATATTACTGTTGAGATTTTTCAAGCACCAGAAGATAAACAAACCACGCATATTAAAAGAATACCGCCACCACCCACACCTAAAGTGCCGCCTAAAGCACCACCACGTGTAACACCTAGTAATGAGCCAATAACAGCAATAAGCACAGCACCACCCATAGTAATTGACGGATTTGGTGACGGTATGAAGCAAACACTTACCCGCCCTACGGGAGATGCTTCACCCATTGTACGTATAAATCCTAAATACCCAACTAGCGCAGCACGTGATGGTATAGAAGGCTGGGTACAACTTAGCTTTAATATTTCACCCACAGGTGAAGTGATTGATGCCACAGTAGTAAATGCCGAACCAAAACGCATATTTGATCGCGAAGCACTTCGCGCAATTAAACGCTGGAAATATCGTCCAAAAGTAATTGAAGGTGTGGCACAATTACAAACAGGTCAAACCGTACAGCTTGATTTTAAATTAGACAGTTCGCAGTAAAGGAATAAGCGCCTATGCTATTGAGTATTAAGTCATGGTTATTTGAAGCGCCAAGCAAAGACTGCATGGCGCGGTATGCAAAAAGTGGCGACAACCGCCACTTAGAGCAGCTTATTGCCTTATACAGTAACGATTTATATCACTACCTAGTTACCCAGTCTAATACACAGTTAGCCTACGATATAAGCCAACAAACATGGCTCAAAGTAATCGAAAAGCGCCATCTGTACCAAGCGCAAACCACGCCTAAAGCCTGGTTATTTCGACTCGCACGTAACACTCTGATAGACGAATACCGCAAACAGCAACACTTTGTCGAGCTTGACGAAAACAGCCAACTGCCTGCGCAAAATAACAATCAAAGTGAATTAACAAGTAGTGACTCACACATAGGCGACACATACATAAGTTATGAAGCGTTTAATGCTGCGCTCAAGCAACTTAGCTTTGTGCAGCGCGAAGCCATCACCTTACAACAAGAAGGCTTTAGCCTTGCCGACATAGAACTTATAACGCAAAGCAACGCCCAAACCATAAAAACAAGGCTACGCTACGCCAAACAAAACCTAAAACAATTATTAGGAGATTATAATGAACAAGCCTGATGAGCAGTTTGATGAAAAGCTCACACAACATTATAACGAGCGTAAAGCACGCACCAGACTTTCGCACGCTCAGCAACAGGCGTTAAAACATAGCGTAATCCAAAAACAACCTAAAAAGCTTGGCTTTGCCCTGCAACTCACAAGCCTTACCTGCGCATTGGGCTTACTGGCTTTTATAGTGCTCGACAGTAACAACGTGATAAATACTGCCCCTAAAACCGTATTAAACACCATAGACATACACGACTACTCGTTTATAACAACGCATGAAATAGATCAAACAGGTAACTACGCAAGCACCATAACGCAACAAAAACGCGCGCTCGACACCCAGCTAGCAAACGACTTACGCCGCCATCAACAACACCATATAGAATACGGCACGCTCGTAAAGGTCGACAACGACTGGTACATAGCCAGTTGTAATGACGAAGTACTGGTACAAATTAAACAGTCGCTCTTAAGTGATTTAAAGGGAAGGCACGCAGTTGAAAGTAATATAAATACCGGTGATATGCTCGCCATGGCGCATAATGGCAAAGGGCAGATTATTGCGCTGAAGCATGCGGGGGTTGGGGTTAAGCAGTGTGGAGCTTAAGGTGGTTTAGCTCAGTTAAAGTTGGTGGTAATTTAGATAAATATTACCACCGAGAGCACTGAGGCGCTTCGTGCTGCACAGAGGTAGTTAACTATCGCCCATATAATCTAATGGTGAGGAAAGCTCTATAAAATCACGATATTGCTCTTTGGTAATTTCTTTATAGCCATCTTTTATATAAATATAACTTACCCATAATAGTGTAATATTGCCTACCCTAGGATTTCTCACATCAGCATTTGCTAAATTTAGTTCAGCGCTATGAAGTGCCGTTATGTTCTCACTACTTGAACTAACCATTAGAGCCACAGAATTTGTTGTATTATTAAATCCTCTGCAAAAGATACTATCTATAAATTCAGCTAGTTGTATAGAGTAATTTTCAGTAGGGAAATTATTATCTTCACTTTGACCATAACCTGAGTAGAAAGTATTTGTGTACGATAATGGCTCAATAAAGTATTTTATTTCTGCTAATTGCTGTTCTTCTTGAATACTCTGTTTTAAGTAATTATTTAAGTTTATATTTCGTACTTCACCTTTATGATTTTTTCCATCTCGTTTAAACCTTCCAGTTATTACCTCTTCATAAAGTGAGTGATCTTTTTCATAGATACAAAATAAAACTGCGAGTACGAGTACATCTACTTTTTTACCACTTGGTAAATTCATTATAATGGCTGTAATGCGCTCCGTAATTTGAATAGCTGTTCTTGCTGATACCTTAAAAGCATCTAATACAACAGAAATATTAGCTAAAGCAGTTTCGGGTGTTTCTGTGCGAGGAAGTAACTCAATATTTTTACTTTTTAAATACGCAGACTCAAATTTAGTTGTATCACTATGTACTGATAAAAAATTCTTTAAAACAGGTCTTTTTAGGCTATAACGGCTATTAAAAAAGCGACCTAAATAAACTTTTGCATCAAACCCTTCACCATATATTGATTTGATTGTATGTTGTAACTGCTCGGTATCCGTAGCCACAACAAACACGATGCCTTTTACGTCAAAAATATGTTTAATAGTCTCAAGCATCTCAACTGCATAACTCGGACGGCAGCGATCTAATTCATCGATAAAAATAAATATCGGTAACGATTTACCTTCCTGCTCTTCAAACTTACAGACCCAATCAGCTAACTTAGATTTTATTACTTCAATACTTTTGTTTTTAGCTTCATGATCTTTAATTAAGTTTTGCGCAAGCGCCTTTACAGCAGGCGAAAAGTCGCTGCCAGTTAACTTGTTAGAATTTTGCTTTTGATCATCTTCAATTTCTTCATCAGAGAATAGTAATGTGTGTAACTCATCTAAATCTATGCCTGATATTTTTTTAGTTAGGCCTTGTGCAATAGCAGGTGCAACAGCCTTAAACATCGAAACGGCACTTTTAGGAATAGTTATATTAAACTTAGCCTGACGTTGAAGCTGCTTGATGATACCTGCAATTACAGTTAAAAATGGGTCGTCTGAATAGTCTTGCTGCCATGCATCAATATATACAACAGGAAAATCGACTATTAATTCTCGTGACCAACGCTTAAGAAAATAGGTTTTACCTGCCCCCCATTCAGCATTGAGATTTAATACATAGTTTTTCTTTTGCTCATCATCAGGCCTACTTTTGTCAAAACCTTCTTGAGCCAATAGCCTTGATAAGAATGTGGCATAACGAGCACGATCTAATTTATCAGCAGGAAAATACTCCCCCAGTGAACGGTTGGTTGGCTTGTTCCAGTTGAAGTCTTTAATATCGTGCATTTAATTTCCCTTTAAACCATTCTTTTTCATATAGTGCCATACAACATTCAATAAACGTAACCTATTAATAAAAAGCTATTATTATTTACCTCTGTGTAGCACGTAGCGCCTCTGTGCCCTCAGTGGTGAAATTCGCTTTTACTCCTCCTACAATTTAAACAATCCCCTAGTGATTTTATCGTTGTACTCTAGCCACCCAAATGGTGATTTGTATCTTGGGATCGACGCCATAGGTATTTACCATATAGAGCCAAAGGGTAAGCTTTAGAAACTAATACACTGATCCTTGCTATTGCCAGAGCTTTTTTACCATTAACTTATTAGCGAAAGTCGCTTTTTTGCAATTATTTTTATTTACTCGTCACTAAACTAGATAACTGTTATTTATCTATTAGGAACGATTATGCAAAGAGCTAATTACTATACAGTTGAACCCGAGTTAATGACCTACTTGATTAAGCAAGAAGCACTGATCAAACGGAAAGTCGAAGCAAGCTTTGGATTAACAATTTGGGAGCTGCTAAAACTAAGAACATCACAGTTAAACCAATGTGCGTATTGCTTAGCAATGCATAGCAAACAAGCGCTGGAGTATGGCGAAAGTATTAACCGTATTATTGCCCTCAATGCGTGGCAAGACACGCCTCTTTATAACAAGAAAGAGCGTGCTGCATTAGCGCTTTGCGAAAAGTTAACCTTGTCACAGAACATTGATGATGACTTTTATCTTGTTCTTGCCGAGTTATTTGATCAACCAAATTTAGTTACCCTCACAGTGGCAATCAATGCTATAAATAGCTGGAATCGCATGGTGAAAATGTTTAAACCGACTGTTGAGTTTAATGAACGATAAACTATTACTTGATCTTTATAGTCCAACGGGCAATATCGCAAATTATGTACAAGCACTTTGGTTTGCTCGTGCCCAATTTTCAGGTGAGAGCTGGCTCCCCTGCGATGGTGCCCAAGGGGTGATATTTTTAATTTCTGGGCAGCTTAACTTAGCTGGCAAACCATTAAATCTCCCCTATTCCATGCAAACCATATCAACTCAATCAGAAAAAGTGACATTTACTGCAGGCTCCATTTTTTGTGGGATCAGGTTTAAGCCCGCAGGGCTTGCTCACCTAAAAAAGGTTAATCATTCCCTTGTTGCTCCAACCACTTTAACGGGTATTGCACAAGCGCTTAATCAACATGCGAGTTTAGATTCATTTATTGATTTATTATCAGTACACTTCAATGCACCAGAAGTACATCATCATACTATTGAGCATACACGAACACTGATCCATAAAATAATCAATCTTACTCCACTTACTACTGCTTACGATGATAGCCCAAAAGGCAGACGGCAATTAGAGCGTTACGTTAAAAATACCTGCGGCATTACCGCCAAACACTTAGCACGTATTTACAGAGTCAGGCAGGCCAAAAAATTGATAAAAGAAAACCCACTGCTAAGTTTGGCACAACTCGCTCTTGAATGCGGTTTTGCTGATCAATCCCATCTAAACAATGAATTCAATGCCATTTTGCAAATAACTCCCGCCAAATATAAAAAGTTAATTCATCAGTGAGTGCTGTGTTATTGCTGCTATGACAAACAAAAAAGCCTGCATATTTGCAGGCTTTAAACTCACTCACTTTGTTGGGTTTCGCTACGCTCAACCCAACCTACAAAACAATTAAGCTCGTTACTAAGTAAGCAACAAACGTTAGGCCGCCGCCAACTAATGCATAGGGTAACTGGGTTTTAACGTGGGTGAGTAAATCACAACCTGAGGCAATGGCTGATACTGCGCTGGTGTCAGATATAGGGGAGCAGTGATCGCCAAATATGCCGCCACCTAAAATAGCGCCCACCACCAGCGATGGCGGTAAACCAAGCGCTTGAATAAGCGGTACGCCAATGGGGATAAGTATGGCAAATGTGCCCCAAGATGTACCTGTAGTAAACGACATAACCGCACCGGTTAAAAACAGCACTGGCACTATTAAATATATTGGTAAGTAATCGCCAACCAAAGATGCCACAAACACCCCTGTACCTAGCTCTTTTAAGCTTGCGCCCAAGGTGAGCGAGAGCAATACAATACTTACCAGCGGGAGTAATTCGCCCATGCCTTTAAAGCCAGTATCGACTAATTGGTGGTGGGTAAACTGGCGCGAACTAATCATTAAACAATAGGCCACAACAATAGCCAACACCGTGGCATACAATACCGATTTTGAACCACTGCCCTCGGCAAGTACGCCGTTACCAGTGTAAAACATAAAACCGACCATGCTCACAATCAGCGTAAGTAATGGCACCAACATAAAGCGTGCTTTAGAGCCTTTTACTTCCTCTTTTAGCTCGGTTGTTTGTAGCTCTAGTTTTTGCTCGGCTACTTTCATTGGGCCATGTACTTTATCAAAGGCAATGGTATAAAAAACAATAACCAAGGTGATTATGGCGTAAAAATTATAGCCTACGCTGCCCCACAATACCGATACCGCCGACTCGCCTAATTCGTAATTACCTAACAAGCCCAGTACAAATGCACCCCAGCCATTTAATAAAATTAAAATACACACAGGGGCGCTGGTGCTATCGATTATGTAAGCTAAACGCGCGCGGCTCATTTTAAATTTGTCGAACAGGCCGCGAGATAAAATACCCGAGGTAAGCACACTTAAGTTTGACTCTATAAATACCGCAACGCCGGTAAACATAGTTAAAAAGCCCACTTGGCGCTTACTTTTAGCAACGCCTTTGTTCATCAGTAAATTAACAGTAGCAGCAACACCGCCAGATTCGCGAATATAGGCAAGTAAGGCGCCTATTAAAATACTAAAGATGAGTATGCGGGTATTACCGGGAGAACTGGCCACAGCAACTATGCGCTCAATGCTATTTAAAAACGTAGTAAATACGCTATTTCCTTCACCTTGTAGGGCAAGTAAAAATTCCGATGAAATTACCGCAACAAGCAGCGCCATAATGACTTCTTTGCGCCAAAACACAATAATAATGGCAATCAGCGGTGGCAAAATAGAATACCAATGCATAAACAAACCTTTTTAATTTTTATAATAAACGCGGCTTTAACAGCCTTGGTTAGTTAATAGTAAGCAGTTAACTTAATAGATTTACACCATTAAGTCACTCACTGAGTTTACTGATTTAACAGCGCCTCATAAATTAATGAAACAATAGAACCATATTGAGCTGTTTCATAGTTTTTACCTACAAACTGATAACGTTTTTCACTACCTTTAATTGGTGAATGGCGTGCATTGGTAAGTAAGATGATGGCTAAATCGTAAGCGGGATCAATCACAGTTACTGTGCCAGTCCAACCTGTGTGTCCATAAGCTTGTGGGCTGGCATACGGGCCAAAGTGCCAGCGCCGCGCTTGATTATTTCCTGCAAGACGAAAGCCTAAGCCGTAGGTTTCATCGGTACTTTGTGGGGTTAAAAACTGCGCCAAACTACTGGCATTAAAAATTTGCTTATCGCCGTAACCCCCCTTGTTGAGTAACACTTGGCATAAAACGGCTAAATCGGGGGCATTACTAAATAGTCCTGCATGGCCTGCTACACCATCAAGTGAATAAAAAGCACGCTCATCATGTACCTGCCCTTGCAATACATTGGTGCGAATATTATCAAAATGAATACGGCCATCGCGGGTATTTCCACTTAGCTCCGTGGCGGCAAACTGCTGACGATTAAAGCCTTTTTTAAGCGGGTTAAATAAAGTGTTGTTAAGCTTTAAAGGCGCGTAAATATGCTGCTCTAGGTATTTGTCGAGCGGTTGGCCGCTAATACGCTCAATTAAAACCCCTAAAATCATGTAATCAATGTCAGAGTAAACATGCTGGGCGCTTGGCTCACTGGCTAGTGGCACGCTGGTAAGCAGTAATTGTTTGGTGGTGTCGCTGGCTTGTGAAAAAAACGCCTCGCCATAGCGGGTGTCTTTTCGATGAAAGTCGAACACTGGCGGATAACCGGCTTTATGAGTGAGTAAGTCTTTAACTTGGCGCAGCTCTCGTCCATCGCCTTGGTATTCTGTTAGGTAATCACTCACTCTGTTATTTATGTTTAATTGCCCTTCGCTTACTAGTTTCATTAACGCAAAGTTAGTAGCAAATATTTTTGTGTTTGAGGCTAAATCAAAGAGTGTATTTGTTTGCATGGGCTCTGGGCGTAACAACATTAAGTCATTTTGCTGATATTGCTTGGCATCACCATAAGCGGTTAATTTTAATATCTTACCCGCTTTAATTACCGCTAATACCGCACCAGGAAAGCCCGCACTTACATCTTTTTCTATTAGCTTATCTACCGCACTAAAATCAATGGTTTTAGCCACTGAGCTATTTAGAGTAGCAAAGGCAAATCGCAGAGTTAAACTGCCGTCAGCAGGTTGAATGTTATCAACCTTAAAAGTGTTAACTCCGTTGTGAGTGTACTGCCCTAAATTAAAGGCATACTCAGTATTTTTTTGCAGGGTATCAAGCGCTAACTTTTTATTATTAATATAAATATCGGCACTTAAGGCACTTTCATTTTGTAGTAATAATTTTCCGCGCCCTTTATACGCTTTAAAGGTGCCACGATTATTTACATATTCTCTGCTGCTGGGGTTGGACTCAGGAAAGGTGGCAATCACCTGAGCATGAGCGAGGCTTTGTATTTGATTAGGAATAAACGGGCGCTGAGATTTAATTGCACTGCTTGCGCCACTGCAACCGGTAATAATAAAGCAAAGCGCAATTGTCAGCGCGTTAAAAAAAGTACGCTTTGCTAACACGGAAAAATTTAAATACACACCCATTCCTTTATTGGTAGAGCAAATAAGGCGCTCTTTGCTGTTTAAATTGCTCAAGCCCCGCTTGCCAACTTTGTTTAATTTCCTCAGCTGATCGCCCCGCTTCTATGGCAAGCCTGAGCTGATCAGTTCCTGCGAGTTTATCCATAAAGTCGGCACGTTCAAAAAACGGCTGTTTAGCCTGAGTCAGTTGCTGGTAAGCATTAATTAAATAATTTAAGTTTAAGCCAGTGGTATCACTATGGCGTAAATCAATCCCTTTCACCATTTGGTCTTTAAATTTAGGATTAAGCGCTGCGCCTTTTATTGAGCGAGGGGTAAAGCTAAAGTCCCCAAGTGCTACTGGTGAATAACCAATAACCTGAAATGCAAAGTCAGTTCCTCTACCTATGCTAACAGGAGTTGCCTCAAAAAAGCACAACGAGGGATACAGCGCTATTGATTGATCGTTGGGTAAATTAGGGCTTGGTTTTACCGGTAAACTATAACGACTGGTGCGAGTGTAATGATCAACAGCAATGACGCTCAGTTGTAACTCAGCTGCTTGGTTGATCCAGCCCTCGCCTTTGATCATTTTAGCTAGCTCGCCTACCGTCATACCGTGTAATACAGGGATTGGGTGCATACCCACAAACGATTTAAACTGCGGCTCTAAAATTGGCCCGTCAATGTGGCTAATATTAGGATTTGGCCTATCAAGTACCATAAATCCAACGCCTTGCTCAGCCGCGGCCTCCATCATGTAATGCATTGAGCTAATGTAGGTGTAAAAACGCACACCCACATCCTGAATATCAAAAATTATCACATCAACATCGCTAAGCACCTTGGCGCTTGGTTTTTTGTTTTTACCGTAAATAGAAATCAGTGGAATACCGGTTTTGCTATCAACGGCGTTTTTAACATGCGCTCCCGCGTCATGATCACCTCGAAAGCCATGCTCGGGTGCAAAAATTTTAGTGATGTTGATGTTTTTAGCCAGCAAGCTATCAACTAAATGCCTTTGCCCCACTACAGAAGTTTGATTAACCACCAGCCCTACACGCTTATTTTTTAATTGCGGTAAGTACAAAGCAAACTGTTCTGCACCTACTGTTATTGAATGTTTAGCCTCATTTGCGTGTGCGGTAACAGTAAAAAGTGCGCTTAAAATAAATAAGAATATAAAAAATACGGTTTTAAACATACAGCAAGATCCTTTTAAACAAGACGTTCAAAATAACACAGCCGAGTTTAAAGAGCAGCTTAGGTTTTAGGTTTTAGGTTTTAGGTTTTAGGTTTTAGGTTTTAGGAATGAGAAGCTGCGCTGCTAATATAAGCAAGTTCTTTGTATATTTAAGTTTTTAAAGCCGTTATTCACAAAGAGGTTAAGCGCCGCTGCGCTTTTAGAGAAGTGGCTGAATGCAAAATTTAGCGGTGTGTATAATTGGGTTTAACTGATATCTTGAAGACTTTCTTAAATTTCAGGCACAAAAAAACCGACTTAATGTCGGCTTATCTATGAAAGTGGTGGGCGCAGGACGTGTCTTGTAAGAGTGAACCTCCGACCGTCTGGTTCGTAGCTTACTACTTTTCCATATTCACTTTATTTCAGGCATAAAAAAACCGACTTTCGTCGGTTTCTTTTCTATTAACTTTAATAGTAATAGAAAGTGGTGGGCGCAGGACGTATCTTCTAAGAGTGGACCTCCGACCGTCGAGTGCAAACCCTACTGCTCTTCCAATTTCACTTTATTTTAGGCACAAAAAAACCGACTTAATGTCGGCTTATGTATGAAAGTGCTGGGCGCAGGACGTATCTTGTAAGAGTGAACCTCTGACAGTCTGGTTCGTAGCTAGCTACTTTGCCAATTTCACTTTATTTTAGGCACAAAAAAACCGACTTTCGTCGGTTTCTTTTCTATTAACTTTTGTAGTAATAGAAAGTGGTGGGCGCAGGAGGATTCGAACCTCCGACCGCCTGGTTCGTAGCCAGGTACTCTATCCAGCTGAGCTATGCGCCCACTTTCATATTTACTTATTTATACTCTAAGTGAGAGTTGAAAGTGGTGGGCGCAGGAGGATTCGAACCTCCGACCGCCTGGTTCGTAGCCAGGTACTCTATCCAGCTGAGCTATGCGCCCACTTTCATTTTTTCTTGTTTTAACTCTAAGCAGAGTGTGTAAAGAATGGTGGGCGCAGGAGGATTCGAACCTCCGACCGCCTGGTTCGTAGCCAGGTACTCTATCCAGCTGAGCTATGCGCCCATCTTTACGTTTACAAGATTTCGCCATTTAAAAAATGGTGGAGAGGGAGGGATTCGAACCCTCGATAGAGCTACAAACTCTATACTCCCTTAGCAGGGGAGCTCCTTCGGCCACTCGGACACCTCTCCGTCTTGTGGGGCGTATAATAAAGATTTCAGAAAATATGTCAAACACTTTTCTGACAAAAGTGACTATATGGCTATAGATTGCACACATGTCTGGTTTTAAAGTGTAATTAGTTTGAAAATTAATCAGGTTAGGTATTTGGAGTGCTTGAGTTTACACCCATCACTGGCACTAGTTCATCCGTAAGTTCAGCAAGATATTGCTCTTGGTAGCCCAATTTTTGAAACTCGGCAATACACGCGCGGTAATAAGCTTGTCGCTGTTGCTCAGTGGTGCTCTCATCGGGTAAAGATTCTACTTGTTTGCCTTTCATATTATTTATCTAAGTCCTTTAGAAATTTTTATTTTTACGACTAAGAATGACCGTGTACAAATTTCGGCCATATTTTAGCTAAAAAATTCACATAAATACAACATAATGTTTAAAAAACAATCATACCAAAAAGTTATAGCACTGCTTTAATGTTGCTAAGCAGTGAGGTAACTTTATGATAATGAAACTGAATTAAAGGTTAATATCCCTTTATACTTACATTTTATTATCAGTGTAGTACTTATTAATTAAAAGCCCTAATATGAAGTTTAGGCAATGTCTCACAAACAATAAGGCAAAAAAAACGCCGCTAATTAGCGGCGTTAATAATTTTATAGTTTATTCCTTCAAGCTTAGTCAGCTTGTGGGCGCATGTGCGGGAATAAAATAACATCTTTGATAGTTGATGAGTCAGTAAACAACATCACTAAACGGTCAATACCTATGCCCTCACCTGCCGTTGGTGGTAAACCATACTCAAGTGCGCGAATGTAGTCTTCGTCATAATGCATTGCTTCATCATCACCGGCGTCTTTTTCTTCAACCTGACGCGTGAAACGCTCTGCTTGATCTTGTGCATCGTTAAGCTCAGAGAAACCATTTGCAAGCTCACGGCCACCAACAAAGAATTCAAAGCGGTCAGTTACAAATGGGTTTTCGTCGTTACGACGTGCAAGTGGAGATACTTCCCACGGGTAGCCTGTGATAAATGTAGGTTGGATAAGCATATGCTCAGCCGTTTCTTCAAATATTTCACATAAGAACTTACCTGGGCCCCATACGCAGTTTTCAGGAATTTTAACGTGTACTTGTTTAGCGTACGCTTTTAATTCTTCAAAGTGGTTTTCTGGGTCGTTAAATACCGCTGCATCAAACTCTGGGTTATATTTTAAGATAGCATCTGCCATGCTTAAACGCGTGAACGGTTGACCAAAGTCATACTCGACTGAATCAACAACTTCGCCGTTTTCATCTTTAGTGGTGTTAACCACAATTGGGCTACCCAATACGTTAGTTGCAACTGTACGTAACATGTCTTCGGTGATGTTCATTAAATCAATGTAGTCAGCGTACGCTTGGTAGAACTCAATCATAGTGAATTCTGGGTTGTGGCGTGTCGATAACCCTTCGTTACGGAAGTTACGGTTAATTTCGAATACGCGGTCAAAACCACCTACCACTAAACGCTTTAAGTAAAGCTCTGGTGCAATACGCAAGTACATGTCGATATCAAGCGCATTATGATGCGTTACAAACGGACGTGCCGTCGCGCCACCAGGAATAACCTGTAGCATTGGCGTTTCTACTTCCATAAAATCGCGGTCAGCTAAAAAGCGACGAATGCCTTCAACTACTTGTGAGCGAATGCGGAATGTTTCACGCGTTGCTTCGTTAGTAATTAAATCAACATAACGTTGGCGGTATTTAGTTTCTTGATCTGATAAACCATGGAATTTTTCTGGTAATGGGCGAAGTGACTTAGTCAGCAGTTCGTACTCTGTCATTTCTACGTATAAATCGCCTTTACCTGATTTGTTCAATGCGCCTTTAACACCAATAATATCGCCAATATCAAGCTGACCATATTTTGCTTTTAAATCTTTTTGAACGTCTTTTGAGGCATATACTTGTACACGGCCTTTCATGTCTTGAATAGACATAAATGGACCACGTTTAGCAAGAATACGACCTGCAATCGATACCACATGCTGTAATTCGATTAGCTCTTCTTTACTCTTATCACCAAACTCAGCCTGCAAATCTGCCGTGTAATGCTCACGACGGAATTGGTTTGGATGACCGTTGGCTGGGCAATTTTCGCGAATAGCGTCTAATTTGCCGCGACGCTCAGCGATTAACTTATTTTCGTCTTGGATTTGATCAGTCATTTTTTAGCTCTTTTTTAGCTTGGTGGTTATAAACCAGATTTTAAGCTGGCTTCAATAAATTTATCTAGGTCGCCATCGAGTACCGCTTGAGTGTTACGGTTTTCAACGCCAGTACGTAAGTCTTTAATACGCGAGTCATCAAGTACGTATGAACGAATTTGACTTCCCCAGCCAATATCAGACTTGTTGTCTTCTTGGCTTTGCTTTTCAGCATTTTGCTGCTGTAGCTCAAGCTCAAATAATTTCGCTTTTAACTGCTTCATTGCTTGGGCTTTATTTTTATGTTGTGAACGCTCGTTTTGACATTGCACCACGGTATTGGTTGGTACGTGAGTAATACGTACTGCCGATTCAGTGGTATTTACGTGCTGACCACCCGCGCCAGATGCACGGTAAACGTCTATACGTAAGTCAGACGGATTAATATCAATCTCAATGTTGTCATCAACTTCTGGATAAACAAACGCAGATGCAAACGAAGTATGACGACGGCCACTTGAATCAAATGGGCTTTTACGAACTAGGCGGTGTACGCCTGTTTCAGTGCGTAACCAACCATATGCATACTCACCAGAAAAACGTACTGTTGCGCCTTTAATACCAGCAACATCGCCATCGGTCGCTTCAACAAGCTCTACTTTAAAGCCTTTTGCTTCACCCCAGCGTAAGTACATACGCAGTAAAATATTACACCAGTCTTGTGCTTCAGTACCGCCAGAGCCTGATTGTAAATCAAGGTAGGCATCGTTTGAATCGTGAGAGCCTGAAAACATACGACGAAACTCAAGCCCTTCAAGCTGCTGGTTTAAATCAGCTAGTTCGCTTTGTGCTTCATCAAAAGTGTCTTGGTCTTCAGCTTCAACAGCAAGCTCTACTAAACCTTCAACATCGTCAGTACCAGCAACAAGGTTATCGATTGTTTCAACCACGGCTTCTAGTGCTGACTTTTCACGACCAAGGGCTTGTGCGCGCTCAGGCTCATTCCATACGGCTGAATCTTCAAGTTCGGCGTTAACTTCTTCTAAACGTTCTTGTTTAAGAGCGTAGTCAAAGGTACCCCCGAAGCAGTTCAGTACGTTCGCGAATTTCCTTGATTTGATTAATCACAGGATTCACTTCAAACATGTACATTACTCCAAAATGGCTAGGTTATTGCGCACTTAAAAAAGAGACCGAGCGCAATTAAAAATCATTAAATAATAAAAACGCCCGATTTTAACAAAAAACCGCGCGTTTTATTAGCCTTTTATGCATGGTTTGAAGATATTTTTTAGCCCACTTTTTCAAGCTCTCTAACTATAAGTTGTAAGCTAAATTTACCTCTAAATTCATTTATATCGAGCTGATACGCTACTTTAACAAACTGCGCCTCGGTATCTGGCCACGCTTTTACATCAATCCCAAAGGCAATGGCATCCACTAAGCGTGCAGACTGATGCTTTAATACTAGCTTTAAGTGTTTTTCACCCACAATACGCTGCTGGATTACTTCAAAGGTGTGTTCAAATATCGGCTCAGGAAACTGCTGCCCCCACGGGCCCGATTGTTTTAAAAGCTGGGCAAAATCCATGCTAAAGCAATCATTAGGTAGCTCACCATCGGTAAATACAATACAGCGTTTACTTTCTTCACTGAGTTGCTCGCTAACTGCACTATCAAATGCGCGTTTGAACTCAGCAAATTGCTGCTCGTTAATACTTAAACCTGCCGCCATTGCGTGGCCGCCAAATTTATTAATTAAACCAGGCTGCGCAGTGTTTAAACCTTCAAGCAGGTCGCGCATATGTAAACCTTCAATAGAGCGACATGAACCTTTTATTTCACCGTTTTCGCCACCCGCAAATATCACGGTTGGGCGGTGGTACTTTTCTTTTAAGCGCCCCGCTAAAATGCCAATAACACCTTGATGCCAATCGTCTTGATACAAACAAATAGCATCAGGCACACTATCTTCTTTAAATGCCAATCTATCGAGCACGGCTTGCGCTTCTACTTGCATGCCTTGCTCAATTTCACGTCTGGCAAAGTTTAAGCTGTCAAGCTCACCGGCTATGCGCCTTGCTTGATTTATGTCGTTGCTAAGTAAGCAAGCTATACCTAGGCTCATATCATCTAAACGCCCTGCTGCATTTAAACGTGGCGCTAATGAAAAGCCAAAATCGCTGGCACTCAAACGAGCTGCATTGCGATTAGCCACTTCAATCAGTGCGGTGATACCTGGGCGGGTTTTACCACTTCGAATACGTGCCAAGCCTTGATGCACTAACGTACGGTTATTCGCATCCAGAGCCACCACATCGGCCACCGTACCAAGGGCTACAATATCGAGTAAGTCAGCAATATTTGGCATAGGATGTTGGTTAAAGTAGCCTTGTTCACGCAGCGCACTTCTCAGTGCGATAAGTAAATAAAACGCCACCCCAACACCGGCTATCGACTTAGAGGGAAAGTCACAGTCATGGCGATTAGGATTAACAATAGCATCGGCATTAGGCAGTTGCTCGCCTTGTAAATGATGATCTGTAACCAGCACTTTAATGCCTGCTGCTTTAACAATATCAATCCCTGCAATACACGATATACCGTTATCTACGGTGATCACTAAATCGGGCTGCATAGTGACTATTTGCTCAGCCAATGCTGGGCTTAAGCCATAACCTAAACTAAAGCGGTCTGGCACTAAATAATCTAAATGGGTAAAGCCAAACATGGCCAACCCTTGCATTAAGGTGGCGGTGCTGGTTGCGCCATCGGCATCAAAATCGCCAACAATTAGTATTTTACTTTGTGTATGCAGTGCATCAATTAATAGTTGGCTGGCTTTGTCTATATCTTTAAATAGCTTAAAGTCGAGCAAAGTGGCCGCACTATTATTTAATTCATCAGCATGGCAGACGTTACGCGTGGCATAAATTTGCTTAATGACAGGATGTAGATGACTAGGTAGATGAGAGTCGTCAACGGGTTCTCGCGCAATGATCATTTTTTTCATGCTGGTTTTTAACTTATGATATTCATAATAAAAAGACAAAAAAAGGCCATAAAGGCCTTTTTAAACAGGTACTCAGGTTTTTAATTAACCTGCTTTATTCGCCTCAAGGGCAGCGCTTAGTGCGGCAGCTGGTTGGTAACCAGGGATCATCGTGCCATCTTCCAAAATAATAGCCGGTGTACCACTAATGCCAAAGCTTTGACCTAATTGGTAATGCTCTGCAACGGGTGCGCTACAGTCTTTTACAATTTGTGTATCTGCACCAGATTTAGCTTCAGTAAGTGCTTCTTGCTGATCTTTAGCACACCACACATTCATTAAATCGGCATAACCTGATCCTTGCAGGCCGCCCCGTGGAAATGCTAGGTATTTAACCGTAATACCCGACTCAAGTAAGTCATCAAGCTCACGGTGTAATTTACGACAGTAACCACAGCTAATATCAGTAAACACGGTAATGCTGTGTTTTTCTTCTGGCGCTTTATACACGATCATTGAATCTTCGTATTCTTTTAACCCTGATTGGCGCACACCGTTAAGTGCTTGCTCGGTCAAATTACTACGGTTGTTTAAATCGATTAGTGTACCTTGCATTAAAAATTGACCGTCTGGGCTTGCATATAATACCCCTTTATTAGTGATCAATTCTTTTAAGCCTGCAACTGGGCTTGGGTTAATTTGTTTAACAGTTACCCCTAGCGCGGCAAATTTTGTCACGATAGGATCTGTAGCATCCGGAGTGACTGCAACGCTATTAGCAAAAGCGCTCAAACTAGTGCACAACATGGCACCTGCTAACATTAATTTTTTCATAACGGGTTCTCTATCCTAAAAATACTTATCTTATCGTGTCTATATGACCGGCTTAGTGACAAAAAAATTCGCTTAAGCACGAGGATGATGCTCAGCATGCACCGATTTTAATCGCTCATTCGCTACATGCGTATAAATTTGGGTAGTTGATAGGTCGCTGTGGCCAAGCATCATCTGCACCACACGCAAGTCAGCCCCATGATTTAATAAATGCGTTGCAAATGCATGTCGCAAGGTATGGGGTGATAACGGCGACTCAACGGATGCCAAAATAGCATAGTGTTTAATCCGATGCCAAAAAGTTTGTCGTGTCATTCCTACCCCTCGTTTAGAAGGAAATACAAAATCGGTGGCGTGTTTTATCATTTGTGCTCGCCCAAGCTTTAAAAATTGCTCCAGCCAATACATAGCCTCTTCACCTAAAGGCACTAATCGCTCTTTATTTCCTTTACCTTTTACAAACACCACAGCTTGGCGCAAATTTATTTGCTCCATTCTCAGCCCTACCAGCTCAGTTACCCGCAAACCCGTTGCATACAAGAGCTCGAGCATGGCTTTGTCGCGCAGCCCCATTGGCTCTTCAATATTGGGGGCACTTAATAGCGCCTCTACTTCAGCCTCAGAAAGCGTTTTTGGTAACGACTGCCCCGCTTTAGGCTGAGCAATATTAACCATAGGTGAGTCGCTAATTATTTTTTCGCGTACAAAGTACTGATAAAAACGTTTTAATGCACTAATACTGCGTGCAGTACTGCGTGGTTTTAACCCCAAATCAACACGGTGCGCTAAGTAACTTTCAACGTCGAGGCTGGTTACAGTCATTAAGTTTTCGCCTTTTAAAAATTGGCAAAACTTATCTAAGTCACTGCGATAAGCGCTCAGTGTGTTTTCACTTACGCCTTGCTCTAAATAGAGGCTATCAAGAAAGGTTTCTAAAAAGTCGCTATTGCTGCTTAGCTCATTATTTTGTTCAGGTAAATCGTCAGATAGCGTTGTCACGTTGTGATCTCATGTTGGTAATACCACGGGAGAAGGTATCAATTAAAAATACCTTACGGTAAACTTGAGCCTATCATAACAGGCAATTACACAGTGATAAATACGATGCAGATTGGTTTATTTTTTGGTTCTACTACCTGCTATACCGAAATGGCGGCAGAAAAAATACGCGACATTATAGGCGCCGACATTGTCAGCTTACATAATATTAAAGACGAGCCGCTTAAAAACGCTGAGCAATATGACTTTATCATTTTTGGTATTTCTACGTGGGACTTTGGCGAAATTCAAGAAGATTGGGAATCAAAGTGGGACGACATAAAAGACGTTGACCTAAATGGTAAAACCATTGCCTTATTTGGTATGGGCGACCAGCAAGGGTATGGTCAGTGGTTTCAAGACGCATTAGGTATGCTTCATGATGAAATAAATGCCCAAGCCATTACTCAACTTGGCTTTTGGCCTAACGACAGTAATTACGAATTTGAAGCCTCTAAAGCCCTTACCGAAGACGGTAAACAATTTGTTGGTTTAGCATTAGACGAAGATAGTCAGTACGAGCTAAGCGATGAACGAATTACCACCTGGGTAGAACAGGTGATGACAGAGTACGCTGAAACCCTGTAACTGTGCACTTTTGCAAAAAGCGCTGCTATGCAGCGCTTTTTAATACTTAATTATTCTACTTTTAACCAGTATTGGTTACGGTAAAAAAAGCCCACATAACCGCGCACTTCAAGTTTTTCGCCATTTTGCTGCGGTGTTAAACGCACGCTGTAGGTTTTACCGTTATTTGGGTCGAGTATTTCACCGTCTTCCCAACTACCGTCACCTGCATAAGTTACGTTTTCAATAATGGTCATGCCTAGCATCGGCTGATTCTTTTTATCACCACCACACTCGCTGCAAAGCGCATCTTGCTTGGCTTTATTGAGTATTTTTTCAATTTTGCCAGTCAGTACGCCATCATGCTCAGTAATGCGTACATAAGACTTTGCTTCTTTGGTGTCTTCATTAATGGTTTTCCAAAGCCCTGCAGGACTCATGTTTGCATGCGCACTATGGCTTATAAATAAAGCTGCAGCGAGAGTGCTTAGCAAAGTTAGTTTATTGAAGTTTTTCATTGAGTTGCTTTGATTTTAAATAGCGAATAAAACAATAATACCAGCTGATTTATAAACACACTATGAAATTACATAGCTAATTAGGTGCATGTAAAAAATAAAAACCAAGTGCTTTTAACACACTTGGTTTTTAAATAATAATCACGTTTTAAAGTACATGATTAAAAGTGCATATTTAAAAGTCACGCACCTCTACACTTGAGCTATTAAATTCAAACATATTAATTTTGCCGCACTGGGCCATATGGTTAGTGCTTGCATATGGGATGCTTGCTTGATTTATATCGCCCTCCCACTCTGGGCCATTTTTTATAAATGCTTTGAGTTCAAACCAGCCGTTAACGGCTTTACTGCAATCCATATCAACATCAAGCATCCAGTAGTGTTCGCCCCATATGTTAAGTGCTGTAACGCCAAAACCATCATTATCTACCGTTTTTTGCGCCCCGAATTCACTAGGCCATATATTAGTAGTCCAATCCATCGCGGTACCCTGCGCCTCACTGCTTTGACCTTGCTCAATACCATACCAATCTAGGTAATTATCGTTTGCTTTCCAAGGCAAAGTGGTGTTGTTTTTTAAATTGTTGTGACGAATAGGCATGGCACATTCAACGTTCGTTGTTTGGCAGTTTCTACCAAGGTTTGCATTGGCATAAGTGTGATCTATTCCACCACGAACAAACATATCTTGTCCGCTTTGTGTTAGCGCATTGATAAAAACAACGGTTCTTTGCCAATCACCGCCGTTATTAGGGAGCGAGCCTTGTAGTAATTTAGCATTTTTATGAATAGCCATGGCATCCCATGGCGCCACATTTAAATTAATCGTGCCGTTACTATTAACTGTAATAACCTCACTACTACAGCTTTTAGCATCACCCGAAAGCTCACCTTTTAATACGTTACAGTACTGCCCAGCAGCCATATCTGTTTGAACTGTTGCATTTAAAGTTGAGTCTTCTTTATTAATTGCCATATGGCCTGAGCTACCTCGCCCAAATGCAATCTGGTTATTGGTGTTATCCCACCAGTTTGTTACAACCCAGTTATCGGCAGTGTTATTTCTAAAATCAACACCACCAGCAATGTACGACCAACGATGCTCACACTTCCATTTGCTTGCAAAACATTCCAAGTTACCATTGTTGTGCACTGGCACACTTGGCCCACCTGCATCGGTATCACCATGAAAGTCATAACTCGACATGACTTTTGGGTACCCATACGGATACGCCAACATAAAGACGTTAGCTAGGTCGTATAAACGACCATCTTCAAAAGTAATTACATTACCCGCACCACCATGCCCACGTTGGTTATCATGGTTATCAACAAATACCACAGCTGATGAACTTGGCATAAAACCCCAACCTTCACCAAAATTACTTAGCCACGCAAGCGAGCCATTTCTAAATGTATTACCAAGCTGTGTACTGTATTTAAACTCAGTAACTAAACCTGTACTTAAATACTCTGAGGCATCTACCGCTTCAGTACCTTGATCTATCACCTCATGAAAAACCACTGGCGAGCCATTTATTTTTGCCATTAAACTTTGAATATCACTTGCAGCAACATGCTTAGCAGCATCAAACCTAAAGCCTTTAACTCCTAAGGCTTGTAAGTCATTAATATATGCCGCTAACGTATTTTGCACATAAGTTGAAGCGGTATTTAAATCGGCAAGCCCTACCAGCTCGCAATGTTGCACACGATAGCGGTTATTACCGTAATCTTCAGGGTTAATTGAGCAGCTTTGGTGAAAATCTTGTGGGCTATAAATAGGATATTGTTTATTACCAAAGTTATTACCGGCGGTACCAGTACCATTGCCTGCAGCCATATGGTTTATTAGGGTATCAACATATATATCTACGCCTGCCGAATTACATCGATTAACCATATCTATAAACTGCGTCCGGTTCCCGCCACGGCTTTGCAGTTGGTAGCTCACAGGTTGGTAACGAGTCCACCATTGGTTACCTGTAATATGCTCGTTAGGCGGAGATACCTGTACAGCAGCATATCCTTTAGGCCCTAAATACTGTTCACATTCTTGAGCTATATCTTGCCAGTTCCATTCAAATAAGTGCACAAATGTTGTAGGTGCAGCCATAGCTAAGCTTGGTAAAGTTAAGCCGAGGCTCAATCCTGCAGTGGTGATAATTTTATTCAGCTTCATAGTGTGTGTTCCAAGTGTTGAGCGAGTTAAACAACATACTCGACGTTATTTACAAGTGGTTAACACTAGTTTGGTGATTGATTAAATAAAAACTGAATACGTATGCATAATGGGTAAATTATCCTTTTTTACTAGGGCGTGTTGATCATTGCGGATTGAAGTTTGTTCAATCTAGGGGCGATTAAATCGCGGCGCGAGGCGTGTAACCTAGCGGGCTAAGTAAAAACCGAGCAACAAAGAGTTTATCGTCCCGAGAAAGAACCCAGAGGGCAGCGCATGTTTGGTATTTATGCTGCGTTATCGCCTATTTATGGGGAATAACCACACTACATAGGCTCTGCCTTGCCTAAAAACCAAACATACTGCTGCAAATCCAACCATCAAAGATCAACACGCCCTAAATAACCAAGCTCAATAAATAGCTTACATCTTTAAATAAAATGCTTTGCAAAGCCCGACATAATCAGCTGTGTAGGTGTTGTTTTCATCTTTTATGCAAAGCACTGATTGCTCTAATTCTGTTTTGATTGAGCTAAAGCGCATTAAGCTGCGGCTGAACACTTTACTCGGTGTGGTTTTGACTTGGCAATGCGCGCTTAAATACAGCCCTTGCTGCTGCGCCAAGGTTATAAATAACTGTGCCTCTTTGCTGGGTAAAATTAAATTAAAACGTGCTTGCTTATGCGTTAAGCGTTTAAACGCAGCAATGAGTTCTGCAAAGCTTAAACCATCGGTATGGCGAGCGGCATTGCGTGCTTCATTATCACTTTTTAAACTGTGATTAAAATAAGGTGGATTAGATATAACACAATCAAATTTAGTCTCAGCCGCAAACTGCTGTACACACTGGTGATAAATACTAATGTCTGGCCAAGGGCTTTGCTGGCAATTTTGTACAGCTTGCTGGTAGGCGGCCTTATCAACCTCAACCGCACTCACCTTTAAATCTGGCACTCGCTGTTTACACATTAACGCCAGTAACCCCGTACCTGTGCCAATATCTAATAAAGAACTTGCACCGCTTAAATCAGCCCATGCCCCAAGTAAAATACCATCGGTAGAGACCTTCATGGCGCACTGGTCGTGCTCAACCTTAAATTGTTTAAATGCAAAACCAGACATTTTTTCACCTTTTCATTCACCAAGTAGGTTTAAGTGCGTATAATTAACGGCAATTGTCCCCTATTTTTGACACTCTATGCAATTTTCTGAATTTGATCTTGATAATAAGCTACTCAATGCTATCAATAAAATGGGTTTTGAAACCCCTACTAGCATTCAACAACAAGCCATTCCTGAGGCGTTGCAAGGGCGTGATATTTTAGCGTCTGCACCGACAGGTACGGGTAAAACGGCGGCATTTTTAATTCCAGCAATTCAATATTTAATGGATTTCCCGCGTCGTGACCCGGGCTTTGCACGGGTATTAATTATGACCCCAACTCGCGAGCTTGCTTATCAAATTCATGAACAATGTGAGTTACTTGCAAAACAAACCCACTTAAAAATTGGGGTGGTTACCGGCGGTATTAATTACGGTACACACAAAGAAATTTTTGAAAATAATAACGACATTTTAATCGCCACACCTGGGCGTTTAATGGAGTATTTGGAAACTGAAAACTTCCACGCAGAAAACGTAGAAATGCTCATTCTTGATGAAGCCGACCGCATGCTCGACATGGGCTTTCGTAAAGAAATGCTGCGTATTTGTGATGAAGCTAAAAACCGTCGTCAGTGCTTTTTATTCTCAGCTACTCTTGAAGGTGACAGCGTAGAATTATTTGCAGAGCGTATTTTAAACGACCCGGCTCTGCTTGAAGCCGAATCATCACGCAAAGAAAAAGCTAAAATACATCAATGGGTTCATTTAGCCGACGATTATCATCATAAACTTGAGCTATTAGTTAACACCTTAAACGGCCCTGATGTTAGTAAAGCGATTGTGTTTGTAAAAACTCGTGAGCGCCTTGAAACCCTTATTGGTGAACTAACCAATAACGGCGTTAAAGCTGCGTGGCTACGTGGTGAAATGCCACAAGATAAACGCATGAAAGCGATGGAAAATTTCCACAGTGGCAAAACCCGCATTTTAGTCGCGACCGATGTAGCCGCGCGTGGTATTGATGTAGCTGATATAAGCCACGTAATTAACTTTGATATGCCTCGCACTGCAGATGTTTACGTACACCGTATTGGCCGTACAGGCCGCGCGGGTAAAAAAGGCATAGCGATTTCACTAATTGAAGCGCACGATATTGGCATCCTTTACAAAGTAGAACGTTACATAGAGCAGAAGCTAAAACGCCGTGTATTTAAAGGATTAGAGCCAAAACATAAAGAAGCTAAGCCACCAGTTAAAAAGCGTAAAGATCCAGTAAAAATGAAAGCGAAGAAAAAAGCCAAAGCTAAAAAGAAAAAATAGCTTTAGCTTTAATACATTTGATTGAGCCGACGTTTGTCGGCTTTTTTGTGGCTTAAAAACAGTGAGTAAGCAATTCAGAGTAATATGTAAAAACTACTTAGCTGAATAACTACTTAATAAAATATCCAATTATTTCAAATGGTTAATTTTGGAATAAAACTTGTAACCCAAGCTAGTGTATGAGTATTAAAACGCCGAGTATCGGCGCTGCTTTTTCAAAAACACTAAGGATATAGTTATGAGTCGCATTAAATTTACTATCGGTTTTATTTCGTTTTGTTGTTTATTTTTATTAGTCTCTGCTTTTAAAGTTAGTGCAGCAACGCATTTAGCAGTAGTAAGTAGTGTGGCCACACAACCTAATTTACAACAATCTATTACTCATGAGTTACGTACTAATCCAAATTTAGAATTAGAAAATTTGAACGTACAGGTCGAAAATGGCGACGTTGAACTTAATGGCAAAGCTAATAACGGTTTTGAACGTGCTCTTGCACAAAAATTTTTAGAAAATATGGATGGAGTTAAAGTAATTCGCAACAAAATTAGTGTTATTTAATACACCTCCTTCTTAACTTATTCTTCAGCGCTGCTTGCTTCTCCAACACAAGCGGCGCTTTTTATGGCCTGCACAATATAAATTCAATACAGACATAATCCCAATCCAGTTTAAATAGCTTGATTAAAAGCCTTTTCGTTTACGCACCAATCGCGACGCTCATTGCAGCTACTTATACCATTGAATCCTTTATTACTCACAGACACTTACTATATAGGGCTTGCATCAAGCTTGAGCACAAATTCGATTAACTAAGTAATCTATTTTGAGATGAGAAACCTTATCGATATAGTTTTCTAATTAAGACGCTTTTAACTTAGTTAACGCAAGGCTTTAATTACTTCAGATCATCAATTAATTATTATAAAAAAGCGCGTTTTACTTTGTAAAAACGCGCTGATAGTCAGTAACTATTTCCCAATGCTTTTACCTTCGGGGTTTTAAATTATTTACTCACCTTGTCTTGCATCAGTATTATTGTCACCCTCTTTATTTGCTGACTGCTGACTTATTTTATCGCTTATCATGGCATCGAGTTTTTCACCGCCCTTAATACCAAAATCCAGCGTACGAATAGGAAACGGAATACTTATATCAGCAGCATCGAGTGCTTGCTTTACTGCCACAACGCCTTTGTGACGCACCGTCATAAAATCGGGCTCGCCAGGGTATTTAATCCAAAACCATACCAGTAAGTTTATACTGCTATCACCAAAGCCTTCTGCGTATACAGCGGTCTCATTTTTGCGGATCACAAAGTCGAATTGATTAATTTTATCGACAATAACTTCACTGGCTTTTTCTATATCATCAGCGTAAGAAATACCTACAGGTACCTCTATTCTTCTGACCCCTAAAGTGCTGTAATTACGCAGTACATTTCTAAATAGTATTTTATTAGGAACCAGTATCAACTGCCCGTAAAAGCTCTCTATTAGTGTGTTGCGCAAGTTTATTGAATGCACTGAACCAAATACGTTATCGGTCTCGATAACATCACCCGCTTTGAACGGTTTACGAATACCCATAGCAATACCCGCAATTAGGTTTTCGGTCATATCTTGAAAAGCAAAACCAATGGCGAGACCAACAATACCTGCACCCGCAAGTAGTGACGTAACGGTACTTTTTAAGCCCATAAAATCAAGGGCAATAAAGACCCCAACACTCAGAACAATAACTTTAAAAATGGAGGCCATTAAGTCGGCAATTTGAGTTGAATCGAGCGAGCGACGTAATACTTTTTTCATTCCTTTGCCTGCAAGGCGGGCAATAAATGAAAATATAATCGCAATAATCACCGCGACTATAAAGTTAGGGATATGACTTATAACAACATCAAACCAACCGCCGAGCTTTTCTTCTATAAGTTTTTCGGCTTCTGTAATTGAGGGAATTGAGAGCATTTATTTTATACCTTAGTTTCTATTAATAACCTAAGGTTTGCAAAAATAGCGCCAGTATAAAAAAAGCCATGCAATGCATAGCTTTTTGGGTATGTGTTTAGCTGCAAATAGCGCTAAATTTAGCTTTGCTCTTCGCGCAAAAATACCGGTTCAAGTTCTTTAGTGGTTGCCTCTGAGCTAAAGTAATAACCGGCCACGGTAAACTCTTTAAGCTGACTTAATTGCGTGACTTGGTTTTCGATAAGGTAACGCGCCATCATACCGCGCGCTTTTTTAGCGTAAAAGCTAATCACTTTATATTGGCCGTTTTTACAGTCTTTAAAATGTGGCGTAATAATTTGTGCGTTAAGCGTTTTTTTATCTACCGCTTTAAAGTATTCGTTAGACGCTAAATTAACTAAGTATTGTGCATCTTGTGCCGCTAAAACGTCGTTAAGTTTATTAGCAATAATACTGCCCCAAAACTCATATAGGTTTTTACCACGGCTGTTTTCAAGCTTTGTACCCATTTCTAGGCGGTAGGCTTGCATTAGATCAAGCGGTTTTAATAATCCGTATAAACCCGAGAGTATACGTAAATGCTCTTGAGCATAATCAAGTTGCTTAGCCGTTAGGGTATCGGCATCTAAACCGCCATATACATCGCCATTAAAGGCAAGCACCGCTTGTTTAGCATTACTCGTAGTAAACGGTTGCGCCCACTCACTAAAACGTGCTGCATTAAGGCCCGCGAGCTTATCGCTAATTTTCATTAAACTACCAATCTGCGCAGGAGTTAGTTCACGGCATACTTTCATGAGCGCTTCGCTGTGCTCAAGTAATTCAGGTTGAGTGAACTTATCTGTTGCGGGTGGCGTGTCGTAATCAAGATTCTTTGCTGGTGAAATAACAGTGATCATAGTTAGCTATTGACTTGTAAATTATTTAATGTCAATTTCAACATTAAATGAGACGAAAAGCACGTTTTGTTTAAAATTATCCTACCTAAAACTCAACCGTTACCGTTTTTTCATTGATAAGGACATAAGACCTATCAAGCATTGTCACACTGTTGCAGTATAGCTATATTAAGGTAGTTTAGATTTTCTTTTAACTTGCTTGGAATGAGGAAAAGCAAATGACTAGCGCTCTACAAAGGCTTAAACAACATTCTTCTATCGTGGCCGACACGGGCGATATAGAAGCCATAAAAAAACATCAACCTGAAGATGCGACTACCAATCCATCGCTGCTTTTAAAAGCGAGCGAGATTGAAGCTTACAAACCTTATCTAGATAAAGCATGGCAATACGCTAAAGAAACCGAGCAACAGCCTGCAAAACAACTAGAGCTGGCTTGTGACTATTTTGCAGTGTTACTCGGTAAAGAAATTAGCGAAATTGTTCCGGGTTATATTTCTACTGAGGTTGATGCACGTTTATCATTTGATACCCAAGCAACAATTAATAAAGCACATACTTTACTAAGCCTTTACGAGAAAGAAGGTGTAAGCAAAGACAAGATTTTAATTAAAGTTGCCTCTACTTGGGAAGGCATTAAAGCCGCAGAACAGTTAGAAAAAGAAGGCACTAAATGTAACTTAACGCTTTTATTTAGTGATGCTCAAGCCCGTGCCTGTGCTGATGCAAACGTATTTTTAATTTCGCCATTTGTTGGCAGAATTTTAGATTGGCACGTAGCAAACGGTATGGAAAAACCAACCGACCCGCTACAAGATCCTGGCGTACAATCGGTGCGTAGTATTTTTGAGTTTTACAAACGTCACGATTACAAAACGGTTGTTATGGGCGCAAGCTTTCGTAATACCGGTGAAATTATTGCCCTTACAGGTTGCGATAAGCTAACAATTAGCCCTAATCTTTTAGAAGAGCTAGGTAAATTAGAAGACGCACAAGAATACTTACTAGAGAGCGATATTGCTAAAGAGCCAAAACCAGAGCCACTTAGCGAAGCACAGTTCCGTTGGTTACATAACCAAGATGCTATGGCTACTGAGAAACTAGCTGAAGGTATTCGCTCATTTGCAGATGCGCAAGAGCAACTAGAGGCACGCTTTAAAGCGATGTAACTAACAGCTGTTTAATGAGTTAAAAAACGTCGCTTTTAGCGGCGTTTTTTATGTCTGCGATTTACTTTAAATACTCGATTTGTCCCCATTTACGTTCTTTTTGTATTGATCTTCATCAAAATACCACCCATCAGTAACAGTTTCGTCACATTTATATTCTATTTTATTAATAGCTGTGGTATAGATACTGCCGAGGTTCAAAAAGTGGTCAATAGGAGATAATCAATGGATAGCCTAAACGAAATAATAGAGATATTAGAAGGTTCTGATACATCGAAAAAAACCTCTCAAAAAAATAAAAAAAGAAAATGGCGCGAAATAGAAGCAATAAAAGATAAGCAACGTTTGCGCAAAGAACTACAGGAGCTCGACTATTTTGCTGATAGTATTGCTATTGATGAATTAGAGTTTTAATCAACAACAGCATCTAAAAAGGCTTTCATTTATGAAAGCCTTTTTTAATACCAATTACCCTATACTTGCCAATTAATGGGCTGTGCTCCTTGCGCTATTAACAGTTCATTGGTTTTTGAAAAGTGCTGACAGCCAAAAAAGCCGCGATGCGCTGAAAGCGGTGAAGGGTGCGGCCCAGACAATACATGATGGCGCTGGCGATCAATGCTTTTACCTTTTTTTTGTGCATGTGCGCCCCACAAAATAAACACCACTCCTTGGCAATGCTCATTTATATGAGTAATTACGTTATCGGTAAATTGCTCCCAACCTAAATGTTTATGGGAATGGGCTTGCCCTTGCTCTACTGTTAGTACGGTATTAAGCAAAAACACACCTTGATCTGCCCAGCTTTGTAAATAGCCATGCTCCGGTGTAATAAAACCATTAATGTCAGTCACTAACTCTTTATAAATATTTTTAAGTGAAGGCGGGAGCTTTTTAACTTCAGGCAATACAGAAAAACACAAGCCATGCGCTTGCCCTTCTCCATGGTAAGGGTCTTGGCCTAATATAACCACTTTAATGTCGCTAAGTGGAGTTGCATCAAATGCGCTAAACACCTGTGGTTTTGGTGGATACACAGCAATACCGTTTGATCGTTTATTCGCAACATATTCAAGGGTTTGCTGCATATATACTTGACTAAGTTCGTGATTTAAAAAAGATGACCAGTTGCTCATAATTGACTCTTAATAAGTTCTCTAGATACCTCAATTTTGTCACACATTTGTGCTAACCCATCAAGCATTCTAGGGGAAAAACGATGTAATAAATCCGCGTTAACGCTAATAAATTGCTCATATTTAACCGCCGGAATTTCAGGCCATTGCTGCCAATTAACTGTAGGTATTACCCGTTTTGATTTTTCATCAGGAATAATAATAACTTGTGGCTTAGTCACTATCACGTTTTCAATGCTGATTTGTGGGTAATCTGTGTCGCTGTCGGCAAATACATTGGTTACTTGGCAGGTTTCGATTAACTGATTTATCCAGGTATTTTTTGATACCGTCATCATAGGCTCTGGCCACAGCTGATAAAACCCAGTAAGCATGGTTTTATTATGCTGCGCGGCTTTAATTGCGTTGAGCTTAACTGTAAATGCCTCAGCTACTTTTTTACTTTGCTCAATATGACCGGTTAATTGACCTAATTTTAGTATTTCCTTAGCTACGCCTTCAATAGAGCGTGGATTACTTAAATGCAATTCAATCCCTAGTCGCTTAATTTGTGCTAAATCTTCTGCCTGATTACCGCTTTTCCACGCAATGACCATGTCAGGCTTGAGCATGAGTAACTTTTCGATAGAAATGCCATTATAGCCGCCGATACGCTCAATTTTAGTCGCCTCTTGTGGGTAATCTGCGTAATCCAGCGTGCCCACTATTAGATCACCCGCCCCAATGGCATATAAATTTTCTACTATGTGTGGTGCCAAAGCCACAATACGAAGCGGCTTGTCGGCTAAGGCTTGAGGTACATAAACAGCAAACAATAACAGCCCAAGAATAATGCGTTTTAACATTAGTAATCAAAGCCTTTTAGTGCTTTTACGCCCGACTCAAACGCATGCTTTACATTACGCACTTCACTTACGGTATCGGCCAGCTCAATTAAGGTACGGTGCGCAGCACGGCCAGTAATAATTACCGATTGCATTGCAGGTCGGTTGTTAATTGCAGCAACCACTTCCTCAAGGTCGATATAGCCATAGGTCACCATATAGGTGAGCTCATCGAGTAATACCACATCGATACTGCTGTCGCTTAGCATCCGCTTTGACTCTTGCCATGTTGCTTGTGCTGCCGCAGTATCGGCCTCTTTATTTTGCGTATCCCATGTAAAACCTGTGTTCATAACAGCAAATTCAACTCCAGCTCCTTGTAGTAAATTACGCTCACCACATTCCCATGTACCTTTAATGAACTGACATACCGCGGCCTTTTTACCATGGCCAACACAGCGTGCAACCACACCAAAACCAGAGGTTGATTTACCTTTGCCATTACCAGTAATAACCTGAAAAATGCCCTTTTCTTGCTGTGCCGCCGCTACTCGAGCATCAACTTGTTCTTTTACTTTTTGCTGGCGCTGTTGGTGCTTGTCGTTTGTTGATTCAGTCATTGTTATGTCCTTGGTAAATTTTAATAATTTGTTCAATGTTTAAATGTGTTTGGCACATTTCAGCGAGGCGTTCTAGCTGGCGCTCGCGATGCTCATTGATGCTGATACCACTAATTTCACTGTCTGGTTTTAGCCACTTTAATAGCAGCTCTGTAGCGGCTGCGTTGTCAAATAAGCCATGTAAATAAGTACCAGCAATAGCATTATCATCACTAATAAAACCATCAGTTTCAAAGCCATTTGGGTGTTTATTAAAGCGAATAAGTGGTTTGTTGAGCGCTTGACCTTTACTGATCCCAGCATGTATTTCGTAACCCTGACAAGCAACCTGCTGCTGGTTTAAATTGAGTATTGCGTTTACTTGGCTTAGCACTTTTTGCTCACCTAAAATGGTATTAAAATCACTAAGCGCTAACCCAGCTATTTGCCCTAATGATGATTCCACCGCATTAGGGTCACAAATCGTATTACCTAACATTTGCATACCGCCGCAAATACCCAGTACTTTGCCACCATAGCGTAAATGGCGTTTTATTTGCTGATCCCAGCCTTCATTTTTTAAAAATACCAAATCGCTAAGTACATTTTTACTGCCAGGCACAATAATTAAATCAACGGATGGAATCGCCTGAGTATGGCGCACATAGGTTATATTTATATTGGGGTGTAATCGCAGTGCATCAAAATCGGTATGATTACTAATATGAGGCACTAGCAGCACCGCAATATTAATGCTGGCCTCGGTCACATTATTATCTATGGCAACGGCATCTTCGGCATCAAGTGCTAAATCGTGTAGGTAGGGTAACACCCCTAACACAGGTTTACCTGTGTACTCTTCAAGCCAATCTAACCCGCCTTGTAATAGGCTAATGTCACCACGAAAACGGTTAATCACAAAGCCTTTTACCCGTGCTTGCTCTGATTCGCTTAATAGCGCCAAAGTCCCTACTAGGTGAGCAAACACACCCCCTTTATCAATATCAGCAATAATAATAACCGGGCAATCGACCTTTTCGGCGTAGCCCATATTGGCGATATCGTTTGCGCGTAAGTTAATTTCAGCTGGGCTACCAGCCCCTTCAACCAACAATAAGTCAAAGCGTTTAGCTAAACGATTATGCGAGGTTAATACCGCTTCCATAGCCACTTTTTTATAGTCATGGTAAGAGTCGGCTTCCATATTGCTAATAGCCCTACCATGAATAATAACTTGCGCGCCGGTATCACTATTGGGTTTGAGTAATATCGGGTTAAAGTCTATTTCAGGTGCAACTTTTGCCGCAACGGCTTGTAATGCCTGTGCTCTACCAATTTCACCGCCATCATGAGTTACGGCACTATTAAGCGCCATATTTTGCGGTTTAAACGGCGCAACATTAACACCTTGATTAGCAAACACTCTGCAAAGTGCTGCAACCAGGGTACTTTTACCCGCATCTGAGGTAGTGCCTTGTACCATTAGTGTTTTCATTATTGAACCACCAGCTGACGCTTACGAAAATACAATATACTTAAAAAGAATAGACTGCCGATAGCCGCCGTGATCACCCCGATTGGCAACTCTTGATTACTTAATAGTGAGCGAGCGAGCACATCGACCCACACCATAAATATTCCCCCGACTAATCCGGTCATTAATAATCCAACGCGGCTACCTTGAGAGATAAAAAAGCGCACTATGTGTGGCACCATCAAGCCAACAAAACCAATACCACCACAGTTGGCAACTAACACGGCCGTGATCAACGAGCTTAAAATAAGCATTAAAATTCTAAAACGATGTACTCTTACGCCAAGCGTTGTCGCACTTTCATCGCCTAACAACATGGCATTAAGCTGGCGCCTAAAACCCAACATGATTATTGTACATACCATAATGACTAAGACAGGTAACAGCAGCGACTGCCACTGTGCTTTAGCAAAACTACCTAAAGTCCAAAATAAAATAGCCGCGACTGCTTGTGGATCGCTCCAATAAAGTAACAAACTAGTAAAAGCACTAAATAAAAATGATAAGGCTACCCCCGCCAATAACATCGATTCAACTTGGGCATTACGCTGGCTGCCAGCAATTAAAATTAATAATCCCATCGCCACTAAACTACCGGTTAATGCCGCCCCAGATAGCGCAATACCCGCCCCAGCTCCCACAAAAGACATTAGTATAACCACACCTAATGAAGCGCCGGACGAAATACCAAATAAATAAGGATCTGCTAAGGGATTACGGGTGACTGTTTGTAGTATTAAACCTGCAATCGCTAAGCCACTACCGGCTAAAAAAGCCAACAAAGTACGTGGCATTCTTAATTCAATAATAATACGGCTGGTAAATGAAGCCTCGTTTGAAAAGGTTAAGCTTTGATATACATCTGCGAGCGACGTGGGTGCCGCACCAAAACTCAGTGCAATAAATAAACTTAATAGTGCGCATAGTAGCGCAGCGATTAATGCAACGGTATGGTTAGAAAAAACCGTCATATTATTGGTATCCATAATAATAAGTAATATGAGGAATAGCCTCACCCGAAGCTGCTGATTGAGGGTGAGTGCTCACTTGTGCACAAACGCCAAACACCTCATCCAGCATCTGCTCAGTGACCACTTTATTTGGCTTACCTGCATCAACAACTTTTCCATTTTTAATAACCACTAACTCATCACACATAGCAGCAGCTAAATTTAAGTCATGAAATGACGCAAATACCGTAATACCTAAAGATTTAGCCAGCTCCATCAGTTGAATTTGATATTTCACATCAAGGTGACTAGTTGGTTCATCCATAATAAGAAGTTGCGGTTGCTGCACAATAGCGCGGGCAATAAAGGCTCGTTGCTTTTCACCGCCAGATAGCGAATCAAATAATTGAGTACTATGAGATTCAAGCCCCACATGGCTAATAGCCTGAGCTATTTTTTGTTTATCTGCTTGGGTGGTCGAACTGAATAGCGTTTTATGTGGCGTAAGCCCTAGAGCCACAACATCGAATAACGAGAGGTTAAATTGCGACGGTGTTTCTTGTAGCACAACGGCAACTTGCTTGGCGTAGTCTTCGCTTTTTAGTTGCCAAATATCGGTGTTATTAAATTTAACCTCTCCCGCTGACGGCTGATTAAATCGATACAAGCACCGCAGTAAACTCGATTTTCCCGCACCATTAGGACCAATTAAGCCAACAAACTTGCCACGCTCAATACTCAAATTAATATGCTCAAGGATTAAGGTGCTACCCACTCGCCAAGAGACATTATTAACGGTTAGAAGTGCAGTTTTTTTAGCGGTTTGAGTGTGCAAAAAATTATCCTAGGCAGGGAAAACCCACACTCAGTACCACAAGTACCAAAAAGAAAATGAGTTAACCCGCTCGTTATATGAAGTTTTAAGGCACTTGTATCTGACTTACAGTAAAACTGATTACAGTTACGGGTATAGTTGAGGAGTTTCACCTCATTCCAAATGCTTGGCTATTATGCGCAGATAAGTAAATAATTTAAAGCAAAAAAAACCGCACTCAGCTGAGTGCGGTTAAAAGGGAGTGTTTTAACTAAGTATTAGTTAAAACTTATATTCCATACCTAAACCTAGGTAATCTTGGTCAACGTTGTTGTCCATATCAAAACTTGAGTAAAAGCCAAACACCTTAAGATTTTTGTTTAGCTTGTGGTCAACACCTACCGATACTGCACTTTTATCATCGCTGTCATCAAAATCCATTGTTTGATATTGCACTTTAAAAGTGTTGCTACCCATTAGGTAAGCTGCATTCACTAAGTAACCGTCAGCTTCAGCGCTACCGTCTACTTTTTCTTGTGTTTGGTACATTGCACCAAGTCTAAAGTCTTCAATTTTACCTTGAACTGTTGCACGTACTACGTCGTAACCATTTACTTCACTATCAGCAGCAACAGCAGCATATACAGCGCTCTTTTTAAGGCCAGCATCACCATAAGTTAACGCCACTGAGTAACCATTTTTGGCATCTTTATCATCTTCTGCAATAAATGAAGCTAATACTTTAAAGCCTTCATATGAGTTTGAAGCGTAAGATACTGAGTTACCTAAGCGGTTTTCACCTTTAAAAGTGTTTTTAATATCACCTTCAAGGTCATTAAATAAATCAAGTTTACCTTGCGCCTGCTTTAACGCTGTATCGTTACGGCCTATTACTACCTGACCAAATGAACCTTTAAAACCTACATATTGATTACGTGCTGAAATATTATCTTTATCGCCTTTTGAGTCAGCATCCGACACATCAACCTGAAATTCAAACTTATAAACAGCTTCTAAACCGTCTGAAATTTTTTCAGACCCTTTAAGTCCGAAACGAGATGCATTACTTTTAATTTCAGTAAACGACCCTTCACCATCGTCAGATGATTGAACAGTTACATTCGCTTTACCGTAAATGTCTACTTCTGCAAGCGCATTAAAAGATAAACCACTAAGTAAGGCTAAGCATAAGCTCGATTTTGCAAATTTCATGTTATTTCCTCGATAATCACAATAGACTAATTTTTAAAACAGCAGCAGTGTGTCACCACTAAATGACAAAAATATTACAAAGGACACATTTTTGTCTTTTTAAGTTAATAAAACTGCATTAAATCTGAAATCAAAATAACATCTAAAATATACCGCTTAACGACTACTTACTTTGTTTCAATAAACTCGGTGTCATTTGCGACAGCAAATTAACCAGAGTTTCTATTAACTCTTTCTGTTCGTTATCTCTATGATAGGCAACAAATACATCTCTTGACGTATTTTCTACCCCTTTTACATGAAAAAGTTCGCCTTTTTCTAAATGATCTTTAACTAATACCTGTGGAATAAACGCACTACCGCCACATTGCAGTATTAAATCAAGCGCTATACGTCCGGTACTGGTTCTAAAATAAGGCGGCGTTTTACCGGTAAATTGACGGGCATGCCAAAGAGAAAACGTAGTTCCCCAATCAACATAAACATATTGATTATCAAAAAAGTTATCGCCTGTTGCGGTGTCGTAGCCACTAACCGGAATAATAGGTAGTTCACAAATTCGTTCAACAACGAGTTCGTCTACTTTTGGTGGATCAAATAAAATGGCTAGATCAAGGGTGCGCTCTAATAGTAATCGAGTGCTCTCTTGTTGTGCTTTTACCTCTGCCACCAAAGATACACCGGGCATAGCCGATACTATATTTGTAATACCAAACTGTAAAAACGCATCCCAAATATTAGGAGTCCCAGCCAAGCTGATTTGCTTATGCATATTATCTGCAAGTGCAACATCCACTTTGGCCCTTTGCATTCCAGTAATAATCATTTGAGCATGCGGCAACAAGCGCTCACCAGGGGCGGTGAGTTGAATATTATTGCGCTGGCGAATAAATAAATTTACGCCTAAGCCCTGCTCTAATTGACGAATTCGAAAACTCACTGCAGACTGCGTTATGTATAGGTTTTCTGCCGCTTTACCAAAATGGCGAGTACGCACCACTTCAACAAATGTTTTTAATAAATCTATGTCCAATTTTTTATCCTCACGATAAAAATTTTTTGTTTAAAAAAATAGCGATTATGTACCATACTCCAGCTAATAATTGGTATGAGGGTACAGCTATGAGCAATGATATTTCACTACTTCGTCAAGCATTTGTTAGTCAACGTCAGTTTTATGATGATCAAAACTTTCCACGCGGATTTAGTCGCAGCGGACACTTTACCCTGTTAGAGGCAAGTATTTTAGAACAGCACGGTGTTGTTTTAAAAAGCTTGTATAACAAAGCAGTTGAGCCACAAAACGAACATCAGCAACAATTTTTAAATGCGGTTAGTGGCATAGTAGAGCCAAGCAACCCCATAGAGCGAGCATGGGTTAAATACTTAAAGTTAACAACCTGCAAAACAAAATTTCATACATTATTTGGTCGCTCAAAAATTTCAGGGCCAACACCAATCAGTCAAGATTATTACTCTGAGGCAGACAATCTATAAGTCATTACAATAGTTGCTTTTTGGCGTTTTAGCAGTTACAACTTGTATAAGCAAACATTTTTGCAAAATTTAAACAGGCTGCCACGTGACGCACAGAATACTTATTGTTGAAGACACCCCCACTATTGCGCGAGTGCAAAAGCATATCGCGCAAAAAATTGGCTATGAAGTTGATATTGCCCAGTCGCTGGCTGAGACTAAAGAGCTAATAAGTAAACATGCTTATTTTTGCGCAGTCGTTGATTTTATATTGCCTGATGCCCCGAAAGGGGAAGCGGTTCCCTGCACGATTGCAGCAGATATCCCTACCATTGTTATGACTGGCAATATCGATAATCAAACTCGCGACACCGTCGAAAAGTACCCTATTATTGATTACATTATCAAAGGCAATAAACAAGCTTACGAATATTTAGAAAAGCAGCTTTATCGCCTACCTCGCAATAAGCAAGTTAAAGTACTGGTTGTTGATGACTCAGCGTCTACACGCCAATATATTTGTAATTTATTAACACGTCATAAATACCAAATATTACAAGCAGCCGATGGCCTAGAGGCACTTAAAGAGCTTGAAAATACCCCTGACATCTCTGTGATTATCATAGATAAAGAAATGCCTAATATGGGCGGTATTGAGCTGTGTAATGAAATTAGGCGCATTTATAGTAATGACGAAAAAGCTATTATTGGTATCTCAGGCGCTACATCGTCTAATTTGTCTGCCTTATTTTTAAAAAATGGGGCAAATGACTACTTGTATAAACCTTTTAATAGTGAAGAATTTTACTGCCGGTTAAGCCAAAACGTCGATATGCTAGAGCATATCGAAACTATAAAGCGCCAAGCCAATACTGACTATTTAACTAAACTCCCTAATCGCCGTTACTTTTTTGAAGAGGCTAATAAGTCATTAAAGCAGTTTAAAAAAGCAAAAGCACCAGCCATGTTAGCTATGCTTGATATTGACCATTTTAAAGCTATTAATGATACCTATGGCCATGATGCCGGAGATGAAGTGCTTAAAGGGCTTGCGATATGCTTTAATAAATATTTTGAAAACCAATTGGTTGCCCGTTTAGGCGGAGAAGAATTTGCGGTATTTTTTACTGAGCTAACCGAACAGGAAGCGCTAAAACGACTAGAGAGCTTCAGGCTTTTTATTGAGCTTAACAGTCATGAATTCAGTCAAGCAAACATCAAGTTTACGTTATCGATAGGCTTCAGCCACAGTGAAACCTATCAAATTGACGAACTATTAAAACAAGCCGACTTAAAGCTCTACAAAGCCAAAGAGTCGGGTCGTAATAAAGTGGTTTAGTTTTTAAACCACACCAGAGGCTACAATGGCCGCTTTTCTGCGTTTTCGCGATTGATGGTATGAGTCCCAACTAAAAATAGCCAATGCACTCCAAATACACGCAAAGGTAATTACGCGCTCAGCATCAAACACCTCACCATAAAATACCACCGCTAAAATAAACATTAGGCTAGGCCCTATATACTGAAAAAACCCTAACGTTGTATATTGCAAACGCTTAGCCGCGCCGGTAAAACACAGCAGTGGCAGCGTAGTTACTATGCCCGCGCTCACCAATAATACATTGGTTAGCCAATCATTCCCTGGTAAATTTGACGTTTCAGTCGGTACCATTAGCCACCAATAGGTAAGCGCCACGGGTAACAATATTAATGCCTCAATTAAAATCCCAGGCAGAGCATCAACTTGTAGCTTTTTACGTAATAGGCCATATAGTGCGAAAGATGTTGCTAATGAAAACGCTACCACGGGGAATGAGCCAAAACTAATTAGCTGTAACAACACGCCTGTAAAAGCTAAAGCAACAGCAGCACCTTGCAACTTACGTAATCGCTCGTTTAAAAACACCATACCAAGCAACACATTCAATAGAGGATTAATGTAGTAACCTAGGCTGGCATCCAACATGTGATTGTTATTGATGGCCCAAATAAACAATCCCCAGTTAAACCCTAGTAAGGTCGAGGTAACAACTAACATCAAAATAAGTTTAGGTTGGATTAAAATGCGTTTAATTTTATCCCAGTAGCTGAGCACACTCACCACCACAATAAGAAACACCACTGACCAAATAACACGGTGCATTAAAATTTCAAATGCTGACACATGTTGGATCATCTTAAAATAAATGGGTGCGAGGCCCCACATAAAAAAAGCGAGGCAGGCAAAAATAGCGCCCTTTCGCTGCTCGGTATCAATCGACATAGTAACCACTTGGTGATTTAAAAGGCCGTCAGTTTACCCCCCTCTCACTTTTTAGCCAACTAAATACGTGCCCGTTCCAAAAGCAATTTGTACTGACTGCTCATTGTGTAACTCCATTCGGCACACACATACTTTATTTCCTGAGCGAATCAGCTTAGCGCTAGCAATAAAAACCTCGCCTTTGCCTGGACGTAAATAGTCGGTGCGTAAATCTATAGTCCCCAGTGTGGCTAGCCTTTTATGTACACTGGGTAAATCTGCATCGTCTAGTTTTCCGATTACACTGGCAGCAGCAAGCATTCCACCGACATTATCAAGTACCGCCGAAATAACTCCGCCATGGAGAATTTTTTGCGCGGGGTTGCCTATTAATACATCTTGCCAAGGAAAGGAGATTTTAGCTTGTTCAGTACTAAGTGACTCCACCGCTATTTTTAAAAATTGGTTAAAAGGCATATTATTAACAAACAACGCCCCAACTTGTTCAATCAACATTTCTTTATTCATTATTATTCTCTATGTTTAAAGGTGGTACGATGAGTAAAGCACAACTTAAAGCTGTTGTAACCTCCTCGATTATCATTACCGATGTTTACACCAAATAATGAAAGCTAAAGACATCCTGATAAAAAACCACTAAAATAGCGCCGATGAATACACTAACTCCCTCTCCAAATACGCTGGTGCGTAAACCTGAAACTGTACTCAAACAAGTGTTTGGTTACAGCGAATTTCGCGACGGTCAAAGTGCAGTAATCGATGCTGCGATTAACGGCCAAGACTCGTTAGTATTATTGCCTACCGGTGGTGGTAAATCGGTGTGTTACCAAATACCCGCACTAGTATTAGAGGGGGTAACCATTGTTATCTCTCCGCTCATTTCTTTAATGCAAGATCAAGTAACTCAGTTGCAAGCTCTAGGCGTAAAAGCCGCTTATATAAATAACAGCTTAGCCCGTGAAGAACAGCAGTTAGTCTATCAGCAGTTGCATCAGGGGCTAATAAAATTACTTTATGTTGCCCCAGAGAAAGTACTACAAAGAGAATTTTTAGAGCGCTTATCGCATTTAAATGTCAGTTTGTTTGCTATTGATGAAGCACACTGTGTTTCTCATTGGGGACATGACTTTAGACCTCACTATTTTAGGTTAAATGAATTAAAGCAACGCTTTACACATGTACCTATGATGGCACTCACTGCCACCGCTGATAAAGCCACCCGCTTTGATATTGTTGAGCAACTCAAGCTACAGCAGCCTTATATTCATACCGGCAGCTTTGACCGCCCTAATATTCGTTACACCATAGAAGAGAAATTTAAACCTATGGTGCAATTACTGCGCTATTTGAAAGAGCAAAAAAATCAAAGTGGCATTATTTATTGCACCAGTCGAAAGCGGGTTGATGATATTGCTGAAAAGCTTGCCGATGCAGGCCTTAATGCGGCTGCTTATCATGCGGGAATGAGTAACGAACAGCGTCAATTTGTGCAAACCGGGTTTGCCCGCGACGATATTCAAATTGTGGTTGCCACCGTTGCCTTTGGTATGGGAATTAACAAGCCTAACGTACGTTTTGTATTACATTACGACATTCCAAAAAGTATTGAAGCGTATTATCAGGAAACCGGTCGCGCTGGACGTGATGGACTCGCTGCAGAAGCCATTATGTATTTTGACCCCGCTGATATAGGTCGGGTTAGACGCTTTTTTGAAGATATTGACGATGAACAACGCCGTCGTGTAGAAGAGCAGCGTTTTAATGCCATGGCCAGTTTTGCCGAAGCGCAGACTTGCAGACGTCAAATATTATTAAACTACTTTAGTGAATACCAACGAGAGCCGTGCGGTAACTGCGATATTTGCTTAAATCCACCAAAAAGCTTTGATGGCACACTGGTGGCCCAACAAGCTCTTTCGTGTGTGTATCGGGCACAGCAACGATTTGGTTTAGGTTACATTGTAGAGTTATTACGCGGCGCAAATACCAGCCGCATTCGTGATAACAACCATCATGAACTCAGCACCTATGGCATAGGTAAAGATAAAAGCAGTGAGTTTTGGCTCAGTATTTTACGCCAACTTATTCACCAAGGGCTACTAAGCCAAGATATAACCCAAGGCGCATCACTACGGCTTACCGAAGCTGCACGCGCTATTTTAAAGAGTGAGTATGCGCTACAACTGGCTGAACCACGCCTACAAGCTAAGCACGTTTATCAGGATAAATTAGCGCAGTTTAATTACGATAAAAAGTTATTTGCTCGCCTACGTGCATTACGTAAAGAATTAGCCGATGCCGATGACGTACCCCCTTATGTAGTATTTAACGATAAAACGCTGGCCGAAATGGCGCAGCTTATGCCTACCAACGACAGTGAATTTTTAAAAGTGTCGGGGGTTGGTTTTACTAAATTAAACAAATATGGCGGTGAGTTTTTAACCGCAATTCGACATTATCTAGCAACGCAATAAGCCCCTTATGACCGAACTTGAATACGATCACATACATCAATGCATTATTGTTAAACCAACAGAGTTGCCGCACGATGAAGACTTTGAGTTATGGGGAACGTTTTTTTTGCACAGCGATGAAATTAGCATTAGTGAATTTGCAGCTGGGGCTGATCGTCACCAACTGCGTTTTAACTATGCTAACCACACTTTTAATTTAAATTTTGAGCATTACAGTCAAAGTGTGTGGATTAACGGCGAAGGTCAAGATGCCGACAACCTATTGGCAGCGTTAACATTTTATTTAAGCTAAGGCCACGTCTATTTATCGCTAATACCTTATAATTGCTATAAAAAATAAACTAAATTGGCACTTTTACTTACATATTAATAACAATGATGTAAGCTAAGAGTAAGTGTTTTATTTTGCAAAATAGCGCTAAAGAGGGTCAATGCTAAATAGAAAATGGATTGCACGTAGTTGTTTTAGCTTTTCTATTTTGAGTATGTTTATGCTCAGCGTTTGCGCGCAAGAAACGCCACTAGCCCAAAGCTGCCAAAATGACGATTCATTGAAAACTTCTGAAATTAACTTGCGTCGACAAATCGAGTCTCAACCTCCATCGCTTACAACAAATAGTAACGCTAAAATTGCCTCAATTAATCTTAAACAACTTAATGTTTTTAATACCGAACTCGAAGCTGAAAACAACGCACTGTTTCGCTTTGCTAATCGTGCACATATACAAACTGAGCCTGAGGTTATTAAAAGCATTTTATTGTTTAAAGCGGGTGATACTTTTAATCAAAAAACCTTGGCTGAATCAGAGCGGCTACTGCGTAAACAAAACTATTTATATGACGCACAAATTGTTGCCAACGAAAACTGCGATGGCGATGTTGATGTAACCGTGGTGACTCGCGATTTGTGGACTTTGCTACCCGAGCTTAGCTTTAGCCGCAGTGGTGGCGAAAATAAATCAAGTATCGGCTTTCGCGAGTCTAACTTATTTGGTTGGGGCAAACGATTATCGTTTGCTCGCAAAACCGACAGTGATCGTAATGGCTATTTATTTGTTTACGATGATCCAAATATCCTATCAACACGCTACAGAGGTCGTATAGAGTATGCCGATAACAGTGACGGTAAAAGTCACTTAGTTGAGCTTACTTACCCATTTTACGCCATTGATACACCCTATAGTTATGGTGCCCTGAGTTACTCTACCCAGCGAGAAGAGGCCCTGTATCTTAGGGGCGATAAATTTAGTGAGTTTGAACAGACCACCGATCTAAATCAGGTATTTTTTGGTCACTCTAAAGCCCTTAGCCAAAACTGGACACAGCGCTTGAGCCTAGGTTATATCGATGAGCAACAAACATTTAAAAGCATCGATGAAACCACTGTGCCGCTAGCTGAAAATAGGCAGCTTAGTTATCCTTATGTAAGCGGCCACTGGTTTGAAGATAACTTTATAAAAGTGCGTAACTTTGACAGTATTTACCGTACCGAGGATTTAAATTTAGGTTGGAATATAAAAGCTACGCTGGGTTATTCTGATGAATCAATTAGTAACGACGATAGCCGCGCTATTTACTCGTTTAACTTTAACAAAGCACATTTTAGTGGTGATAATACGCTATGGCGCTTTCACGCAGATATTCAAGGTTATTGGAATAAAGAACAAAAACAGCTTGAAAACTTAATCACCACCAGCCAAATTCAATATTATTTAAATACCAGTATTGATCAGTCTTGGTATGTAAAAGCCAGGCTACAATACGCAAAAAACCTCACCAACGATAAGCAGCTCACTCTCGGGGGCGAAACCGGTTTACGCGGTTACCCTATTGAGTTTCAACATGGCGATCGGAGTTTTTTAGTCAGCTTAGAAAAGCGCTACTATTGGGAGTATGACTTACTACAACTGTTTAAAGTGGGAGGCGCAGCCTTTCTAGATGTAGGTCGCGCATGGTATAACAATGACTCGAATACCCTGTATCAAATTGAAAACACACCTGTACTTAAAAATGTTGGACTCGGTTTACGCCTTGCGCCAAGTCGCGCCAACGCGGGTACTATGATACACCTTGATATTGCCGCGCCACTAAATAAATATAACGATGTTGACTCTGTACAGTGGCTACTGAGCGTTAAAAATTCTTTTTAAATCACTACTGCGCACAAAGCTAACACGTTACACTTTGCGCCTATCATTATTGTGAGAATACGTTTTGGAATTAATCTCTCTTTTAGAGCTTGTGAGCACACAATATAAGCTAATCGTAACCGTGATTGCACTGTTGAGCTTTCCGTTATTGTTAAAGCTCACTAAAAAATTACTCGAAAAAGCCATTAGAGGTAAAATCGATTTACACAGAAAATACCGAGCAGAGTTACTATTAAAAATAATACTCGCCTTTGTTATGTTGTGTTTAGTTTTAGTTTTTTGGGGAATAGAGCTGCGTGGTTTATTAGTATTAGGCTCTTCCTTATTTGCCATGTTAGGCGTTGCGCTGTTTGCGGCTTGGTCATTATTGAGCAACTTAACTGCTTTTTTACTCATGTTTATACAAAATGACTGCCGTGTAGGCTATTGGGTTAGAATCGTGGATGGGGCCAATGCCATTGAAGGGCGCATTATTGAAATGGGGCTGATGAATGTATTACTCGAACACGTTGATGGACATAGAGTGATTTACCCTAATAATCTATTTGTTACCCGTCCCGTGTTAGTACTCAATACAGAGCCAAAACCAACAAAAGCGCCTAAAATTAAACGAATTATTGGCCCAAAGCCACGTAATTAAATAACAATATAAAAAAGCCGCTTCAGCTAATAAACTTAAGCGGCTTTTTTAATTCTTACGGGTGAAGTTAATTATTTAGCTCAGCTGTTTTCAGTTCATCATCTAAATCACTTATTTCACCAATAAAGCTTTCAAGCTGTTGCTCTACCAAACTATTTGAGTGAGCAAAGTAAGCAATATGAAACACAGCATCGCCTTCATTTACTAAAGGCATGGTTTGCTGACCAATAATAATGCCACTACGTGGAGCAAGCAATTCAAGCTCAGAATCGCCAAGCGGACTACTTATGTATGCCAGTATTTGCCCTTTAGTGACACGTTCACCTAACGATACTTGCGCTCTTACTATACCGTCAACCTCAGCTCGTACCCAACTTGTTGAACCTGCAATAACCGGCTCAGGTAGTTTTTTAGGGCGCTTACCACGCATCATTTTTAAATGACGCATAACATAATCAACCCCTTGTACACCCGCTGCAATCGCAATCGGGTCAAAGCGCAACGCTTCACCTGCTTCGTAGGTAATAACGGGTATACCCAAATTAGCCGCTTCACTGCGCAATGAGCCATTGCGTAACGACGCATCAATAACCGCAGGTGTGCCAAAAGCCTTAGCCATTTGCGCTGTAGCTTCATCGGCTAAATTAGCGCGTATTTGCGGTAAGTTAGTACGATGAATCGCACCCGTATGCAAATCTATAATATGCGTACAATGCACAGCGACTTGGTTAAAAAACATATACGCCATACGACCTGCTAACGAACCACGTTCAGAGCCAGGAAAACTTCGATTCATATCACGGCGATCGGGCAAGTAACGAGATTTATGAATAAAACCAAATACATTCACAATCGGCACCGCTATTAATGTGCCACGCAACTGGTTAGGATCGATCTTAGCCAGTAACTGGCGCACAACCTCAACCCCATTAAGCTCATCGCCATGTATTGCCGCACAGACCATCAATACAGGGCCTTCCATTACACCGTTAACCACTTCAATAGGAATATTAAGCGGTGAATGGGTATAAAGCTTTGCAGCTTCTAGTGCGAGTGTTTTACGTTCACCTACACCAATGCTTTCACCTAATAGGGTGAAAGGTCGGTTAATTTTAACCTTTGCCACGAGTTGCTGTTCCTTTCACTGAGGCCGTTTTTTCAATAAAGTCAATCACCATACCCGCAATATCTTTACCAGTTGCCACTTCAATCCCTTCTAGACCTGGCGATGAATTTACTTCCATAACCAAAGGGCCGCGAGATGAACGGAGTAAATCAACGCCAGCAACGTTTAAACCCATTGCTTTTGCTGCAGCAACCGCTGTTTTACGTTCTTCTGGGGTAATACGTACCAGTGTAGCGCTACCACCACGATGAAGATTAGAGCGGAACTCGCCCTCTTGTGCTTGGCGTTTCATCGCAGCAATCACTTTATCGCCCAATACAAAGCAACGAATGTCTGCACCACCGGCTTCTTTAATGTACTCTTGCACCATGATATTGGCTTTTAAACCCATGAATGCTTCAATAACACTTTCAGCTGCTTTACGTGTTTCAGCCAATACCACACCAATACCTTGAGTACCCTCAAGTAACTTAATAACGACCGGTGCGCCGCCTACCATTTCTAATAAATCTTTTACGTCATCGGGCTTGCTGGCAAAGCCTGTAACCGGCATACCCACACCTTTACGCGATAGTAACTGCAAAGAACGTAATTTATCGCGAGAGCGAGAAATAGCTACTGATTCATTAACAGGGAACACCCCCATCATTTCAAATTGGCGTAATACAGCACAACCATAAAATGTAACCGATGCACCAATACGTGGCACGATAGCGTCGAAATCTTTTAGGTTTTCACCACGATAATGAATTTCAGGTTGCTCTGAGTTTATGTTCATGTAAGAGCGTAACGCATCAATTACTTTCACTTCATGTCCACGCGCCTCAGCAGCTTCGATTAGGCGACGCGTTGAATATAATTTTTTGTTACGAGATAAAATACCAATTTTCATCATTAAAGCCTTAACTAAATGATGTTGAGCAAGCAGATATAATTATGTTTGCTACTCAACGAATTCTTATAATAAATGTGATAAAGCCGGATCAACGACTATGCGATTTTCCATTGCTGTGCGCCCTAACAACATTCTAAACTTCATAGACGCACGACTTGTTAATGTAATTTCTATTGGCCAACTAAATTCGCCGGCATGTAATGTAGTTTCAATAAAGTAACGCAATTCTTTTTGGCCACTAGAGCTGGTAACGTACTTCATCTTTTTAACTTTGGCATTGCAGGTAATTTGCGTTTGCTCGTCTTCTTGCAATGGTTGGGCTGTAAATTTAACCCATTTTTCGCCATCGACTTCGTATTCTTCAATATTAATTGCATGAATACAGGAAGTACGCGCACCAGTGTCTATTTTTGCTTTAATTTGCTCGATGCCTAGCTCGGGTAAACTTAACCACTCACGCCAACCAACTGTTATTTTTGTCGTCATAAATGTGCCCTTAGTAAAAAAAGTGTTTTATACGCTACAGCCAACAAAACACCAACAAAATAAATTCATCTACTCGATAAGCCGATTTGATTGACCTTTTAAGTTAACTCGTTTAACAATGCACCCCTAACGTATGCACTTAACCATAGGCTAAAAAACAATTTTTTGTTGATTAACTCTACAAAGTAAAGCTAAGTTAAATACATTACAGTCAACTGTATTAAAAATATACTATCTATGAGAAATTATTATGATCAATGGCTTACTTCATGCGCTTATTCTTGATGAACAAGGCGGGGCTCGCCCAATAGAAAACAGTAAACAGTTACACCAATGGCAACCTACTGATGGAAAGCTGTGGGTGCATATGGATTACAGTCAAAAAGAAGCCGTTGATTGGTTAAAAAACTGCGGCCAATTAAACGACTACGAACTTGAATCACTCACCGCAGATGAAACACGTCCTCGCATTACTCCTACAATGAATGGCCATATGCTGTTTTTACGTGGAATCAATTTAAACCCAGCGCAAAGCCCTGAAGACATGGTGTCTATTCGCCTATTTATTAATAAAGACGTGGTGATCACTACCCGTAAGCGCCGATTATTATCAGTGCAAGATATTCTAACCTCGTTAAATAATAATGAGGGGCCAAGCAGTATTTCTGAACTAGTGTGTAGCTTAGCGCAAAAGCTCACTTCACGTATGCAAACGGTAATAGATGAACTAGATGAAAGCTTAGATGATTTTGAAGAAGAAATTGATGAGCCTAGTAAAAAGTTTGATAACCAAGGCTTGTCGCAACTTCGCCGCCAAACAATCGCGCTAAAACGTTACTTAAAACCGCAAAAAGAAGCGCTCAGCAACATGGTTAATAATCATTACCCATGGCTGTTTGACGATGATAAAGCCAAGCTAAATGAAACCACCAATTTACTTATTCGCTATTTAGAAGAGCTCGATAGTTCAATAGAACGTGCACTCGTTATTCAGCAAACCATTACTAACCAAGTGTCTGAGCAATTAAATCAGCGTATGTATGTGATGTCTGTGGTGGCTGCTTTATTTTTACCACTGGGATTTTTAACTGGGTTATTGGGGGTCAATGTTGGCGGTATACCTGGCACAGATAGTCCCTATGCATTTACCGCATTTGTGGTGTTTTTGGTTGTTTTGACTGGTGGGATTGGTATTTACTTTAAAAATAAAAAGTGGCTGTAATTACAATACAGATCCAATAAGACACAAAAAAGGCGAACATAATTGTTCGCCTTTTGCATTGGTAACCCTTACTCTTGAAAGTAAGTGCCCCAACCGTCGTATTCTACGTCGCATTCAACCGCAAGCTGTGCAAGCTTATCAACGTCTTCCATTATAACGTCAACATCTAATTCGGCTTCAACAACAATGTCAAAACTCCAAATCTTTTCGCCGTCTTCAAGCTCAAGTTCTGCTGGCTCTTCTACATCGTAACCTAGTTTAAACGCAGCAAGTGCAGCTTGTTCTAACTTAGTAAAATCTTCACATACAAAGTGGTGCTCTACTTCATAAAGGATTTCCGGATCGGAACCATCTTCAAGTAATGAAGTTACGATGTCTTCACTTATTTCACGCCAGTTTTCCATTATTTCTCTCTCACTTGAGCATCTAATTCTGTTATTTTAGCAGCCATAATGCTGTGCACACTTTTAGCATGTTCACGGGCACTGATACTGTTATCAAGTGCTATGGGGGCTAACATTTCAATGTAAATTGTACCATTATCCCAGCGATTTAGTTTAATGGTTTTATCGGTTGTGTTCATACATACTGGCACAACAGGTACCTCTGCACTCATTGCTGTATGAAAAGCACCGGTTTTAAAAGGGAGTAAACCACGACCATAACTACGCGTCCCCTCAGGGAACATCCACACCGACAAGCCTTTTTGTTTTATTTTAGCCGCTGCTTTAGAAATAGTGCCTGCCGCTTTTGAGCGATTTGCTCTGTCGATTAAAATATTACCCGATAACCAATAAAGCTGACCAAAAAATGGGATCCACTTCAGGCTTTTTTTGCCAACACTCACACAATTTTTTGGCACCATAGCTGGAATAGTAAATAAATCATAGCTATTTTGGTGATTCGCTACATACACAGCGGGCCCCACCTTAAGCGCATCGGGATGATATTTTAGTTCTAATTTAACCCCAAGCATTTTAGCCATTGAGCCAAACCAACTTGCAATAACATGCACATTATTAGGATGAAATGGTCTAAATATTGATAACAACAAACCAAAAAAACAACTTAATAATATAAACAACAGCATTATTAAAATACGTATAACAGCTAGCAAGTGCGCCTCTCCAATATAACCACAATCATGTATTATTTTATTATAACGTTATTTTGTTACGCAGACGAGAAAATAGCGCACAAGCGTGCGCTGAAATAAAACAGTCATAAAAAAACGGCTTACCTGAGTAAGCCGTTTTCTAATTTTATCTAATTTGATCTCAAGATTAACTTGGCTCTGCGTCTGAGCTTGGCTCATCAACTTGTTGCGGTGTTAACTCTACCACAGCTTCATCTACGCGCTGTAAACCACGAGGTAACTTATTCCCTCTGCGGCCTCGCTCGCCATGGTAATGCTCAAGGTCGCTTGGTTTAAGGGTCAGCTTACGCTTACCTGCATGCAGCGTTACACTGCTGCCTTGCGGCACAACAGCTAATACTTTTACAAACTCTTCGCGGGCTTGTACTTTCGCACCCGGAATAGAAATAATTTTATTACCCTTACCTTTACCTAGCTTAGGTAGGTCACGCAGTGGGAATAACAACATCCGACCTTCGTTAGAAATCGCCATACAGTAGTCAGTAGCCACGTCGTTAACGCGAATTGGCGAAAGTAAGATACCACCTTTTGGCACACTCACTAACGCTTTACCGTTTTTGTTTTTGCTCACTAAATCTTTAAAGTCAGTAATAAAACCATAACCGGCGTCGGAGGCCATTAACAACACTTGAGCGTCCTCACCCATTACTACGTGCTCAAAGCTGGCGCCTGAGGTTAGATTAAAGCGCCCTGTCATTGGCTCGCCTTGGCTTCGCGCTGAAGGAAGACTATGAGCATCAGTGGCAAATGCACGCCCTGCTGAATCTAAAAATACCGCTGGTTGATTACTTTTACCTCTCGCTGATGCTCTATAACCATCACCAGCTCTGTAATTTAATCCTTCCACATCTAAGTCATGCCCCTTACCAACCCGTGCCCAGCCTTTATCTGATAGCACCACGGTGACTGACTCTGATGGTATTAAATCTTTTTCGCTCAGTGCTTTGGCTTCTACACGCTCAATCACAGGCGAGCGGCGATCATCACCATACATTTCTGCAGCTTCTTGAATTTCTTTTTTCAATAAGGTCGACATGCGACGGTCTGAGCCTAATGTTTGCTCTAATTTGTCACGCTCTTTTGCCAATTCGTCTTGCTCACCACGAATTTTAAACTCTTCAAGTTTTGCCAAATGGCGAAGTTTTAATTCTAAAATGGCTTCTGCTTGAATATCGGTTAAATCAAAGCGCTCCATCAATATTGGTTTAGGCTTATCTTCAGAGCGGATGATTTCTATAACTTCATCAATATTTAAAAAGGCAGCCAGTAAACCTTCTAAAATATGTAATCGAGCCAGTACTTTATCAAGTCGATATTGCAAGCGACGACGTACCGTTTCGCGTCTAAAGGTTAACCACTCTGTTAAAATACTACGTAAATCTTTAACCTGTGGACGACCATCTAAGCCGAGCATATTTAAATTTACGCGGTAATTTTTTTCAAGATCGGTGGTGGCAAATAAGTGCGCCATTAATGGCTCAGCTTTAATTCGATTTGAACGCGGCACAATCACAATACGGGTCGGGTTTTCATGATCAGATTCATCACGTAAATCGGCCACCATCGGCAACTTTTTAGCATTCATTTGCGCTGCAATTTGCTCAAGTACTTTTGCACCCGAACATTGATGCGGTAACGCAGTAATAACTATATCGCCCTGCTCTTCACAATACACAGCGCGCATTTTAATTGAGCCACGACCGGTTTTATAAATTTTGTGAATATCAGCTTTTGGAGTAATTATTTCAGCATCAGTTGGATAATCAGGCGCATGCACTAAATCCAATAACTCTTCGAGTTCTGTTTTTGGTTTATCAAGTAATAAACAACAGGCACTGGCTACTTCACGCACATTATGCGGCGGTATATCGGTTGCCATACCTACCGCAATACCGGTGACACCATTAAGTAATATATGCGGTAAGCGCGATGGCAATACTAATGGTTCATCCATGGTGCCGTCGAAGTTTGGCGTCCAATCAACAGTCCCTTGGCCTAACTCTTTAAGTAATACTTCAGAGAATTTAGATAAACGCGCTTCGGTATAACGCATTGCCGCAAACGACTTAGGATCGTCAGCTGCACCCCAGTTACCTTGACCATCAACTAACGGGTAGCGATAAGAAAACGGCTGCGCCATAAGTACCATGGCTTCATAACAGGCACTATCACCGTGAGGATGGTATTTACCTAATACATCACCCACGGTACGGGCTGATTTTTTGTATTTAGCACTTGCCGATAACCCCAGTTCACTCATCGCATAAATAATACGACGCTGAACGGGTTTTAAACCGTCACCAACGTGCGGTAAGGCACGATCCATGATCACGTACATTGAATAATTTAAATAGGCGTCTTCGGTAAAACGCCCCATTGTTTGCTGTTCAATTCCTTGCATTAGCAAGGTATCTGTATCACTCATTAAAGCTTACCTAGTTTTTCTTATAGCTTACGCGGTAAATTACGTTAGCGTAATCATCGCTTACCAATAGACTGCCATCATTTAATTGTGCAAATGCAACAGGGCGTCCAAATGTCGTTTCGTCTTGCATAAAGCCGGTGATCAGTGGCGTATATTTAGTTACTTTGGCATTTTCTATGGTTGCCACAGCCACTTTATAACCAACCTTTTTAGAGCGATTCCATGAACCATGCTCAGCAACAAATAACTGTTGTTTGTAGCTATCTGGGAACTGTTTGCCGGTATAAAAATGAATACCTAATGGCGCAACATGCGCCCCCAATGCCAATGCAGGTTGAGTGTAATCAGCAATATTTTTTCCTTCACCAAACTCAGGATCAACAATAACGCCACCATGCACGTATGGAAAACCAAAGTGCTCTTCTTCCTTAGTAATGCGGTTTAGCTCATCGGGTGGAATATCATCCCCCATCATGTCGCGGCCGTTATCGCTAAACCATAGCATTTGCGTACTAGGATGAAAGTCAAAACCCACCGTATTACGTACACCTTTGGCTAAAGTCGTTATTTCTTTGGTATCGGTATTTAACGAAAAAATACGGCCAAAGCGAGCATCTTCCTCACAAATATTACACGGTACGCCCACGGGAATTATCAGCTCGCCATTTGGTGCAAAGCGCAAAAACTTCCAACCATGGTGACGCTCTGACGGTAAATCGCTATAAAACACTTCATACTCAGGGTTTTTGAGGTGTTTATCGATATTTTTAAAACGGATAATACGGTGCACTTCACCAACATATAAGTCACCCCCTTTAATTGCTAAACCCGAGGGCATATTTAATCCCTCTGCAATCACTATTTTTTTATCTGCCACGCCATCGCTGTTATGGTCAATCAGTGCATACACATTGCCCGCTTTACGAGACCCTGCATACACAATACCTCGGCTTGATACTGCAATTTGCCGTGCATTTTCAACATCATCTGCAAATAAGCTGATTTCAAAACCCGGTGCAGCGGTCAGCTTGTCGAGTATATTTTTCGCCATCACTGGCGATGATATTAAGCCCAGTAACAACAGTGTGCTAAATAATTTATTCATTTGCCTCTCCTGTTTTAAAGCCCAAAGGCTTATTAAACTTGTGCCTTGTTACCATGATCCTCTAGCCATTGACGGCGATCTGATGAGCGCTTTTTAGCGAGTAGCATATCCATCATTTCCATTGTTTGCTGCTCTTCATCAAGAGTAAGCTGTACTAAACGACGAGTATTAGGGTCCATGGTTGTTTCACGCAATTGTAGCGGGTTCATTTCGCCCAAACCTTTAAAGCGTTGTACGTTTACTTTGCCACGTTTTTTTTCTGCTTCTATGCGCGCTAAGATACCGGTTTTTTCATCTTCATCCAGCGCGTAGTAAACATCTTTACCAATATCAATTCTAAATAACGGTGGCATAGCAACATACACATGGCCGGTTTTAACTAATTGTGGGAAATGGCGAACAAATAAGGCACACAGTAAGGTGGCAATATGCAGTCCATCGGAGTCAGCATCCGCTAATATACAAATTTTATTATAACGTAGTCCCGACATATCGGCTGAGTCTGGGTCTATACCTAGCGCAACTGAAATATCGTGCACTTCTTGAGAGGCCAAAATTTGCCCTGACTCAACCTCCCAAGTATTTAAAATTTTACCTCTTAACGGCATAATTGCTTGGAATTCACGATCTCGCGCTTGTTTAGCTGAGCCCCCTGCTGAGTCACCCTCTACTAAAAACAATTCTGTGCGGTCATTATCAGCAGCACTACAATCGGTCAGTTTGCCTGGTAATGCTGGGCCTGATGTAACTCGCTTACGTACTACTTTTTTAGCCGCACGTAAGCGACGCTGTGCATTTGAAATACATAGTTCAGAAAGTAGCTCTGCGGTGTCAGTATGCTCATTTAGCCATAAGCTAAAGGCATCTTTTACTACACCCGATACAAACGCAGCACATGAACGTGATGAGAGTTTTTCTTTGGTTTGCCCTGCAAATTGTGGGTCTTGCATTTTAACCGACAACACATAACTACAACGTTCCCAAATATCATCTGGGGTGAGCTTTACGCCACGTGGTAATAAATTTCTAAACTCACAAAATTCACGCATCGCCTCTAAAAGCCCTTGGCGCAGACCATTTACATGGGTGCCCCCTTGCGCGGTAGGAATTAAGTTTACATAACTTTCGGCTATCGACTCACCACCTTCAGGCATCCATACTACCGCCCAATCAGCGCCTTCAATAGAACTTGAAAACTCACCCACAAATGGGTCTTTAGGTAGTATTTCGTAACCTTTAACGGCTTCAATTAAGTAATCTTTTAAGCCTGTTTCATAAAACCACTCTTGGGTTTCTTTCGTTTGTTTATTTACAAACTTAATACGCAAACCTGGACATAAAACCGCTTTAGCTTTTAATAAGTGATTAAGCTTAGTCAAAGAAAAATTAGCAGAGTCAAAATAGCTGGTATCTGGCCAAAAACGTACCGTAGTACCAGTGTTGCGTTTACCCACAGAGCCAATAACATTTAAATCTTCAACTTTATCGCCATGCTCAAAAGCCATTCTAAATTGCTGCGCATCACGGCGAACCGTTACTTCCACGCGGGTAGATAGCGCATTAACAACCGAGATACCTACGCCATGCAAGCCACCAGAGAATTGATAGTTTTTGTTTGAAAACTTACCGCCGGCATGCAGCTTAGTAAATATTAACTCAACTCCTGGAATACCTTCTTCTGGGTGAATGTCAATTGGCATACCTCGGCCATCGTCACTCACCTCAAGCGAATTATCTTCATGTAAAATGACATCAATACGTGTTGCGTGCCCAGCCATTGCTTCATCAACACTGTTATCAATAACCTCTTGGCCTAAATGGTTTGGCCTTGTGGTATCTGTATACATGCCAGGGCGGCGTTTTACCGGCTCTAATCCATTAAGTACTTCAATGGCTTCGGCGTTATAATTTTGTTGAGTCATAGTTTTTATCTTTATATACGCTAATATCTGATTTTAAGAAAATCGACAATGCTTGAAAAAGCTCTCTCAAAGCCATTAAAGCTATGATCGCCGCCAAATTCAATTAACTGTTTACATTGTGAGTAATACTTTATTGCGTGCTGAAAATTTAACACTTCATCCCCTGTTTGCTGTAATAAATACAACAGCTCAGGGTGTTTTAACTCTGTCACCGTTAATGCTTTTAACGCATCTATATGACGAGATTGTAATTGGTAATTATAATCTTGATACGGATTATAATTAGGCCCAAGTATAGGCTCTAATAATGTATATGGGGCAACGGCAGGATTAATTACCACCGCAGGAATTTGATAACGCTGCGATAAATACGTGGCAAAAAAACCACCTAGCGAGCTGCCCAATAATACGGTATTCGGTGTTAATAGTTGTTCAAGCGCTATAATAGCCTCTACAGGCTCATGATTTAAACGCGGCACACAATAATCAACATCATAGTGTGCCATAAGCTCACCAAAGCGCACAGCTTTATATGATTTTTCAGAGCTATTAAAACCGTGAATATAAATTACTCGTTTAACCATACCACGTCCGAGTGTATATGCAGCTGTTGTTGCTCAGCATTTAAATACAGCATGCGATAAGCTGCCCCTTTATTTTCTTGCTGCCAAGTCGCACTGTGTTTACTAAATTGCACGCAGCTGGCTGGGGTAGCGTAAACATTGAGCCCTCTAAACTGCTGTTGATAGTCATTATGGACATGCCCATGAAACAGCGCATCAACGCGACCATTATTAACTAATAAATTTAATAGTTGCGGCCCATTTTCTAACATATGTTTATCTAGGTAGCCATCAATTGGCAATGGGTTGTGATGACAAAATGCAATGTGACGATTATTTGAATCAACTAAGCAAGCCATAATTTCATCTAAATGCGTGGCACTGACCCACCCTGCAGGCGTATTACCTTTAGAATTAATCAATATCAGTTCAATCCCTTGTGCCACTATATGTTTAGCGTGTTGTATTTGCCCACCACTTATTAAATTAAGCTGTTCAATCTCATCATGGTTACCAGGCACCCAAAATACCGGGCAATCAACGTCACTATTATGAATAAGTTCTGCAAATAATAAATACGAATTAAAGCTGTGATCTTGCGTTAGGTCACCACCAAATATCAACGCATCCGGCTGCTGCTTTGCTATATCAGCTAATGCCTTAACAAAATGTTCAGCGGTATTAACGCCAAAGTATTCAGCATCTTTATTACTAAAAAGGTGGCAATCAGTTAGATGTGCAATTCGAAGCGTAGTTTGTTCAAAATAATAGATGTCATCAAACCAAGCCATTATTTACATCCCAATTAAGTGTTGATTGACCTCTTTCAACACACGCTACCAACCAGTCATACAAAAAAGCATTTAACTGATATTTTTCATCTTTTTGATGCATTTTTGGGTTAGGGTAACCATAAGAAGGCTTAATTCGTTGGTGGTAGTCATGATGAACAATTTCAGCCACCTTCGCATCATTGTACAGACGTACCGTTAAATACAGCGGTGCAATGCCAACGAGCATGCCATTTAACTGTTTAATAGAAACATCAAGTGTGTACTTAGCACTATCATCTATGTGAATTGCAAATTCACTGTGCCCTAATTTAATTTCTCTTACATTGCCAATCACTTGCTCATGAGGCAGCAGTTTTAAAAGGCGTACGTAATTGTGCTCACAAAGCGTTAAATACTTTGGAAGGCTTTGAATGTATCGATTAGTGGTTAAAAGTGCTGTCAAAATACCGCCATTACTATTAAAAATTAAAAACTATGCCCACTTTTTACGTATCTTATCGCGATTTAGCGCTAACCATTGCAAGCAAATTACGGTAGCAGCATTATCTATTTCACCACTATTAAGTCGCTGTAGTGCTTCGTCTACGTGCATAATATGGGTTTTAATATCTTCACCTTCGGTTTCTAACCCATAAATGCCAGTACTTATTTGGCTTAAATCGGCGTGAGCTAAATATAAGAACAAACGCTCTGTAGTACCGCCGGGGCTTGAAAGGTAAGACAACATAAACTCAAGTTCTGTTAAATTAAGCCCCGCTTCTTCAAGCGCTTCTTTTTTAACAACCGCTTCGTAATCTTCACTGCCATCGGTCATACCCGCTATACATTCTAACAGCCAAGGCGTATGTTTGCTTTTAATTGCGCCAATTCGAATTTGTTCTATAAGCAATACTTGCTCAGTGACTGGATCATAAGGTAATACCGCGACCGCATCGCCACGCTCTAAAATTTCTCGACGAATAACCTCAGACTCTCCACCAGCAAACAGGGCATGCTGAAATTGATAAAGGTTTATTTTAAAAAAACCGTTATACAAATTTTCAACCGGTTTTAATCTCACATCATCATGGGTAAATTGAGTACGACTTTTATTCGCCATGTTTTTTATTTCCTTTTTGAAAGCGTAGATACATCAACGCCTTGATTGCCAGCCCTATTAAAACGCTAAATTGAGCGAATGAGGCGTGTTAGGTATATATTCTGTTACACTTGAGAACGTTGTTTTACTAATTTTTTTTTTAGTTATTAAGTAAAACAGGTTAACATGCCTGTAGTACAAAAATTGTCTAAGGACCGAACATCACATGAAAAAGAACATCCTTGCAGCACTGGTTAGTTTATCATGCGCATTGGGCTCAACCGTAGCCAATGCTGAAGATTTACTTCAAGTTTTTGAAATCGCAACAGCCAACGATCCTACCGTTTTAAAAGCAAAAGCCCAAGCTGATGCTCAATCATACCAAAGCGATCGCGCTATGAGCGCATTATTACCGCAAATTGGTTTGACTATGGGTTACACAAAGTCTGACTCAACTTCCTTCAGACAATCTGAAGATTTATCTTCTATTAATAAAATTAATTCTGAAAGCGACGAGTTTTCTCGTGGTATTAGCTTAAGCCAAACGTTATTTGATTTAGGCGCATGGAATTCATTAGGTATAGCCGACAAACAAGCACTTCAAGCAAGCGGCCAATACGACTTTGCCAAGCAAAACCTAATTGTTCGTGTTGCTGAGGGTTATTTTAACGTACTTAGCGCTATTGATAACCTTGAATTTGTACAAGCTGAAAAACGTGCCATTGAGCGCCAACTTGAACAAACTAAGCAGCGTTACGCTGTAGGTTTAACAGCTATTACCGATGTACATGAAGCACAAGCACAATTTGATAACTCAGTAGCGCAAGAGATCATTGCTAATAATGCGGTAGAAACAGCCCGTGAGCAGCTACGTGAGATCACTGGTAAGTACCACGCGAAGCTGGATATGTTAAACACCAAAACGTTTTCTACTGTTAAACCAAGTACGCCTGCAACTGATTTAGTTAAAATAGCTAAAGACAAAAATTTAAATCTGCAGGTATCAAAAATCACGGTTGATATAGCTAAAGAACAAATTGAACTCGCAAAAGCAGGTCATTATCCAAAACTAACGTTAAATGCTAGCTACGGCGACTCATTAACAGATAGCGAGTCAAATGGCGTTAGTTTTGACGATCAACCTCGTTCAGATTCAAGCTCTATTGGACTAAACTTTAGCGTACCACTTTACTCAGGTGGCGCAACGGTTGCTGCAACAGATCAAGCACGTGCATTTTACGTTGCTGCTAGCCAAGATTTTGAAACCGATTATCGTGCAGTAACTCGCTCTGTAATTACTTCTTACAATCAAGTGGTATCTGATATTGCAACATTTAAAGCGCTCGAACAAGCAGTTATCTCAGCTGAAAGTGCATTAAAAGCCACTGAAGCGGGTTTTGAGGTAGGTACACGTACTATCGTTGATGTACTAATTAGTACGCAAAACTTGTACGATGCAAAGCGTAATCTTGCCGATGTACGTTATCGTTATGTTGTATCAACGCTTCGCTTAAAACAAGCAACAGGAACATTGAGCCGTGAAGATTTAGTGGGTATAAACCAAGGTTTAAATACCGTTAACTAAGCAAACGACTTCATTATAAATAATCACTAAAGCCAGCTTTTTGCTGGCTTTTTGTATTTTTTAACACATAGCGTTAAACTAGGGTCTGTTGACCTTTCAAGGTTAAATTTGCAGCAGCCTGTTTGGTATTAAGGCAAGGCAGAGCTTATGTGGTGTGGTTATTCCCCATTAATAGGCGATAACGCCGCATTAATGCCAAACAGGCGCTGCCCGAAGGGTTCTGCCTAGGGGCAATTAACTCTTTGTTGCTCGGTTTTTACTTAGCCCACTAGGTTACAAACCTCGCGCCGCGATTAAATTGCCCCTAGTTTGAACAAATATTAATCCGCAAAGGTCAACAGACCCTAGCCTTTTATTTTTAGAGAAATTTTTGTGGTTAACTCATCCCCTTTTAAAGCCTCTTTTTTAGGTCCTCGTTATTGGCTAACCTGGATTGGTGTTTTGTTTTTATATCTCATTTCTTGGTTACCGCAAAAACTACAATTAGCTATGGGTAAGCAGCTAGGACGCTTGGTTCATAAATATATGAAGCGTAGAAGGCATATTGCTGAGGTTAATATTAAACGCTGTTTCCCCACAATGAGCGAAACCGAGCAACAACAGCTGGTACTTAAAAATATGGAAAATACCGGTATTGCGATGGTTGAAACCGGCATGGCTTGGTGGTGGCCACAGTGGCGGGTCAAAAAAGTACTCGGGTCAATAAAAGGGCTTGAGCATTTTGAGCGCGTACAACAATCAGGAAAAGGCGTTTTATTACTTGTTCCACATATACTGCATCTTGAAATGACAAGTCGTGTAATGGGATTGAAGTGCCAAGGTATTGGCTTTTACCGCCCGCATAACAATCCGCTTATGGAATACTTTACCACCAATGGACGTCTTCGCTCTAATGAATACATGGTTGGAAAAAAAGACGTAAAAGGATTATTAAAATCATTAAAAAATAAAAAACTGTGTTATTACTTACCCGATCAGGATTATGGCCGTAACCGCTGTGAGTTTGTGCCTTTTTACGCAGTACCCGATACAGCAACCACCACTGGTACACTAATGTTTGCAGGTAGTAAAAACTGCGAAACAATGAGCTTAATTGCTTATAGGGATAACAACGGAAAGTACCACTTAGAAATCGTGCCTGAGCTTGAAAACTTCCCAAGCGGCGATGATAAAGCCGATGTAACACGTGTTAATCAGCGCATGGAACAATCAATAAATGCCGCCCCTGAACAATATATGTGGTTGCATAGACGTTTTAAAACACGACCCGATAAAGACGCCCCCTCTTTCTATTAAAGATGGGTTATTAAAATAACAAAGATGAGTAACAGCCATGTGGTTTTGGATTAGATATATACTTTTAGCTTTATTGTTAATTGGTGCAGCCATTTACTTTCTACTAAATGGTTCGTCGTCACTCAATTATCAACAAACCACTAACGCTGCGGCTGAAGGGTTATCGCGGTTTTATGCATCAATCCGAGATAGAATTTCTGTCAATAAAGACAATGACAAATTTGTAATTGAACTCGAAAAACCCGATCTTAGCCTCGACAGAGCGCTAAACCAGCGTTCTTTTGTAGTAGAGCCTATGCCTTTAAATTGGAGTGGAGAAGTAGGCCCGCGTCGCTTCCAACGTGACTCAACCTTGCGTACCGTACTAACCCAATATGCTAATAACGAAGGTATTACTTTAATGTGGTACTTAGACAAAGATTACGTTGTTAAGGATCACTTTCGAATAGATAGCAGTTTTAACTCCGCTTTATACCGCGTTAGCCGCTCTATAAATGATGATTTTTCAAATGAAGTGTATGCGTTTTTCTGCCCTAAACAACGCGCAGCGGTTATTACCGAGCTGCCGTCTGAATTTGTACGTACAAACTGTTTAAAACTAAGCAATTAACTGCGATTTATAGGCGCTCAATAATAATCGAGCGCCTATGTATTTATTCAATTTAATTCAAAAATAGCCTGCCATATCGACGTGACATTTTTAATATCTTCACTAAAATCTTCACGTTTTACGCAGCGACCCTGCTGATCTAAGCTCAACACATGATAGCGTGAGCGATAATCTATATAGGCTTTAATAAGTTGCTGTTTTTGTGTGTCTGTAATGCAACCAATTTTAGCTGCGTCCGTTAAAATTCTGACATTGTCAGAATAGTCGCATAAATGGGTAAATTCATGAGCGTACTTTAATACTAAATATTGGGTGATAAACTCAATATCGGTCATCGCCCCCACGTCTTGTTTTAAATCAAACTGCTGCTCGTTGCCTTTAGCTAAATGGCCACGCATTTTTTCGCGCATTTTAATTACGTCGGTTTTTAGCAGTTCAACATCACGTTTTTGACACAATATCTCGGCGCGAATTTGTGCAAAACGCGTTACTAATTCAGTTTGGCCTAAAATCAGCCTCGCTCTGACTAAAGCTTGATGCTCCCACGTCCATGCTTGGGTTTGTTGGTAATGATTAAAACTCTCTAAGTTAATCGCTAATAACCCTGATGCCCCCTCTGGACGAAGTCGAGTATCTAATTCATATAAAATACCTGAAGCAGTACGAGTATTAAATAAATGCATTAAACGCTGTGCTAGCTTTAAATAAAATTGCCTTGAGTCAATTGCCTTGTCGCCGCTGGTATAGCTGGTACCGTCATGGTTATGCACAAAAACTAAATCAAGATCAGAGTCATAACCCACCTCAAAACCACCGGTTTTTCCATACGCAATAACGGCAAAGCCTTTATGTTCATCGTTGGTATTAGGTGGCATGCCAAAACGTTTAACACAATGATACCAAGCAATATTAACAGCCTGATCAACTATCGCTTCTGCAAGTGCAGTTAAGTGATCGCTTACTTTCATAACATCAATAACGCCAGTGGCATCTGCGGCAGCAATCCGTAACTGATGGGTTTGTTTAAACTGACGCAATGCTTCCATTTGTTGTTCAAGATCGTCATGTTCAATACGTAAAAAATACTGTCTTATTTCATCTTTATACGCTGTTAATGGGGTCGGTTTATACAGCACTGCAGGGTCGATAAGTTCATCGAGTAGAATGGGATACAATGAAATATGCTCTCCAATCCACTTGCTATGGCAACAGAGCAAAACTAACTGCTTTAACGTTCCAGGGTTTTCATACAACAGCTCTAAATAAGCGGTGCGCGAAATAATTTTATTTAGTATTTGGCATACCGTTGTAAACGCACTGGCAGTAGCATTAAAGTCGTTTAATTGTTTTAGTAATGCAGGCATTAATTTATCAAGAATGTCGCGTCCACGGTTGCCCACTTTGGCTTTAGATAGGCGCTGTTTGAAGTCATGTAATGGTGTTTGCCACTCTTCTCTTGGTTCATTCAAAAAGCTAACATCACCATGATCCCAAGTACTTATAAACGCGCCTTCACAAGTATCAAGTGGTTCAGTTTCTTCACCAATTACCTGAATAAACTCATTATGAATTTGCGCCATGACCTGTTCTATTTTTTCAATAGCTGAGTCAATATTGTCTTGTTTCAACAATACATTCAGCCGTTGCTGATTTAGCTCATCATCAGGCAGAGTTTGTGTTTGCTGATCATCAAAAATTTGTAGGTATTGCTCTATCCTACGTAAATAAAGGTAGTTATTTTTAAGCCCTCTGGCTTCATGCTCATCAATCACTTGGCTAACTGTTAGCTGCTCTAATGCAGTTAATAAAGATTGTGTTTGTAAATTTGCTTCTCTGCCGCCTCTGACCATTTGCAATGCTTGAACAATAAATTCAACTTCGCGAATGCCGCCACCACCTAATTTAATGTTATTAGTTAAGCGCTTACGACGCACTTCTTGGGCAATCATGAGTTTCATTTTTCTAAGCGATTCAATCACAGAAAAATCAATGTAGCGGCGATAAACAAAAGGTCTCAGCAAAGTATTAAATTCCTGCCAATAACGACTAGGCGTGCCAATTAATCGCCCTTTTAACATCGCGTAGCGCTCCCAATCACGCCCTTGCTCTTGGTAATAGTCTTCAATGGCATTAAAGCTCATCACCAACGGACCACTTTCACCAAATGGGCGCAAACGCATATCAACCCGAAATACTTGGCCATCCACGGTGCATTGGTTCAGGGCTGTAATTAACTTTTGGGCCACTTTAGTATAAAAAACAGATGCTTCGAGCGAGCGACGACCACCTTGGGTTTTAACGTTGCGGGGGTATGCAAAAATAAGGTCTATATCAGATGAGTAATTTAGCTCTTGCCCTCCTAACTTCCCCATGCCTAGTACCATTAATAGTAAAGCGTTTTTATCTTCATCTAATGGTTCACCATTAGTTTTAGCAACATTATTGTAGGCCCATTGATTAGCACTATCTATCAGTTTATTGGCAAGTTCACTAATGTATTTAATGCTATCCGCAATTGAGTTTTCACAACATAAGTCTAAAAAAGCGACTTTTAGCCAGTACTTTTCACGATATTGGCGCAGTAATTGATGACACTGCTGCTCTTCTACTTCATTTATATTAAGTGTTGCAAAGGGATCTGAAATTTCTCTATTATTAATTTCAACTTCGCATAGCAACCAAGACAACAGCGAAGGTTGAGAGCTTAAACTGCGCCAAGCAAAATCACTTAACGCTAATAAACGCACGATTTGCTGCTGGATTTGTTGTTCGGGATACAGCGTTGCAAAACGCGTTTCACCCAGTTTTTGTAATTCAATAGGAAGCTGCGTGTCGTTACTCATCAATACCCTCTTTTATCTCACCAATAACCATACTAGAATGGTTAAAAACCTATCAAGGTAAATCTATTTAGGAACACCATGTCATACTTGTCATTATCTAACACTAGTTTAGTTGCGATTGCTATTAGTTTTGTGGTTATTTGTATTATTATCATCAGTTTAAGAATTATTACTCAAATAAAAGCAAAACAAGCACTTAAAGAAGAATTAGCGCAACATGATAACTTTGCAATGGGAATTAGTTTTGCTTCTGAAATATCAGTCGTGATCGCCACGATGGCATTTTTGTTCGATGAAATTAGTATTAGCACCGCTCAATCAAATCCGCTGAAAGTCATTTTATTAATTGTGCTGTTATTTTCGTTTATAAAAATGGGACATTTAATCCACCGTAAATGGATTTTACGCCGCTTTAATGAAGAAGCAGCTATATTAAAACAAAACGTTTGTGCTGCGTTGGTTGATTCAGGCATGCTGATTGCCAACTGCATTTTAGTATTGGGTTTATATACGTGGACACACACTCAAGGCTTTAGTAATTTATTAATAGCCTCGGTAAGCTTTTTTGTTTTACAAGGCATGTTTGCCCTAGACAGTAAAATACGCGAAAACCGCTTTGCTAAAGCCAACCAAGGGGCCTCTTTGCAAAGTAACTTTGGTTTAGAAAACACCTCCATTGGTATTCGCTATGCGGGTAAATCAATAGGCTTAGCTCTTGCTGCGTATGCTGGTTTATCGAGTGCGGCGTTTCAAAACGGTAAAATGGTAGAGAACTTATTTACTTTGGTAATGCATTGCGGTGTGATGTGGCTGTTACTATACTGTTTAACGTATATTATAAAAATTATTTCAATGCCAAATATAGATACCGCACTTGAAGTCGATCATCAGGATAATATTGGCATTGCCTGTATTGAATTTGCTGTATTTTGTGCTATTGGTTATTTATTAATAAGTATGTTTTCAATTTAGTACCAAACTCATTAAATTTAGCCGTTGCTTAACGTCCCTATTTAATTGTTTGGTAAATTAACAGGGACTTTAGGCATATGGCAATTAAAACAGGAAGTTATCTATTAATCGATATAGATAACGAGTTCAGCCGAGCATTTGTAAAACATTACATAAATACTAATGATGCTGCTAAAAAGGACATCATAATAGCCGGTGCGAACACGCAAAAGCTGGTTAAAATGATGTTTGATGAACTCGTTAAAGATTATTGCTATTGCGATATTGAGAACGAAATCAGTATTTCAGAACTGGCCAGCTACCTTCACGAACACCACAATGTTCAAGGCGTATTATTCAACCAAACAGATTATTTGCTCGCTGATGATACACAGCGCTTTATTTATAATTCATTACATGAAAAACGCTATATTATTAGCCAAACCAATCATGGCTATGACATTAACCCCATAAATGAAGAGTGCCATTCAAATCATTTGTCCTGTGATACCGATATAGCCCAAACCGCACAAGAACTAACAGAGCTTGCAGTCCCTGAATATGAAAAATAAATAATTGCACCCAAGCCTTTGCTTACTTACCATAGAGGGATATAACTTCTATGTAAAAAAGTGATTTGCCATGCGAGTGCCTCATATTTATCAATCATCACCAATTGCCCTTAATACTCCTTTAAACCTAGACGATGATGCTGCAGGGCACATAGGCCGTGTGTTGCGCATGAAAGTAGGCGAGCAGGTTTCTATTTTTAATGGTGAAGGCGGAGAGTTTCTAAGTGAAATTATTGAGGTGAGTAAAAAGAGCGTGGTTGTTATGCCGCTTGAATTTAATCCTCATGACGTTGAATCACCATTAAAAATTCATTTAGGCCAGTGCGTATCCCGTGGTGACAAAATGGATTTTACCATTCAAAAGTCTGTTGAATTAGGGATCACTGAAATCACCCCTATTTTTAGCCAGCGCTGCGGCGTAAAGCTAAGTGGCGACCGCTTAGAAAAAAAACACCAGCAATGGCAAAAAATAGCCATTGCCGCAGCAGAGCAATCTGGGCGCAACTTTGTGCCAAAAATACACTCACCTGTTGATTTAAAAACCTGGCTTGAACAGCAAACAGCTGCCATTAAATTAACTTTGCATCCTCGCGCCGAACACAGTATTAAAACCATTACCGTTCCCGATGACGGCGTGCGCTTTTTAGTAGGGCCTGAAGGCGGATTTACCGACGATGAAATAGCACAAACAAAGCAACAAGAATTTGTAGATATTCGCTTAGGCCCGCGGGTACTTCGCACAGAAACAGCAGCGTTAACCGTTTTAAGCGCACTGCAATTACAATTTGGCGATTTAGCTAATTGAAATAACTAAAAGCACCCACATATCAAGATTACAGTTGTAAAAAACACATAAACTAAGGCACAGCGCATGGCAATTAAGTTAGGTATTATTTCAGATCCTATTAGTGGATTTAATATTAAAAAAGACACCGGTTTTGCAATGATGATGCAAGCGCAAACCCGTGGCTACGAAATTTACTACATGGAAATGGATGATTTATCGCTGCGTCAAGGCAATGCCTACGCTACTGCAGCCAAAGCACAGGTTTTTGATAACGCAGAAAAGTGGTACCAACTTGAAGAAAAAACCACCATTGCACTGGCTGACATAGACGTTATTTTAATGCGTAAAGATCCGCCTTTTGATACTGAATATATTTACGCAACCTATATTTTAGAACGTGCTGAGCAAGCGGGTACTTTAGTTATTAATAAGCCACAGAGCTTGCGTGACGCCAATGAAAAACTATTTACCGCTTGGTTTAGTGAGCATACACCTGATACGTTAGTTACGCGCAGCCAAAAGCAAATCCGTGAATTTTTAGCCGAGCACAAAGATATTATTTTAAAACCACTGGATGGTATGGGTGGTGCTTCTATTTTTAGAGTAAAAGCAGATGATGCCAATATTGGCGTAATATGCGAAACCTTAACTGAGCATGGCAGTCGCTTTGCGATGGCGCAAAATTACATTGAAGAGATCACTCAAGGTGACAAGCGCGTATTGGTTGTTGATGGTGAAGTTATTCCTTATTGTTTAGCGCGTATCCCACAAAACGGCGAAACGCGCGGTAACTTAGCCGCCGGCGGACGTGGTGAAGCACGCCCAATTAGTGAGTCAGATCTTAAAATTGCTCAAGCAGTTGCCCCTACATTGAAAGAAAAAGGCTTAATATTTGTTGGCTTAGATATCATTGGCGATAAGTTAACTGAAATTAACGTAACAGCACCAACCTGTGTTAAAGAAATTGAGGCCGCTTACGAGATTTCTATTACCGGTATTTTATTTGATGCTATAGAGAGAAAGCTTAGTAAATAATATTAAAGCCATAACAAAATTTAAGCAGTGGCGCTTCTATAGTCACCGCTTAAAGTTGAATAAATTTTAGTGTTAAAACATGGGACTATGCCATACTCAAGATTCAATAACTAAAAGGGTAAAAATTATGCAGTCATTAGAAAATCATTTTTTAATCGCAATGCCATCAATGCAAGACCCTTTTTTTAAACGTGCGGTCACTTATATTTGTGAACACAATGAAGAAGGCGCTATGGGACTTGTTATCAATCAGCCGATTGATGTTACCGTAGGTGAGCTACTCGACAAAATTGATATTGATAACGATAAGTCGCAACATGCTGCGCAAGTGACAGTGTATGCTGGCGGGCCGGTAAAAACGGATCGTGGCTTTGTACTACATTCACCAAAACCGGGGTATTCGGCAAGCCAAAAGTTGAGTAGTGATATTATGATCACTACCTCAAAAGATGTATTAGCCACATTAACTACTGCTCAAGCACCCGAGCAATTTATAATTACCTTAGGTTACTCAGGTTGGGAGCAAGGCCAGCTAGAACAAGAGCTACTTGATAATAGCTGGTTGATTATAAAAGCCGACCCTAAAATAATTTTTGATACCCCAGTGGAAAAGCGCTGGGAAATGGCAGTCTCTATGCTTGGTTTTGATGTTAGCCAATTAAGCCCTGAAGTTGGACATGCCTAATAACATAAAAGACAAACATGACTAAAAAAACTGTAAAACCGCAAGGTGAGCGCACCGTAATGGGATTTGATTTTGGTACTAAGAGCATTGGTATCGCAATTGGTCAAGAATTGACAGGCAGCGCCACCAGTTTGAAAGCGGTGAAAGCTCAAGATGGCATCCCTAATTGGGATGACATTGCTGTGCAGGTAAAAGAGTGGCAACCTGACTTAATGGTGGTTGGCTTACCGCTTAATATGGATGGCACTTCTCAAGAGGTCACCTTTAAAGCCAAAAAGTTCGCCAATCGATTGCATAATCATTACGGTATTGCGGTTCATACTCAAGATGAACGCTTAACTACCGCTGATGCTAAAGCACGGTTGTTTGAACGTGGTGGTTATAAAAACTTAGGTAAAGGCAACGTAGATAATATGTCTGCGGTGATCATCCTAGAGAGCTTTTTTGAAGCCAGTTATGGCGAATAAATTGATTTAACAAAAAAAGCGCTTAAAGCGCTTTTTTTATGCGTGGATTTTGACTAGGGTCTGTTAGTCTTTACGGATTAAAACTCGTTCAAACTAGGGGCAATTTAATCGCGGCGCGAGGTTTGTAACCTAGTGGGTTCGATAATTGCTCCTACGTTGTTCTACTGGCTTACATCCATGTAGGCAGCAACGAGTTAATTGTCCTTAGGTAATATTACCTTTATCATCAAGGCCATCAATGGTTACACCTTGCAAAAAGCCTGCCCCTTGCTGCTCGTTATTACGTAGTTTTATCATTAAACGTAAATCATTTGGCGAGTCTGCATGATGAAGTGCATCGGCATAGTTAATCCGTTGCTGTCTGTAAAGCTCAAACAGCGCTTGGTCAAAGGTCTGCATGCCCATTTCAGTTGATTTGGCCATAGTTTCTTTAATACCACCAATGTTACCGTTTTTAATCAGCTCACTCACCATTGGCGTATTCAATAATACCTCTATAGCAGCAGCACGTCCCTCACCATCAGAGGTAGGGATAAGCTGCTGGGCAATAATAGCGCGTAAGTTTAATGCTAAATCATATTTAAGCTTATCGTGCTTCTCTTTTGGCACTAAGTGCATAATACGATCAATAGCTTGGTTAGCATTGTTAGCATGTAAGGTGGCAACACATAAATGACCTGTTTCTGCAAAGCTTAACGCATACTCCATAGTTTCTTGCGATCGAATTTCACCAATCAAAATAACATCTGGCGCTTGGCGTAAAGAGCTTTTTAGTGCTGACTCAAAGCTTTCTGTATCTAAGCCCACTTCACGTTGGGTAATAATACTTTTTTGGTGCTCATGCACAAATTCAATTGGATCTTCTATGGTTAGAATATGCCCGCGCTGATGGCGATTTCTATAACCAACCAGTGCTGCCAGTGATGTTGATTTACCGGTTCCCGTACCACCTACAAATAATACCAGGCCTCGCTTTGACATAATCACATCAGTAAGTACTGAGGGCAATCCCAGCTCTTTTACATCAGGTATTTGGGTCACAATCCGGCGAATAACCATCCCTGCTCTGTCACGTTGCCAAAAAGCCGAAATACGAAAGCGCCCTTCGCTGGTTGCAATTGCAAAGTTACACTCTTTGGTGCTATGAAACTCTGCCTTTTGCTTTTCACTCATCGCTGATTCAACTAATTCCAGCGCTTGCTCATCGGTTAGTTTGTCATCATTAAGAGGTATCAGCTCGCCATTAATTTTAGCGCTAATAGGCAGCTGGCTTGATACAAATAGATCAGAGCCTTTTTTGTCGATCATTATTTGTAAAAAGTGATTTAGAGATAAAGTCATAATAATTCCTTAAGCGCTAAACTGCGTCTTATCTTGTGCTTTTGTATACGCCGCTGAGTGAGTGATAATGCCTCGGTTAACTAGATTCGTTAAACATTGATCCATGGTTTGCATGCCCTGCGACGCACCGGTTTGAATCGATGAGTACATTTGAGCAATTTTATCTTCACGAATTAAGTTACGAATAGCAGGCGTTGCCAACATAATTTCGTGTGCAGCCACTCGCCCTCCACCGACCTTCTTGATCAGTGTTTGTGAGATAACCGCACGCAATGATTCAGAAAGCATAGAGCGGATCATGTCTTTTTCTTCACCAGGGAATACATCAATAATACGGTCAATGGTTTTAGGTGCCGACGTGGTATGCAAAGTGCCAAACACTAAGTGACCAGTTTCAGCAGCAGTCATAGCAAGGCGAATAGTTTCTAGATCTCGTAACTCACCAACCAAAATAACATCAGGGTCTTCACGCAATGCACTTCGCAAGGCATTAGAAAAACTATGTGTATCGCGGTGAACTTCACGCTGGTTAATTAAGCTGAGTTTATTATCGTGCACAAATTCGATAGGATCTTCAATGGTCAGTACATGATGATGTTTATTTTGATTTATATAGTCCACCATGGCTGCGAGTGTAGTCGACTTACCTGAGCCTGTAGGGCCGGTAACTAATACTAAGCCTCGTGGGTTATCTGAAATTTGTTTGAATATTTCCGGCGCGCCCAAATCTTCAAGTGTCAATACATCACTCGGGATAGTACGAAACACGGCAGCAGGACCACGATTAGAGTTAAAGGCATTTACACGAAAACGTGCTAAATTAGGGACTTCAAAAGAAAAATCCACTTCGAGATTTTGTTCATAGTCCTTACGCTGGTTATCGTTCATAATGTCATAAACCAGACTGCTGACTTCTTTATCTCCAAGTGCTGGTATATTAATTCGTCGCACATCGCCATCAACACGTATCATAGGTGACACCCCTGATGATAAGTGCAAATCTGATGCTTTATGTTGCACACTAAATGCCAATAATTCGGTGATATCCATTTATGACTCCACAACTAACTGATAAATATATGGTTACAATAGCAGAACGACTCACATCCGCCTACGCTAGAATTGCAGAGGCAGCGCAAAATGCACAGCGCAATAGTAACGACATTACGTTACTTGCAGTATCTAAAACCAAACCCGTCTCTGATATTATGGCAGCATATGAGCAAGGGCAACGCCAATTTGGTGAATCTTATGTTCAAGAGGCTGTAGATAAAATAGCCCAACTAGCTACATTTAGCGATATTGTTTGGCATTTCATTGGCCCTATACAGTCAAATAAAAGCGCTTTGGTGGCTGCTAATTTTGACTGGGTACAAAGCGTCGATAGACTAAAGATAGCAAAACGCTTAAACGCTCAGCGCCCACAGGAAATGCCCGCTCTTAATATACTGATACAAGTTAATATTAGCGCAGAAGATGCTAAATCAGGCTGTACCATAGAAGAGATTGACCAACTAGCGCAATTTATAAGTCAGTGTTCACAGTTAAAATTACGCGGACTAATGGCTATTCCTGCAAAAAGTAACGATGCTAACACGCAAATTCAATATTTTGAGCAATTACAAACTTGCTTTGATAAACTACAGACCCAATATCCTCATATAGATACGTTGTCGATGGGGATGAGTAACGATGTAGAGGCTGCCATAGCGGCAGGTTCAACCATGGTGAGGATCGGCACAGATATTTTTGGAACACGAACTTAAAAGGTGATAACAGACATATGTCAGATAAAAAAATCGCATTTATAGGCACAGGTAATATGAGCTACGCCATCATTGGTGGCATGGTAAAAAACGGCTTTAACGCAAACAATATTATTGCAACTAACCGCAACCAAGAAAAACTAGCCAAGGTAGCATCCGACTTTAAGGTGCAAACCACCAGTGACAATAACGAAGCTATGCGCGATGCAGATGTCATTGTTCTGTCTGTTAAACCACAAATGATGGGCGACTTGTGCCAATCATTTCAAGATTCAGGCATCGACTTTAGTGATAAATTATTTATCTCAGTCGCTGCAGGCTTAACCGTTAAACGCTTACGTGAAATGCTTGGCCAAGATGTGAAAATGGTGCGTTGTATGCCAAATACACCGTCGTTACTTGGCCGTGGTGTATCGGGCTTGTATGGCGCTGGCGAAACGCAAAGCGAACATGAATTTGTACAACAAGTTTTTGAATGTACAGGTATAGTTGTGTGGGTAGAGCAAGAATCGCAAATTAACGATGTCATTGCTGTGACAGGCTCATCGCCAGCTTACTTTTTCTTATTTATGGAAGCGATTGAAGAAAAAGCGAAAGCACTTGGCTTTAATGATGAAGACGCGCGTCGCTTAGTACAGCAAACAGCGCTAGGCGCAGCTGAAATGGCACTTAGCCAACCAGATATTAGCATTTCGCAACTGCGCGCCAATGTAACCTCAAAAGGCGGTACCACGCATGCAGCTGTTGAGCATTTAAAAGCGCAAGGTTTAACCCAAACTGTGGGTGATGCAATGGATGCGTGTATTGCGCGTGCAGTGCAAATGGAACAAGAACTTTAAAACCATTTTTTATTGAAGGTTATACTATGAATGCCATGCAATTTTTAATTAGCACCTTGTTTGATCTGTTTTTAATGGTGGTACTACTGCGTTTTTGGCTACAGTGGGCAAAAGCCGACTTTTACAACCCGATGAGCCAATTTGTGGTCAAAGCCACTTCGTTTGCAGTTAACCCGCTGCGAAAAATCATTCCAGGGCTAGGCGGGCTTGATTTAGCCTCTTTGTTGCTGGCATTTATAGTGGCTGCGGCAAAAATAAGTACATTAATGTGGCTTATTTATAGCTCTTGGGCTATTCAACCTGTGCTTATACAGGCGCTAATAACTGTTTTAAAAGAAGGTTTAAATTTAGTCTTTTGGGTGTTAATCATCCGCGCTATTTTAAGCTGGGTAAGCCAAGGCTATAACCCAATTGAAGCGGTATTCCATCAGCTTACTGAGCCAATGTTAAAGCCAATCCGTAAAATCTTACCGCCACTAGGAGGCTTAGACTTATCGGTATTGGTACTGATCATCGGCATTCAGTTTTTACAAATGCTGCTAATGGACCTTTTAGCTTAAGCACAACGTAATATAAAAGAGGCCTAGCGCCTCTTTTTTACATACTCAGGAGTTAACCATGCAACGTTTAATAAAGTTTTGTTTTATTGCTTGTCTCGCTTTAGCATTTAATGCACACAGCGCTCAAGAACAAGGCGCCCAATACAAAGAACTAGGCCCTTGGCAAGTTCATTACATAGCCTTTCCATCAACGTTTATTCAACCGCAAATAGCTAAAGCTTATGACCTTGAGCGTAGTGGCTATAAAGGCATTGTTAATATTTCAATATTAAAAAATAATGCAGATAAAGCCGCTCAAAAAGCGACATTACAAGGTACCGCTAAAAACTTATTAGGTAACAAGCAAACCCTTAACTTTAAAGAAGTCGTTGAAGGCGATTCAATTTATTATCTAGCACAAGTAGATTACACCAACGAAGAGATTTTACGTTTTGAAATTGAAATCCAACAAGGTAATCAGTTTCAAACATTAAAGTTTAAGCAAAAATTTTACGTAGATTAAATATGACCAACACCTTAGTACTTGCAACCGGCAACCCCGGAAAAGTGAATGAGCTGGCTAACATGCTCAGCTCACTTAATATTAATGTTGTACCGCAAAGCGACCTTAATGTCAGTGACGTAGCCGAAACAGGCACCACGTTTGTAGAAAACGCGATAATTAAAGCGCGACATGCGGCTAAAATTACCGGACTGCCTGCTATTGCAGATGATTCAGGCTTAGAAGTTGATGGCCTGAATGGCGCGCCAGGTGTTTACTCTGCTCGTTTTGCAGGAAATAGCGCAAGTGATCAAGATAATATCGATAAATTACTGGCTGATTTAGGCAATAACCCTAATCGCAGCGCTCGTTTTTGGTGTGTGTTGGTACTAATGCGTCATGCTGACGACCCTACCCCACTTATTTGCAGTGCTAGCTGGGAAGGTGAGATTACCCTTAGCCAACACGGTAAAGGTGGCTTTGGTTACGATCCTATCTTTTTTGTACCATCAGAAAATTGTACCAGTGCAGAGCTTACAAAAGAGCAGAAGAATGCATTAAGCCACCGTGGACAAGCACTTAATAAATTACTACAAGAGTTACAACACAAAGGCGGCCTGTGAACCTTCCTCCACTGAGTTTATATGTGCACGTGCCTTGGTGCGTGCAAAAATGTCCTTACTGCGACTTTAATAGCCACGGGCAAAAAGGTGACATCCCTGAAGCTGAATATGTACAGCACTTAATTGACGATTTAAAAGCTGATTTACACTTAGTACAAGGGCGAAAAATTCACAGTATTTTTATTGGTGGCGGCACGCCAAGCCTATTAACCGGCGCGGCATATACCCGTTTACTCAATGAAATAGATAACCTAATTGGTTTAAGCGATAACTGTGAAATAACCCTTGAAGCAAACCCGGGCACAGTCGAAACTGGCCGTTTTAAAGATTATGTAAAAGCAGGGATTAACCGTATCTCTATTGGCGTGCAAAGCATGCAAAATGATAAGTTAAAAGCCTTAGGCCGAATTCATGGTGCCGATGAAGCCAGTTATGCAGCACAACAAGCTAGTGAAGCAGGGTTGAATAGCTTTAACCTTGATTTAATGCATGGCTTACCAGGGCAATCCCTCGATGACGCACTAAGTGACTTAAAACAAATCATTGCCCTGAGCCCACCACATATTTCTTGGTATCAGCTCACCATTGAGCCTAATACGCAATTTGCTTCAAAACCGCCCACGTTGCCACAAGATGAAACCTTATGGGATATTCAAGAACAAGGCCAAGCATTATTAGCACAAGCAGGCTATCAGCAATACGAAATATCAGGATATGCAAAACCGGGCTTTCAATGCCAACATAACTTGAATTATTGGCGGTTTGGCGATTATCTTGGTATTGGCTGTGGCGCCCATGGTAAGGTTACTGATGCGAAAACAGGGGTGATAACACGCACTGAAAAGGTTAAACACCCACGGGGCTACATGGACATTATTAAGCCCTACTTGTACAAAAGCTGGCAAGTAGAACAAGACGACTTAGCGTTTGAATTTTTTATGAATCGCTTTCGTTTAACAGAGCCATGCCCGATTGAAGACTACAGTGCACTGACTAATCAGCCATTACAAAGCCAACAAGCGGCTTTGAATAAAGCCATTAACACAGGTTTATTAATAGAAAAAGACGGCCATTGGCAAGTAAGCCTTAAAGGCCATCGCTTTTTAAATGACCTGCTAGAATTGTTCGTATAACGCTTTTGGCGTTATACGCATGTAAAGTAAATACATGAAAAATTAAAATACCCTAATGGGTTTCTAACAACAAAAGGGAAACGAATGCGTAAACTTACTCTAATTGCTGCCACGGTAAGCGTGGCACTGCTTGCCGGTTGCCAACAAGCAACACAACAATCAACGCCTGCACCGGCGGTTCAAGCTCAACCTGTACAAAGTGAAATTGATAAAGCGAATGCTTTTTTTGAAGACACTTTTAATCGTGATGTAATGAGCAGCCCAGTTTATCAAACCTATATGGGCATCAAAAAAGATTACGATAAATGGGATGACAACAGCGAAGAAAAAGCGCTAAAAGACTTGGCACAAACTAAAGCCGATTTGGTTACGCTCAACAGCATTGACCGTGCGCAATTAGATGCAGCTACTCAAGTAAGTTATGATTTAAAAAAACAAGATTTAGAAGCCAGCATTGCTGATTTTAAATGGCGTTACCATAACTACCCAGTAAACCAAATGTTTGGTACACATTCTATGGTGCCGGCTTTTTTAATTAACCAGCATCAAATTAGCAACGTAAAAGAAGCCAACGATTACATTGCCCGTTTAAATGGGGTACCGGGTGTATTCGATCAACTGATTACCGGCTTAGAAATTCGCGCCGATAAAAACATTATTGCACCTAAATTTGTATTTCCACACGTGATTGATTCAAGCAAAAACATCATTAAAGGTGCGCCGTTTGAACAAGGTGAAGATTCTACGCTATTAGCTGACTTTAAACGTAAAGTAAATGCATTAGAAATCGACCAAGCTGAAAAAGATGCACTTATTAGTAAAGCGACTGATGCATTAAAAACAGCAGTTAAACCTGCTTACTCTAAGTTAATTAACTACATTGCACAGCTAGAAAAGCGTGCTGATGACCGTGACGGTGCTTGGAAATTCCCTGATGGCGAAGCGTTTTACAATAACGCGCTTAAACGCACTACCACGACAGACCTTACAGCAAAAGAAATTCATGCCATTGGCCTTGCCGAAGTGTCACGTATTCATGATGAAATGCGTGCCATCAAAGATAAAGTTGGTTTTGAGGGTGACTTAAACGCCTTTATGCAGTTTATGAAAACCGACAAGCAATTTTACCTTGCTAATACTGAAGCGGGTAAAGCGCAATACCTAAGTGAGGCTAAAGGCTTAATTGATAACATGAAAACACGCTTAGATGAGCTGTTTATTGTAAAACCAAAAGCCGACATGATAGTAAAACGTGTTGAAGCTTTCCGTGAAAAAGCGGCAGGTAAAGCGTTTTATCAACAACCTGCGCCAGATGGTTCTCGCCCAGGTATTTACTATGCCAACCTCTATGACATGGAAGCAATGCCAACTTACCAAATGGAAGCTCTCGCTTACCATGAGGGTATTCCGGGTCATCACATGCAAATTGCTATTTCACAAGAGCTGGAAGGCGTGCCTAAGTTCCGTAAGTTTGGTGGTTACACAGCCTACATTGAAGGTTGGGGTTTATACTCAGAGTTACTACCAAAAGAAATGGGCCTTTACGAAGACCCGTATTCAGATTTTGGTCGTTTAGCTATGGAGTTATGGCGTGCCTGTCGTCTAGTGGTTGATACCGGTATTCACGCAATGAAGTGGACTCGCCAAGAAGGTATTGATTACTACGTTAACAACACTCCTAACGCCACTTCTGACGGTGTAAAAATGGTTGAGCGTCATATTGTAATGCCATCACAAGCAACGGCTTACAAAGTGGGTATGCTGAAAATTTTAGAACTACGTGAAGCGGCTAAAAAGCAGCTTGGCGACAAGTTTGACATTCGTCAATTCCACGACGTAGTGCTTAAAAATGGCCCTGTACCATTAAACGTACTAGAAAACTTTGTTGATGAGTGGGTTGCTAGCAAACAAGCTTAATTATCAAGTAACTACTTAAACATATAAAAGGTCGCAATTGCGGCCTTTTGTTTTATAAAGCAAAAAATTAAGCTAGGATAAAGTAGGTATTCAAGGAGAACAGAATGGATCTAAGCATACAGCTACTCAATGCGCGTATTAAACAACAACAGTTTGATGAGCTTGATAACGACTTTAAAAAGCTCACTGACGCTCAAAAAGTGATGCAGCTTAATTATCTGTTTGAAAGCGCGTTACGCATGAGTATTAAATACGATTTTATGCAAAATATTGCCGTGCGAATTTTAGCGAGCAATACGCCACCAACACAGTTTATTGAACAGCTAACCAGTTTAGATGCACTGAGCTTTTTTACGCCTGCATTAAAATTAAATAAAGGCTTTATTAGTACAGATAGCCACGACAATAACGTGTTACATAATGTGTTCAAGCACGCAGCGCCAAGCCAGTTGCCTTTTAACTATGTTCGCTCGTTAATGTTATTTGAATCTAATGAAGAGTTACTGCATGCATTGGCGCAAACCAATCAGCACGGGCTGACTCCTGTGGCCAGCTATATCGTTTATGCACATAAGCCCAACATTCCGGTAAAGCATGAGTTTTCAGCCTTACTGGCATTAATGGAAATAGAACAAAAACAAAATCCTAGAGCAAAATTACAATTGCTTGAGGCATTAAAAAATAATCCCCCAGGCGAAATTACCTTACTGTTGAGCGCCGCATATTTACAGCGCTCTACTGAACAAGTAGTGGCACTAATCTGATAAGTAATATTCTACGCTGGTAACCACGCGTACATTTTTAATTTGCGGTGTGTTTGAATCCCGATCGCTAATACTAAACTGCCCTTGGCGTGCGGTTTTAATTTTACCTAAAAGGGAGTTTGAATCTTTCGCGAATTTATTTGCTACTTCACGGGCTTTTTCTGTGGCCTCTTGCACCATGGCAGGTTTTATATCGTTAAGCCCAGTAAAAATATATTCAATACGAGTTTGATAGTTATCTTGGACTATGGCTATATTTTGTTTAGCTAACTGACTCACTTTACTCAGTGCGTTTTTAACTTTATCGGGGGCATTAGAGTAAACAATAATATTTGAGCTAATAACGTATCTAAACTTTTGATTGTCGTTCGCGTATTCACGCGCTTGCTTATCAATAATAGATTGAGTGCCTGTCGATATTTCCTCATCGTCAAAGCCATGTAGCTTTAAAAAGGCAATTACGGCATCGTTTTTTTGCTCAACTCGCTCAACAAGCTTTTCAAGGTTGTTATCGGCGTCATTAAACTGCAGCGGCCAAATAACAGTATCAGCGACCACTTCACGCTCTGCTAAGCCTTTTACCTGAACAGTGCGCTCCATGCCTTTAATATCAAGTGCGGCTCCTTTGATGATAAAGCCCAATGCAATTAAGCCGATGCTTAAACAAACTGCTGCCATAACAACGGTTACATTCGATATTTTATTCACTTCACTCTCCTTGACCAATATCAATAATAAGCATGTTCACGCTCGAAAAAACACAATAAACAGGTTACATTGAGACAGTACAGAACGCAAAACTTAATCAGCCAAGGAAACGCAATGAGTCTAAAACGTATTAACCAGTTTTTTAACCCAAGCTCTGTCGCTGTTATTGGGGCTTCAAACATCGCCACTCGCGCGGGTAATGTGGTAATGCGTAACTTACTGCAAGGTGGCTTTAAAGGGCCTATTATGCCCGTTACCCCAAATCATACAGCGGTACACGGCGTATTGGCTTACCCCAGTATTGAAGCCTTACCTAAAGTGCCTGATTTAGCCGTTATCTGTACCAATAAAAACACCTTAATGAAAATTATTGAGCAGCTAGGTACGCTTGGCTGTCATAGTGCCATTATTATTGCGGATGGCTTAACCACAGTTCAAAAAAAGGCACTCAAAGAGAGCGCAGCTAAGCATAAAGTCACCCTGCTTGGCTCAAATTGCTTAGGGTTACTTATTCCGCATATAGGCTTAAATGCAAGCTTTTCTCATACTGTTGCCACGCCAGGTAAACTGGCTTTTGTATCGCAATCTGCAGCAGTTTGCTCAACTATTCTCGATTGGGCAAAAAATAAAGAAATTGGCTTTTCATACTTTGTATCTATGGGGGATTGTTTAGATATTGAGTTTGACGAAATACTCGACTTTTTAGGCCGTGATGCTAAAACCAAAGCCATCTTACTGTACATCGATAATATTGATGATATCCGCAGCTTTATTTCTGCCGCTCGAGCAGCCGCATTTTCTAAACCTGTTATTGCTATTAAAACTGGCAGAACCAGCGCAGGGGCTCTCGCCGCTGAAATACACACCGGCGGAAAACAAAGCTCAGATGCGGTATATGATGCCATGTTTCAACGTGCGGGTATGCTAAGAGTAAACGACTTACGTGAGCTCTTTGCCGCCACCCAAACCTTGGCAATGCATCCTAAGTTACTGCAAGTAGAGCAACTTACCATATTAACCAATGGTGGCGGCCCTGGAGTGATGGCCGTTGATGAACTCATTCAAAGTTCAGGAAAACTTGCTCAGCTCAGTGATGAAACTCGCGAAGCACTTAATAAAGTGATCCCGCATTCAGACACCGCTGCCAATCCGGTCGATATTTTTGGCGATTCTGCGCCAGTGCGTTATAAGCATGCGTTAGAAATATTACTAAATGCTAAAGAAGTTAAAAACTTACTGATCATCCACACTCCATCGGCTTTGGCCCCAAGTGAAAATTACGCTCAGGTTATTGTTGAGGCACTAAATAAATTACCGAAAATGGCACGCCCGTATGTAATTACTAATTTTATGGGAGAAGATGCTGCTTTTGCTGCAAGACGCATCTGCGCTAATAACGCCATCCCTACCTATCGTACCCCAGAAGGGGCGGTAGGCGCCTTTATGCACTTAGTAAGCTACCGTCGTAACCAAAAGCATTTAACTCAAACGCCAGAATCAAATACTGACGATGCCACTATTAATAAAGCAGCAGCGAAAGCGACTATAAAAGAGTTTTTAAATGATGAACAACATTACTTATCAACCCATCAAGCAAGTCATATTTTAAGTAGTTACGGCATTGACTGTATTCAAACTGAAGTTGCCTACACTCCAACCGAAGCCAAAGAGCAAGCAATAGAGCTGGGCTTTCCGGTGGCATTGAAATTAATTAGCCCCAGTATTCCCTCTAAGTCTGAAGTCGGCGGTGTCGTACTAAACCTCAATGATGCGCAAGAGGTAGAGCAAACCGCATTTGCCATGCTGTTAAGAATAAAGAACACCTACCCTGATGCCATAATTGATGGTTTTTCATTACAAAAAATGGCACCTCGAGCGGGAGCTAACGAGCTGCGTATAGCCATTAAAACAGAGCCTAATTTTGGGCCGGTTATTTTATTAGGTGAAGCCGGTACAGGGCTTGAATATGCACAAGCCGCAGTCGCTTTGCCACCACTGAATATGAACCTAGCTAAATATTTAATTGCCGCCGCCCATGATAAAGGCGTACTTAAAGATCGTGTTCTGCCAGAAAAAGTAGATAAATATCGCTTGTGTTCACTACTAACTCGAATTTCTCAATTGGTCGTAGATCAACCGGATATCACCTCGTTAGAGCTAAATCCTATTCTAGCTAGTAATGGCCAGTTTTTAGTACTTGATGCCACCATGAATTTGAATCAGTATCAGGCTCAAGCACATCGAAAACGTTTATCTATTCGTCCTTACCCTATTGAGCTGGTTGAACAAGTCACTTTAAAAAATAATACCTTAGCAACGCTCAGACCAATCAAACCTGAAGATGAGCAAGCACATCAAGCGTTTGACCAGTCATTAACCAAAGAAGATAGGTATAAACGCTTTTTTGGTGAGTTACCACAATTTAACCACGATCAACTCGCGAAAATGACGCAAATTGATTACGACCGCGAAATGGCGTTTATTGTTACCCAAACACAAGACGAGCAACAGCACACCCTAGGGGTTTCACGAGTGATTATGGACCCAGATAACTTACAAGCAGAGTTTGCTATTGTAGTACGTTCTGATTGCCAAGGGCTTGGATTAGGACGTATTTTAATGAATGCAGCAATTTCTCATTGTAAGCGCCAAGGGGTAAAAACCGTTGAGGGGATCACCCTACCTGAAAACACTGGCATGATTGAGCTGGCTCGTAAACTCGGATTTAAAATTAGTCGTGATTTTGAAGAAGGCAGTATCAATATGTTACTCACATTATAATAATTATTATGCAGAAACTTAGACAAACCATCAACCAAGTATTTGAATCTTCAGGTAAGTACCAACGGGCCGGTCACTTTTTAGATGCCCTACTAATCACTATTATTATGATAAATGTGGTGGCCATCGTACTCGAATCAGTGCACAGCATTGCCACTGCGTACTACAACGAATTTTTAATGTTAGAGCTGGTATCGGTTGCCATATTTAGTGCTGAATACCTAATACGTGCTTGGACCTGTGTAGATAGAGTAAAATACGCCTCTATGGATTGCTCCAATACACAAAAGCGGATCCGCTATATTTTATCACCACTGGCTATCATCGATTTAATCGCCATTTTGCCAAGCCTATTAATGTTTTTCTTTGCTTTAGACTTACGTTTTTTACGCGTACTACGTTTATTAAGAGTATTTAAGCTCACTCGTTATTCACGGGCAATGCAACTGTTATTACAGGCATTTATTGATGAATCAAGTTCATTGTTGGCTGCATTTTTTATTATGGCAGTAGTACTTATTTTAGCTTCATGCGGTATTTATTTATTAGAACATGACATTCAACCAGACAAGTTTGGCTCAATTCCGGCCGCAATGTGGTGGGCAATGGCAACACTTACGACTGTAGGCTATGGTGATGTTGTGCCAATAACACCCATTGGTAAGCTGTTTGGTGGTGTTATCACTCTAGTAAGCATGGGCATGGTGGCTATACCCACAGGTTTATTAGCATCGAGCTTTTCAGAGCAGGTTCGTAAACGTCGTCAGTTATTTGAAGATGCCACCCATGAGCAAATAACCGATGGAAAACTCTCCGACGAGCAATTACATCACCTTGAAGATCTTCGCTACAAACTTGGATTAAGTAAGTTAGAGGCTAATAAAGCGATAAAAGCGGAGCTTAATAAACGCAGCTCACACTTGTTTTGTCGCCATTGTGGTAAGCGCCCTTAATAAAAATAATGTAATAAACGGCGCTTTAAGCTTGTGAGAATACAGGGTGCCAATCGCGCTCAATAAGCTCAAGTACTTGCTCTTTAGGCACAGCTTTACTAAATAAGTACCCTTGGAAATAGCTGCAACCTTGAGCTTTTAAGAAGGCCAATTGATGTGCGCTTTCAACCCCCTCAGCAATACACTCTTTACCTAAACTGCTGGCTAAAGTAAGAGTGGATTGAATAATCGCTTCATTATCCGAATCAATACCAATATCTTGCACAAAGCTACGATCAATTTTTAATACATCGATGGGGAAGCGTTTTAAATACGTTAATGAAGCATAACCTGTTCCAAAGTCATCCATGTATAGCTTACATCCGAGCTGCTTTAGTGCATCCATATTTTTAAGTGCATAGTCTGAGTCTCGCATTAAAATAGACTCTGTTATTTCAAACACAATAGCCTCGGGCGGCAGCGCTGCATTATTTAGTGCTTGGCGAATTTCAGGTATAAGCTCAGCAAACTCAAAATCAAGTGCCGATAAATTAATTGATAAATATAAATCGGGATTCACCTTGCGCCAACGCACCAACTGTACAAGTGCTCTTTTAAATGTTTGCAGCATAATTTTGGTAATTAAACCAATATTTTCAGCCACATTTGCAAACTCTTGAGTACTGGCTAGTTGATTCTCAGGCCAGCGTAGTAATACCTCAAAGCCCTCAGTTTTTTGTGTAGATGTACTAATTATAGGTTGATAATAATTACAAAACTCGTGCTCGTGATACGCTTTGATCAATTGCGACTCTAAATGCAGGGCCCTTTCAACTCTTTGATTCATTTCTTGTTTATAGAACTTGTAACACCCTTCTAAACCATCTTTAGCATAATAGAGCGCCACATTTGATGCTTTTAACAGCGCCTTGTAATGCGCAGCGTCATCAGGGAAAAGCGCCACACCAATACTAAGGTGCACATTTACATTTTGGCTATTCATAGCAATGTCTATACTCACGCAATCCATAAGCTTGGTGCATATAAGTAATACTTCTTCTATTTGCTGAATGTCTTCAACTAAAATAACAAATTCATCACCACCTAAACGCGCTATGCTATCACAGGGGCGTAATGCTGTTTTTAAGCGGTTTGCCACCAGCTTAATGATCTCATCAGCGCTTTCTGTACCAAATGAGTCGTTAAAGTATTTAAAGCGTTTTATATTTACATGTAATAAAGCAACTTTGCTGTGATGGCGACGAGCTTGATCTATGGCATGCACAGCTCGGTCATTAAACAAGGTTCTATTTGGCAAGCCCGTTAATGAATCGTAATTAGTTAATTGATGCAGCTCGTTCTCAGCTGATTTCTGCGCATGAATATCCGTTAAAATAACCACATAGCTACTCAACCTTTTACTTTCATCTGCTACAGCGCTTATTTTAACTAACACATGACGCTGCTCTTTATTAGCCAGTACCACAGTGTCTTCACATGAGAAGTGCTCGCCTACTTCAAGCTTTTGCATAATGCGTAAATAGTCAAAATAGCTACTGCGAGTCAAACCTAAATTAAGCGAGCGAGTTGAACGAGGCTCTGCCGATACAGCAAAAGCCGTTTGCAGCGACTTATTTGAAGCACGTATGTTAAAGTTTTTATCTAAAATAAATACCCAATCTCGGGTTTGTTCAAACGCGGCGGTAAATAATCGAGCGTGTTCTTCAAACACCATTTCGCGTGTCATATTAGTATACGTACCCGCTACTTTTTGCGGTGTTGTTTCATCCCATTCAACCACTTTGCCAAAGTCTTTGTACCAGCGCCAATGACCTTTGGCATGACGTAGTCGGTAAGTACAGTTAAAGTATCCTTTGTCGGTTGATAAAAATTCTAACCACTCCAACCTAAAAATGGCACGCTCTTGTGGATGAACTTTATCTAAGTAGTCATCTAAACTGACTGAGTCGTCTTCATAACCTAACTCGTTGACCAATCTAGGCTGATAAATATTTAACTGACTCGCTTGCCAATCCCAAACACCCGACTCACTTCCCTCTAGCGCAAGCTTTAAACGTGCCTCGCTATCTTGGCTTTCTTTGTGTGCGGCTAATAAAATACGCTGTATTTTATTACGTCTCATTACCCAAGCTGTCACTATTGTGAATAACAAAATAGCATAAAGAGCTAAAAAGTAAGGGGCGCGCCATAATGGGTATTTCACTTTAATATTTAACGTCGCTGGCGGGGTATAGTCACCCGTCAACGGATCCTTTGCCCAGACTTTTAACTGATAGCTACCGGGGTTTAATTTAGGAAACACCACGCGATTATTACGGGTATAGCTTTTTTTACCTTTGTCGAGCTGATATTCGTAAACAATACGATCTTGAAAACTAAATGACATCGCTGAAAATGCAATTTCAAGCCCTATATCATCATGATTTAAAGTAATATTTTTTAATGGCTGTTGTAAGTTAAGCGACAAGTCTCGAGACATTAAGTTAATGCGAGTTATGTTGACGTGATCTAACAAACCTTGGCTATTTTTATTCTCTTTAGGGTCAAAATAAGTAAAGCCTTTAAGGCTACCATAGGCAATTCGTCCGTCATTTAATTTGGCCATAGCACCACTATTAAATTCAGCAGAAAGCACTCCATCTGATGTAGTAAATTGCTGAAAATGGATGGTGCTCGGGTTTAATCGCCATATTCCTTTATGACTACTCATCCAAATCATTCCCTCTTCATCAAGCACCATATCGTATAATAGTGTGCCTAATTTATTTTTATCTAAATCAATGGTATGCACTAATTCATAGCTATTGGCATCAATTCCAATCAAACCAAAGTTAGATAAAGAAAGCCACAGAATCCCTTGCCTATCTTCAACATACGAAAGAATGCTCACTGCAACATTGTCATGGTGTTTAGGTACTTTATAAAGGGTGTTTAAACTGCGCTCATCCGGGTTAAATTGGTATAACACTCCACCGCTAAAAAATAACGGCTTCTGCGGCTTTGAGGGTAATGGCGGTAAAAAGCCATAGGCTAAAAACGGGTCAAATTGAGAAAACTCGCCCTTTAATGGAGTTAGCACCTGGCTATCAACATTATATTTAAACATGCCATGATCAGGGTGAACAAAATATAAATCACCATTTTCTAGCAAGGTAATACCATGCATCCAATCGTTTATAAATATTTGGTTTTTGGGGCTGGCAGTTTTAGGTTGGGTAAGCTGCTGGGTTTGCGGGTCAAAAATAAACAGTCCTCGGTTTGAGTGTAACCAGAGTTTATTTTTATAAGGCATAATTTTGAAAACGGTAAATTCTGTGGTTAGTAAATCAACTTTATAATCTTTTAAATACACCCTTGAGGTGTTATTTTTTATATCAACAGCCGTTAAACCGTTATGAGTACCTAGCCATAACTTATCTTGAAATTGTTTAATTGCCCAGACTGAGTGATGTGAAAATCCATCCCCTCCTAAAGCACTGCCCTCTACATTATAAAATTTATAGTTGTCACCCGATAAATAAAAAGCACCATCAGTTTTAGTCGCAAGCCACATACCACCTGATTTATCTTTTACCATATCAATAATACTGGTATCGGCAAGCGTGTATTTACTTTGTTGAATGCGTTTATTTTTAACCACTATTTTGGTAGTTAAATTAAAACTAAGCAGGCCTTTATCGGTTGCTAAATCAACAATCCCTTGCTGATTATCAATATCCCAAACATTCAAGTCAGCCAGTAGCTTTTCACTTGTAAATGCCTGCTCACTATTATTAAACAATGTCTCTATATTACTAATATCAACAGCATATAAGCCTTTAACAGCTCCAACCAATAACTGATTACTATCACCCAGTGCAAATGACTTCACATTGTTTTGATAGATGTGTACATCGGTTTCGCTTAAATGCTCTAGGGGGCGTACTTGTTGCGTTGCAATATTAAATACATAAGCACCATCTGTACTGCCAATAAAGATATAACCATTGTAATGAAACAAGGTACGTACAAACGCATTTTCAAATTGCTCAGGCAGCTTAAATAAAGGAGTAATAGAGCCACTGGCTATATCAAGTTTTGCAAACACTCTGCCTTGACCAACCCACAAGGATTTATCATCTGTGGCTAACATGGTAAAAACAGACTGCTGAAGAATTTGCTCTTCTGTAACTGGTTTTTTTAAATACTGCTGATAGGTATCTGTTTGCGGGTCATACCTAAAAAGCCCTGCTAATAAGGAAGCAATCCAAATTTGCCCTTCTGGATCTTGGTATATGCGATCAATAATGGCTTCTTCTAACTCACCATTTGGGCCATTAATTGGAATAACCTGATAGCCGTCGTAGCGATTTAACCCTCCTTCGGTAGAGAGCCATAAATAGCCATTATTATCGATAAGCATAGTATTAACGTAACTTTGAGATAACCCTTCGCTTGGTGATAGCCGTTTTACTTGTGCTGTTGCAGCAACGCTAATGAGCATAAATAGCACAAACATGGCTGTGATAAACCTATTAATACTGATGCCCATGTGTTTCCTATTACTGATTTAGGGTTGCTGATATTTCAATGCGATAATATTTCGGTGCTTATATGCATCAAATAGCGTTAATAATGCAGGAGTATATGTTAACACTTGGTTAAAACCAAGTGCCTGATAAAAATCAGTAATGTGTTGGTAAGCGAAGGTGTAAACAGCGTCGGCTTGCTGACTTAAAAGCGTGCTTAGCAGCTTTGTTGCCACACCAGTGGAACGATATGCAGGAGCCACAAAAACTGTCGATAAAAATAAAAAAGTCGGTTTGTGCTGTAAGCGGCACGCAGCAATAATAGTGTGGTTATCGTAAGCAACCCACAATTGGTCTTGTTTATTGGCGCGACCGCGGACTTTATATAAGGTATAAAACTTATTTATTAAAGGCGCTTTCACTGATTCTAATTGTTTAATAACAATCATAGCAAGCAGACCCTAACTAAGCATAAGTGCCAAATATTGCTCAAACTTTTGCTTTAAAAAACCTTGCTCTGCAACTGGGCGACTGTGCAGGGTATCATAAACTTGCTCACGCGTTTTCTTGCCACGCTTAATTTGATATGCCCAAAATGAAGCTTCGTAATCTAGCTGAATCTGATATTTTTGCTCTCGTGGTAAATCACACAGGTTATAACTCATATTCCCCCCTTTTACTGGCCTGATAAAACTTAGATTATACGTTTAAACTTATAATAAACTAACTCTATAATGAATAAAAAGAATCTACTTTAAATAGTCTAAGGGTATCAATAATTGTTAATGATAGGCTCTGCTAGATTATGACTAGAAACTGGGCAAAAGACAGCCAATTTGTTATTATACTCGCCTATCCATTTGCCCCAATAGACAGGAACTGCTGACGTGTTTAAATACTGTAAAGGGTTGCTTGTATTAATAGGTTTAATTTTTAGTAATTCGTCATTTGGCCATAGTTACAGCTATACATTTAATCGCCCGCAGAACACCCAGCAAGCAAATTATACTATTGAGCTATTACAATTAGCGTATACAGATATGGGCTTTAAATTAAATATTATCGATTTTAATCGTCAAAATGCATTATTTGCAGCAAACAGTGGCATGTTAGATGGGCAGCTTGCTCGTGATATTAGTATTGAAAGTGCATACAAAAACTTAATTCGGGTTAACTATCCGTTATTCAAATTTAATCTTGAGCTTTATAAGCACTGTGAACCCAGCTCTACTAAAACAATGGATAGCGTTGCCATTATAGCCAGCTACCCTGTACAACAGCGATATTTAGACAGTATTGATTTTCAAGGCAAGGTTATTGAGGTAAAAAATAATACCACTCAATTAAATTTACTGATCCAGCAAAAAGTAGAAGCTGCATTACTGATTGATTTTGCGATGGCCAATAAAACCATTCCTCCCGCTTTAGGCTGTTATGAAAAACAAGTGGTTGCTACCTACCCGCTTTATCATTATTTACATATCAGTCATGCGAGTATTGCTCAACAGCTTGAGGCTACACTTAAGAAATTACACAACAATGGCACGGTCGCTAAACTCAGATCAAAGTACAAACTACAATTTTAAAAATCAAAGCCTTGCTGTTGTGCTGGCGAAGCGGCTTGCGCAGCTTTCTTTTTTTGCTGTAAATAACGTTTATAGCGTTGTTGGCATAGGCTCAATACTTTCTTTTTTTGCGCATTGGTCAACGAATTCCACGAAAATCGCTCATCACGACTGCGATAACATCCTTTGCAGTAACCCCGATTATTAACCAAGCAAATACCTTTACAAGGGCTAGGAATATCAAATATTTCAATTTGTTGCATCAAACCCTCCAGTATAAAAAAGTATAGCTTGAGTATAGCGCTATTTTTGTTTAAAAAAAAAGCAGCAAATTAATTGCTGCTTTTATCTACGCCTAAACTGTTAATTAATGTTCACAGATTTGTTCATCTACTTGTGTTTTTCTATGGTAGGGCTTAGCGTACATTGCTAGTACTAAAGGCCTTAATTCTTCTGGCACTTTTGCTAAACGCTCTGCAAATTGTGCTGCATCATTTTTATTTATAACCGCTTCAGTACAACCACCTGCAATATAGTTGCCTGGGTGTAAATAAAACGAATCAATTATTTGCTTATCAATGGTTTTTGCCAGCTCATCTGCACTATCGCAATCTGACTGAATAGGCTGGCCAAACGATAAGTGCACATGCCCTTTGGCTGAACTAAAGCCTTCAACAATACTAGCAATATCTTCACCCGCCGATTTCACGTATTTACCATGGTGTTGTTTATGATAGAGCTCTTTTGCCTTCGCTATTGCACAGGGTTCATATTGGTAAGATATTGCAACCGGCACCACTTTTAGCTCTTTAATGTACTCACCAAACTCTTTCTTTTGTTTACGTCCATTTAGTTGTAGCATTTTTAACAGTGCAGGATCGGTTTGATCTACACCGTCTTTAGCCCGACCTTCTTTTTGAGCAATCCAAATAGAATGCCCACTACTAAGCGAGTCATAAATATAAGCCGATAACTGAGTCAACGCTTTTAACATCTCTTTTGGAGCTTTAGCTGAGCGTTTTACAATAAAGCTTTTATTCAAACGCATAAGCTCAGTAATGTAAGGAATTTGCAATAAGTTATCACCAATCGCAATTCTCACTGTTTTCATTTTATGCTGATAAAGGCCCCAATTAACTAATGCAGGGTCAAGTACAATGTCTCTATGATTTGAAACAAAAAGATAGGCTTGATTAGGGTCTAATGCCTCTAAACCTGAAAAAGTAACGTTTGATGTGGTGCGCCTTACTAATTTATTTAAATAATGCGCCACTTCGTTTTGTACATCTTCAACTGTTTTAACTTTGCCCCACTTTTTACGCAACTGATGTTTTATTATAGCGCGTGCTAAAAACCCAACTGCGGATATAAAGCGTGGCAAATTGTACTTTGCTATCACATCAAGAAACGCATTATCGTTAATTAATCGCGTTAATGAGGCGGCAACTTCATCGTCATTGTAAGGTCTTATATCTGCGTACTTATCTTCTAATTCAATCATTTACTGCATCTACAAAGTTAAAAACGACACGCTAAAACGTCCCGTTATGTCTGATTTTGATTATAACTCAAGCAAAAGTACGAAACTAGCAATACTAAAGTTCGATTTACTGAGTTTTCATAGCGTTATAGTTTAGTACTGAGCATTATTGTCAGACTAACTGCCTCATGTGTATAAACTATAGCTATTAATTATTAATTCAAATGGATAGACCTTACTAATTGCACTTTGTTCAAGTTAACTTAGCAAGGCAGTTGGCCATAATAACATGCAAGTTAACCCTCAGTGGGCAGACCACATTTAAATATAGCTCTACAACTGCTAATGTAAACGCAATCTGATAAACCCAATAATATTCAAATAGATGATACTCTTTTTAACACAAGCACTTCGCGTACTGGGATTATCATTCTTTTTACACATACACTATTAGGACACATCGTGAACATAACAATTCTTGATAACGCCACACTGGCAAACACCTCACTTGATGGTATCTCAGCACTTGGAGATCTTACCGTGCATCAGCTAACTAGCCCAGAGCAAGTGTTGGCACATAGCCAAAATGCCGAGGTGTTAATCACTAACAAAGTAGTGATTAATCGTGACACTATGACACAATTAAAATCGTTGAAACTCATTTGTGTCAGTGCAACTGGCACTAATAATGTTGATTTAGATGCCGCGAAAGACTTAGGCATTGCAGTTACCAATGTTGCCGGTTATTCAACCCCTTCTGTTGTTCAGCATACCTTTTCGTTGATCACTAACTTATTAGGTAATACTCACCGCTATCAAGCGGATTGCCAGCAAGGCGCATGGCAAAAAAGTGACATGTTTTGTCGACTTGATTACAGCTTTAATGACATTCAAGGTAAAACATTGGCTATTATTGGCGGAGGTACTTTGGGTAATGCAGTATCTAAAGTAGCTGAAGCGTTTGGCGCTGAGGTGATTATTGCAGAGCGCAAAGGCGCAGCGTGTCGCGACGGACGCACCCTGTTTGAAATAGCAATAAAAACAGCAGACATTATTAGCGTCCACTGCCCACTTAATGATGAAACACGCGACTTAATTACACTTAATGAATTAAAAATGATGAAACCGACTGCGCTAATTATTAATACCGCACGCGGCGGGATAATCAATGAAGCAGACTTAGTAGAAGCATTAAAAGCCAATATTATTGCCGGTGCCGGCGTTGATGTGCTGACCAAAGAGCCCGCTGAGCTTACTAATCCTCTGGCTAATTATACGGGTGATAATTTACTACTTACCCCACATATCGCGTGGGCGAGCACTGAATCTATCGTGCGCTTAGTAAAAGAAGTGAGTTTAAATATTGCAGCATTTAGTCAACACGAGTCGCGTAACCGCTTGGTTTAATGCCATAAAAGTAACTTAGTCAAAATTACTAAAAAGTGGCTTTTTAGATTTATATTTTAAAAAAGCCACCACCCCACCAAACACAACAAAAACAACCCATTGATTTTTAAGGATTTAAAAACTGGCTTGGTCTTTGCTATATTGTTTTTAATTAATCATCCAGGGTAATAACAAAATGAAAAAAACACTTTTAATCGCTGCACTAACTGCTCCTTTTTTAACGGGTTGTGTAATCGCTGTATCTGATGGCGAAGCAGAAGGTCATTGGGCAGGCAATAGTTCTTCAAGCTGGCAGGCCACACATAAAAACAATCGTGAAATCATTTCAGGTCTGGCAATGGATAGCTCGTATCAGTCAGTATTAAACCAACTAAAAACACCTAATTTCACTGAATTATTAAAAAAACAGGATGATGTTTACCAAGTGTTGTTTTACGCAACACACAGCATTCATTCAGATGGAAAAATGACCAAGGATGAATGCACACCATTAGTATTTAAAAATGACAAATTAGTGGGGATTGGCAGCTCAGCACTATCAATGCTGACAAACTAAACGCTCACATGTTCCTATGGGCGCCAATTCAATCGCATTGCGCCCTGACTTTTTAGCATTATATAAACCTGAGTCTGCTTCTTCTAGCAATGCCTTCTCTGTGTATGCTTGACTGCTCTCACTTGAGGCAATACCAATGCTAATAGTAATGTGTGAAGCATTTAACGATGCGTTGTGCTCTATATTCAAATCATTAATGGCTTCACGTAACTTATTAGCAAATGCAATAGCCCCTTGCTGATTGGTTTCTGGTAATACGGCTACAAACTCTTCACCACCATAACGGGCAACAAAATCACTGCCGCGCTCACATTGCGCCGCTAGAGTTTGCGCCACAGCTTTTAAACACTCATCGCCAGCACGATGACCGTAACAATCGTTATAGCGCTTAAAGTGGTCAATATCGATAAGCAATACACACATGGAAGAGTTATTACGCTTACTTCTTCGCCACTCTCGCTCTAAATTTTCATCTAAATAACGTCTGTTAGGTATTTCTGTTAAACCATCAATAGACGCAAGCATTTCTAATAAATCGTTTTTTTGCTTAATAAGTAGTTGATTGCGTACACGCACTTTAACAATTGAGGCACAAAATGGCTTTACAATGTAATCCATTGCGCCTAATTCTAAACCTTTTGCTTCGTCTTCATGAGAGCTGTTCGCTGAGATAAAAATAATGGGGATCGCATGGCTAAGGCTACTTTCTTTAAGTTCCACCAGCACGTCGTAACCATTCATGCCAGGCATCATGATGTCTAAAATAATTAAATCTACCTGCGTATGCTTAACAAATGTCAACGCCTCTTCGCCACTTGCCACTAAGTAAACCTCATGCTCATCACTTAAAGTTCTTTCTAAAATGATTCGGTTAAGCGCATCGTCATCTACAATTAATATTTTTGCTTTATTTATCATTGCTTACATCTAAACTTTTTATATAAATTTGCACTCGCTCTAACTGTATTATTAATTATTTAATTGCAGCTGCAGCGTGCTTGCCATCCGCTTTTAATACTTGCTCAGTGTGTTGAGCACACAATAATAATCGGTTAAAACCTAAATTTCCTGCTATCCCTTTTAAACTATGCACTAAGCGTACCATTTCAATAGTATGGTTACCCCTTCACATTTAATAACGTACGCTCTTATAAAAAGAATGTATCAATTACTGTTTAATACAGTCAAAGCTTATTATTTATCAAAAATGCCTAACGAGATATGAACAAGTAATGAACTTAAATAGACCTGGCATAGCTTTAAATAAATTCATATCTTTTTTCTGAAGATCGATGTGTAGATATTTGACAAGCTAGGTATACGTATTAATTAAACGTCAAACTGTTGACGTGTAATTAAGCGCTTTAATAAGCGATGAATCACCTAGATTAAATACTTAATTTTTGGCTCGATAATAAAATAGTAGATTATCGAGCCAAAGAACACTTATAAATTCTCCTCTGCAAATGACGCTAGTCGACTTCTTACTACACCATTAAGATTAACAGTAGCGCCGCCTTCAAAGTGCTTAAATCGCTCCACAATATAGGTAAGTCCAGAGGTAACAGCGGTTAAATAATTACTGTCTATTTGTGCTAAATTTCCGGTACAAATAAGTTTAGTTCCTTCACCACAACGAGTAATAATGGTTTTGAGCTGAGAAGCCGTTAAGTTTTGGCTTTCATCTAAAATCACCACCGCATTTTGAATGCTTCGCCCACGCATAAAGTTCACCGATTTAAACTGAACATTGGCTTTTTCCATAATGTAATTACGGCTTGAAACAGGATTCTCATCTCCTTTATGCAGCACCTCTAAGGTATCAGTTATTGCAGCCAGCCAAGGCGCCATTTTCTCTTCCTCGGTGCCAGGTAAAAAGCCAATCGATTCCGCAATTTCAGGGGTGTTTCGGGTTACAATCACTTTATCGTAAACACCTTTTTCTATCACCATCTCAAGTGCACAAGCAAGCGCGAGTAAGGTTTTACCACATCCCGCAGGGCCGGTTAAAATAACAAGTTCAATAGAAGTATCGAGCAGTGCATCTAGTGCCATTGCTTGGTAAATATTTTTTGGCTTTATTCCCCAGGCGCTTTGATGCATTAGTCGCTCTGCACCAATATCTTTAATGGTAATATGCTCACCATCGTAAGATTTGACTCTAGCGGCAAACTGATCGCCATCATCAAGTAAATACTCATTACAAAACACATCTGGGATTAAATCTTTAGGGATATGATGGACTGTTTCACGCCCGTGTTGCTCAGTGTTACACTCGCCAACATGCTGCCAAAAATCACCAGTAATTTTTTTATAGCCGCTGGTAAGTAAGGCGATATCGTCAATAAGCTGATCGGTACGGTAATCTTCAACATATTTAAGCCCCGCCCCTTTGGCTTTTAAGCGCATGTTGATATCTTTAGTAACCAGTATGACTTTTTTATCACTGTGCTGATTTTGTAAATGCACCGCGCAATTAATAATGCGGTGGTCGTTTTCATTGCCCGGTAAGCCGGAAATAGAATCGGCAAATAAATGGTCATTTACAATCAGTAAGCTTCCCGTTAATCCCCCTTGTTTATTACTTGGTAGCGCAACCCCTTGTAACATTTGCTCGGGAGAGGCCTGGCTGAGCACTCCATCAAGTCCACGAATGGCCACTCGGGCATCGCGACTTACATCGTGTTTTCTATCTTTAATGTGATCAAGCTCTTCCAATACAGTCATTGGAATAACCACTTGGTGTTCTTGAAATGACAAATACGCGAGGGGTTCATGAAGCAATACATTGGTATCTAGCACATACATTTTACTATCAAGGTTCGAAGCTTTTTCCATAGCACTTTCCTTACGTTTTATGATTTTTATGCTATACCCAATAAACTAATCAGTGTGACTAATAAACTTGATTAATTACTTAGGTATAATTTGAGTTTAGTCTATTTGTCATAAAAGTCTGTTTTATGACAAATATCATTTAGTTTGAATTTCCTACAAAATCGGCGCACTAATCAGTGCTTATAGATAGGAATAATTCACACTTATAAAATTAATTAAAAGTCAGGCAAATAGCGCCTTGCAGTGGTGTTATCTAACAGGTAACATAGCCGCCTTTTTCTTCATAGACGAGACATACATGAATTTTTCCTTAGGTCAGCGTTGGATCAGTGATACAGAGTCAGATTTAGGATTGGGCACCGTTGTTGCCATTGATGGCCGCCAGGTCAGCATTTTATTTCCTGCCAGTGGTGAAAACCGTGTTTATTCTTCTGCAGAAGCTCCGGTAACCCGCGTAGCATTTAATCCTGGTGATGTGATCCGAAGCGTTGAGGAGTGGGAATTACAAGTTGAGTCAATTGAAGTACAAGGCGAATTACTGTGCTATCACGGTGAACGTATTGATAACGGTGAAAAAGTACAATTAAAAGAAACCTTTTTAGACCATTTTATTAAATTTAATAAACCACAAGACCGTTTATTTGCAGGCCAAGTAGACCGCTTTGATCGATACACTTTGCGCTACCAAACTTGGTTACACCAATTTGAACGCCAACAGTCACCTATTAAAGGTTTAATTGGCCAACGTGCCAACCTTATTCCGCATCAGCTTTATATTGCCCAAGAAGTAGGTAAACGTTTTGCGCCACGTGTATTACTTTCTGATGAAGTAGGTTTGGGTAAAACCATCGAAGCTGGCATGATTTTACATCAACAAATTATTACTGGTCGCGCCAGCCGTGTGCTCATTGTGGTACCTGAGAACTTGCAGCACCAATGGTTAGTAGAAATGCTACGCCGTTTTAATTTACGTTTTTCTATTTTTGATGAAGAGCGCTGCGACGAAGCGTTTGCTGATTCACCTAACGTATTTGATACCGAGCAACTGGTGCTTACCAGCCTTGAGTTTTTAACTAAGAAAAAACGTTGGTTTGAACAAGCTACGTTGGCCGACTGGGACTTATTAGTCATTGATGAAGCCCATCATTTAAGCATTAACAACAATAAACCTAGTGCCGAATACCAACGTATGGCTGAGCTGAGCCAAGACATTCCGGGGTTAATTTTATTAACAGCAACGCCAGACCAACTGGGTCATCGTAGCCACTTTGCACGCTTACAACTGCTCGACCCTGATCGCTTTTACGACTACGACGTATTTAAAGAAGAAGAAGCAAACTACAAAGATGTAGCCGAAGCTGCTAACCAACTACTGCAAGAGCAATCATTAGATGATAACGCTAAAGCAACCTTGATTGAGCTATTAAAAGAAACGGATATCACCGATATTCTTGAAACAGCACAACAAGGCGACCTTGAAGCACGTAAAGAAATTTTAAATATGCTTTTAGACCGTCACGGTACTGGGCGCATCTTATTTAGAAATAGTCGCAGTGGTATTGATGGTTACCCAAGTCGTAAATTACACGCCTACCCTATGGCTTTACCTAAGCAATACAAAACAGCAATGACTGTACTAGGTAATATGAGCGGCATTCAAAATGCTGAACTCAGTGCACAACGTGCACTTTTCCCTGAAAAAATATTTCAAGAGTTTGAAGGTGAAAGCGCCAGCTGGGGTTTATTTGACCCCCGTGTAGATTGGCTAATCGAAACGCTAAAAACTCTCAAACGTGAAAAAGTATTACTCATTTGCGCTAAAGCCGAAACCGCAATCAGCCTTGAGCAAATATTACGTGAACGCGAAGCAATTAAAGCCTCGGTTTTCCACGAGGGCATGTCGATCATTGAACGAGACCGCGCCGCGGCATTCTTTGCCGATGAATACGATAATGCTCAAATATTATTGTGTTCTGAAATTGGTTCAGAAGGCCGTAACTTCCAATTTTCACATCATTTAGTGTTGTTTGATTTACCGCTCAACCCAGATTTACTTGAGCAACGTATTGGTCGCTTAGACCGCATAGGACAAACACAAGATGTGAACATTCATGTGCCTTACTTTGAAAATACGGCACAGGAAGTATTATTGCGTTGGTACAATGAAGGTCTAGATGCATTTGAAAGCACTTCAACCACAGGGCAGTTATTATATAAAGAGTTTAGCGAAGACTTACTTGAATATATTGCAGCTCATAATTGTGACGAAGATGAGCTAGACCCATTGCTTGAGCAAGTAGCACAAAAGAATGCAGTATTACGTAAGCAAATGGAAAGTGGCCGAGATCGCCTACTAGAACTGCATTCATCAGGGCAAGGCGCTGCTGATTCACTTGTAGCTGACATTGAAAAACTCGATAATCAGTTTGAGCTACCAAGTTACATGATCAATGTGTTCGACACCTTTGGCGTAAGCCAAGAAGATAAAGGTGAAAACACCATTATTTTAAAACCCACTGAGCATATGCTTAATGCCTCATTCCCAGCTTTAAAAGAAGATGGCATGACGGTGACATTTGACCGTGATACCGCTCTTTCACAAGAAGATGTTCACTTTATTAGTTGGGATCACCCTATGGTGCAAGGCACTATGGACATGATTTGCGATGATGACTTTGGTAGTGCGTCAGTGGCGTTACTTAAAAACAAAAAGTTACCACCAGGAACATTCTTTGTTGAGCTAATCTTTGTTGCCGAAGCAATGGCACCAAAAGTACTGCAAGTGGGCCGCTTTTTACCGCCTACGCCTATTCGTATTTTACTCGATAAGAGCAGTAATAACTTAGGCGAAAACGTTGGCTTTGATGGCTTTAATCAACAGTTATCTGCGGTAGGTCGCCAAACAGCAAGTAAATTAGCCGGTGCATTACAAAGTGCGGTTCATCCAATGATCAACACAGCAAAAGACATGGCTCAACAAAAGCTGGATGTTATTCGTGCAGAGTCATTAACTAAAATGCAAACATCGTTGAGTGAAGAGCAGCAGCGTTTAGAGGCACTTAAACAAATAAACCCAAATATTCGCCAAGAAGAAATTACTTTTTACGACAAACAGCGCAATGAGCTAACCGCACATATTGAAAAAGCGCAGTTAAAACTCGATGCCATTCGTTTAATTGTGGTTTCGCACTAAGGGATCTAGCTGTTAGCTATAAGCTGTCAGTCGTTAGTTAAAGGTCAACTAACGTGTGCATCGAAAAAGCGCGATATTTATATCGCGCTTTTTACTGAAATATCAAATTGCCTCAAAAGCTAACTTAAAAGCATCTTTTGCTATGCTTGCTTTCCATAACTTTGGAGTAAAATCACTTTTGGCAATTATACTTAATAACGCATCTTGAGACTCTTGGCTCATCTTACAGCCTAAATAAACATTTTTTATGCTACTCGGTGGAATAATGTATGATGAACCATCATGTGGTATTCTCATTTTAGTACATGAGTTAGCAATGAATAATGACCTGAACTCATCTTCATAAGACCAATCAGGTGATTTAACTAATGCCATTCTTCTCCCACCGATATCATCTATAGGGTACACTACTTGTGGGTATGTTTTTGTATACTCTACTTTTTGGGCAAAAGAAATTGGCTCAAGGTCAGTCCTAAACTCTATACAAAACCCCTTATGTGAATCGGCATAGTGAGACCAAAATAATAGGTTTTTGTTTGATGTTGTATAACAGCAAACCCTCAACTTCATAAATGCTTTTTCCAAAGCCTTATTCATTGATTCCTCAACAAAGTTGGGGGTTTTCATTGAAGCACTAACTACTTTTTCAGCATCCTTTCTCTTTTGACCAGACTTAATCAAATTCTTTATTAAATGTTTTCTAATTTTTTGAGCGCTATTTGCAGGGTTACCCATTGTAAAATGTGGTTTACCCTCAAAGGGATCATTTAGCTCCTCAGCTAAAGCGTGGTATAACCTTCTCTTTAAAAATAGATGTTCAATATATTCCGTATTTTCTATATTGAATGACATAAACCTAAATAAAGATTTTTTGTTATCCTTATCAGCATATGGATGAACTTTATAAAACTCTTCTTCTTTCAAAATGCATCCTTGTAATTTATTCATTAATAGCAAAACTAAACAATAGGTTACAATATACTTTTCTTAGTCAATTTCAAGAAAACCCTTGCCTTGTGTGTAGACAACTAATTCATTAAAATAACGCACTTCAAAATCACTGAGGTCTGCCGTGTTAGTTAATTACAATCCCCCTATGAGCCCGTATTTAACTATACTGTTTCAAGACGATGATTTACTTATTGTAAATAAGCCTAGCGAGTTACTCACCGTACCAGGTAAAGACCCAAAACATGCCGATAGCTTAATTAATCGCGTCAACCGTGTTTTTCCTACGGCTAAAATTGTTCACCGTTTAGATATGGCTACCTCAGGGATACTTTGCTTGGCAATGAACAAAGCCGCTCACCGCCATTTAAGTATGCAATTTCAAGAGCGTGAAACGGCAAAGCGTTACATTGCGCGAGTTTATGGGCAACTTGAAAGTGAAACCGGCTCCGTTGATTTACCGCTTATTTGTGATTGGCCGAACCGTCCTAAGCAAATGGTTGATCACGACAATGGCAAACCCTCGCTTACCCATTTTAAAGTGCTTGAACGTGAAGCACAGGCAACCCGTGTAGAGCTTACTCCGATTACTGGGCGTTCCCACCAGCTGCGAGTACATATGCTAAGCTTAGGCCACCCTATTTTAGGCGATCGTTTATATGCCCACAAAGACGCACTTGCTGCGGCTCCTCGCCTACAGCTGCATGCACAAATGCTACAACTCAAACACCCTGTAACGGAACAAGTACTTACTTTTGAAGCTGAACCCGACTTTTAATACGGATTAATCTTTTAGTTATTTGCAGTAAATAGCTAAACTTTAAGAGTGCTACGCCGATACATAAATAAGATTTAAATTAAAAGCTTATTATGTTTATTACGCAGATGTTTAAAGTCATTATTACTACTCTTTCGCTTGGCTGTGCATTAATCAGTTTTCAAGTGCTTAGTGCTGAGTATATCGCTCCTCCTCCCTTTTCAAAAAATATTGATGCGGATATCTCTCGCCTAGCCCAAAGTGATGAAGTAAAGTCTATTTTAGCTGGTGATACTGAGTTTTTAACTTTATACAGTGAATATATGAGCGCCGACTTTAGAGGGGTAGTCATACTCATTCCTGACTGGCAATCAACGCCCACAAACAATTCCGGCATGAACTTTTTGCGTAAAGAGCTGAATAATCATGGGTACACTTCTTATGCGATGACAGTTCCTGATATAGATTGGCAAGCAGCCCAAGATGACACAGCAAAAACGATTAATGATTCTGTGGGCACAAATAATGAGACAGCCAACGCAAATACTGAGCCTGACACCAGCACACAAAAACAGCCTCATCATGTCGACTATGTTGAGCAAGTAAATACCGAGGTCGTGGATAACTACAAGTTAAAACTGCTCGCTCGCTACGAAGCCTTGTATCAGCAGGCAGCAATGGAGTCTGACAATATTGTTGTTATTGCACAAGGCACCAGTTCTGGGGTGTTGTTGGAGCACTACGCTGAATTTGCAGACTTAAAAATAAACGCCTTCATTAGTTTGAGTAGTTACCTTCCTAATACAAAACGCAATGCCAAGTTAAGCCAAATAACATCCTTGGTAACCCCTGCTTTGTTGGATATTTATTTTGCTACAGACAGTAATGATATCTTAATGAACCTTAAAAACCGTCAGCGTTGGGTTAACCGTAATGCAAAGTTTGATTACCGCCAGCGCCAGCTGTTTGGATTGCGCGACGCGCCGCAGCAACATGCACGCTTGAGCAAAGAAATAGACGGCTTTTTACGCCGCCTTTTTTAAATACTCGTAAGCGGCTTGAATATCTTGGCTTTTTTTAACTGCCACTTCCATCATGTGCTTAGGTAAACCTTGCGATACCAGTTTATCAGGATGGTGCTGAGCCATGAGCTTACGGTACGCTACTTTAATATCACGTTGCGACGCATCTTTATTTAGCCCTAACAAGGCCAATGCCTGCGAGCGATTCATATCATTACTTGGCGGTACATGATGCCCTGAGCCTTCTCGGTAACTACTACTTTGACTTTGCTGCTGCCTAAAGCGCTGTTGTTGCTGCCTAAAATTAAACTCTGCTTGATAACGTTTTAGTACAAAGGCAAAGTGTGCTTTAGATACCCCCAACTGCTTGCTTACTTCTTGCAGTAATTGCTTTTCTTGCGCGGCAAGCACGCCATCGGAAAACGCCATTTGTATTTGAATTTCTAAAAATAACTGCAGTAAATCGTAACGTTTAGCAAAACGTTCTTTAAAGTCATAAACCGTGTCTTTGAGAGAAAAGTCGCTATCTTTACCTGATTGAAATGCCTGCTGCGCTTCACGGCGTTCTTCGCCTTTTAAGCCCATTTCATCCATAAATAGCGTAGCTGCTTTAATGTGAGTTTCGCTTATTCGCCCATTTGACTTGGCAATATGCCCCATTACTGCAAAGCAGCTAGAAAAAAACAGTGCTTGGCGCTCGTTAACATCATCGCCTTTAAAAAGGTTAGAGAAGCCGCCAGCCTGATCAAAGTCTTTCTTTAGACTTTTATCAAACATATGGCCTAGGTATAAGCCTAAAATGGCGCCAAATATTTTGCCAAACATAAAACCAAAACAGAAACCGAGAATTTTTCCCCACATTTTAAAACTTACCTCTAGTGTTTTATATTTAGCTTATGGTGCTAATTGTTGGTTAAGAGCCGATAAACGCTCTGGTGTGCCTATATCGTCCCATTGGCCAATATAGAGTTCAGTGGAGACTAAATGTTCATTTATTTTTTCACGCAGTAAAGGCCCTAACGGGCGAATACCTGAGGCCAGCCCTTCAAAGAAATCAGCCTGATAACGGCCAATACCAGAAAAAGTATAGCGCTGTTCACTATTAGGTAAGTGGCTTAGCGTAAAATCACCCTCTGGGTTATGCGCAGGATTTTCAACCAATACAATGTGCGCTTCTTTTGGCTGTAAATGCAGCTGCATTAATGCACTAATATCGTAGTCGCTGTAAACATCACCATTAATCACAATAAATGACTCACCGAGTATAGGAAGTGCTTGAATAATTCCGCCAGCAGTTTCAAGCCCGCCAGTTACTTCCTGGCTATAGGTAATACTTACACCCCATGCACTGCCATCTGCAAAGTAGGTTTTTATTTTATCTCCTTGCCAGGCGAGATTAATCACAATCTGCGTAATACCAGCTGCTTTTAAGCGCATAATATGATGCTCAATAAGTGGTTTACCTGCCACACATAACATAGGTTTTGGCAACTGTGCGGTGAGCGGCATCATACGTTTACCGCGTCCTGCAGCTAAGATCATGGCCTTCATAGTTGTTCCTCTTTTAACCGCTGCTGTACTTTTGGTACTACGTAATTTTTTACCCAATCAGACAAGTCACTAAGCTCTGGATACTCTGCCGCCACTTCAACAATATACGCTAGTGTTGGTAATATATTGGTTAAGTAACCTTTTTTGCCATCCCGTAAATACAAGCGACAAAAAATACCCGCTGCTTTTAAATGGCGCTGCAAGCCAGTTAAATCAAACCAATACTTAAATTGTGCGAATGACTCGTTAGTTATTAAACTTTGGCGCTTAAATTCGTCATAACCAAACTCAAGTAAATGAGTCAGCTCGTCGTTGGGCAATTTAAAATAACAATCTCTTAAAAGCGAGACTAAGTCATAACATAACGGACCTTGTACCGCGTCTTGATAATCAATAATTGCCCATTGCTGCTCGCAGCGCATAATATTACGGCTGTGGTAATCGCGATGCATAGTCACTGTGGGTTGTTCAAGCAGTGTATTGATTAGCAGCGCAGCACTTGTTTGCCATATATTTTGTTGCTCAGCGCTGAGCTCTGTACTAATAAAATCATTAACTAACCAATTTTTAAAAATATCCAGCTCAAGTGCAATAAAGTCATGGTCATACGGATTCATTGACGGAGCTTTAGGCGTTTTAGCCCACTTGGCACTTAAACTGATCAGCTGCTGGTAATGCTCGCTGCGATTGGCATCATCAAGCAAGTCAGCTAAATGGGTGTTACCCAAATCACTTAAAATAAAAAAACCTTGCTGCTCGTCACTATGAATAATGGATGGTAATAAAAACCCCTGCTCAGAAAACACCTTATTTAATGCAATATAAGGGACGTTGTTAACTTTTTTTGGATCTGAGTCCATCACAATAAAGTTTTTATTTTCAGCGTTTAACCTATAATAACGGCGAAAACTGGCATCTGCAGTTATTGCATTAAGCGCGCAAGATTGCTCACTAAAGTGAGTATTAATAAACTGTTGTAAACTCTCAAAACGTGTCATTTTATAAGCTATCTATTTTTCACTAATTACTTTGCTATTGTTTTCCTTTATTATGTATAGCTTGTAACTAATCACAGAGCATAAAGGTCGATAAATGAGCAAAACCTGGGGCATTTTGATGCTAAGCGTACTGAGCGCACCATCGCTTGCCGAAACTGAACTGACACACAACTTTTGTGGCACTTCAATGCAAACCAGAGCTTGGCAACCGCTAGCTGGCCTTGAGCTTGGAACGGTTGATATCAGCGCTGATGACGTTGAGCTTTTAGGCACACAAAGCGCTGAATTTACTGGTAATGTTGATATTAACACCGTTAACATGAGTTTGTCCGCACAATCAGCACTGATTGATAAACAACGCGGCTTACTCAATGCCACCGGCCCTATTACCTATCGCGATTATGTGAGCAAAGTTCAAAGTGCGGGCTTAAACGCCGATTTAAACAACTCAGCCTTTAGCTTATTAGGCGCACAATACAGCCTAACACAACAGCAAGGCAAAGGCGGCGCGGAAAAACTCACCATCGACAAGTCTGGCTTAATGCTGATGAATGCAAGCTTTACTGCTTGCCCAGGTAATACGCCTGTGTGGGCTATTGAAGCCGACGAAATTAATTTATCACGAGAAGAAGGCTGGGGTGAAACCTACAATGCGGTGCTACGTATTTTAGACACGCCAGTACTCTATTTACCTTATTTTACTTTCCCACTCGATGAGCGCCGTAAGTCAGGCTTATTAACGCCCAGCTTTTCAAGTTCAGATCGTTATGGGTTAGAGACTATTACGCCTTATTATTGGAATATTGCTCCAAACTATGATGCAACCATTACGCCGCGTTATATGTCACGTAAAGGTTTACAGCTACAAACTGAATTTAGATATCTAACTCCAGAACACCAAGGTTTAGTGGCTGTCGAATACTTAAATAAAGATGACTCAGAGCCTGAGCTTGACGAGCGTTTTTTGTTTCATTGGCAACAAAAAAGCTATATAGGCGAAGACTGGCGAGCCAGTATTGATATTACCAATGTCAGTGATGATAACTACCTCACTGATTTAAACTCAACTTATGCAAGTAAAACCGATACTCAGCTTTATCGTACCGGCTCACTAACTCACATGGGCGAGATGTGGCGTACTGATATAAAAATACAAAACTTTGAAGTACTCGGTGACCACTTAGAGTCATATACAGCCTTACCTCAAGTTAGCTTTACACAAACTACGCCGTGGAAAATTGATTACTTCGATTTTACTGTTTCAGGGGAGCTGAGCCACTTTACTAATAGCTCAGCGGTTATTGATCAAGCAACTCGCGTGCATATAGAACCAAAAGCACGCTTTGATTACAAAGAATACGCCTGGTCGTTTTTATCTGAAGTGAGTTTATTGCAAACTAACTATAAACAAGACGGTGATTTACAGGGTACACAGTATAGCGATAATGTTTCGCGCACATTGCCAAAAGTGCGCTTATATTCTCAGCTTAACTTTGAGCGTGATACCTCAATTTTTATCGACGATGGTATTCAAACCTTAGAGCCACAAATTCAGTATTTATATACGCCTAACAAAGATCAGTCTGACATTGGCTTATACGATACCACTAAATTACAAGATGACTTTTTTGGCTTATTTAGAGATGCGCGTTTTTCAAGTGTTGACCGTATTGCCGCTGCAAATCAGTTTACGCTTGGGGCAACCACCCGTTTATTTGATAATAAAAATGAAGAAGTATTTAATTTCAGTGCTGGCCAAATATTTTATTTAAGTGATTCAGCCAAGCCCACAGAGCAAGGGCTGAATAGCGACAGTAACTACAATGCCTTGTTTGCAGCGCAAACCATGTTACATTGGCATCGCCGCTGGTATTTATCGGGTGGAATTCAGTACGACACGGATGGCAAGCAAATTATCCAGTCAAATTTAACCTTAGATTATAAAGGTGACGATAATCAGCTGGTTCAATTGAACCATCGCTATGCAAATGATGTCTCAGGAAATACAATCGAACAAGCGGGCTTATTTACAAGCATCCCTATTAGTGACGAATGGCAATTTATTGCAAGTTACCATCGCGACCTTGATAATAACCGCAGTATTGAAGTATTTAGTGGATTACAGTATGAATCGTGCTGTTGGGCGTTCCAAATTACTGGCCACCGCCAAATTGAAACTGATTTAAATCAGTCAATTGGACAACCCCAAGCCACTTTTGATTCAAGCATTCGTTTGAATTTTGTATTAAAAGGGCTTGGTAGTAAAAGCCGTTATGATGCTCAAAAATTATTACAACAAGGTATTTTTGGTTATCGTAGGCCGTATTTTCTTAATGACTAAGCTGCATTTTGTATAGTAAAAATTTACAAATAACTATATCAATCTAGTCGCCTTTAGCATTACAACAGTACTATTAGTAAGAGTAGTAAAAAGAATATGAATTTAAAAAAATTATTAACATCAGCAGTTTTAACGTTTAGCTTATGCCAAAGTGCATTCGCCGCACCGGTCGAAATAGATAAAGTGATTGGTATTGTAAACCAAGGCGTTATTTTAAAAAGTGAAGTAGATACCATTGTTGATCGTGTTAAAAAGCAAGCAGAAGAACAAAATCAACAGCTACCAAAAGACGAAACACTACGTGTACAAGCAATTGAGCGCTTAGTTAATCAAACGCTAATGATGCAAATGGCTGAGCGCATGGGCTTAGAGATTTCAGATAGCCAGCTTGACCAAACACTTGCCAACATGGCCAAAGAGCAAGGCGGTACAATTGCTGATTTACGTCGTACTATTGAAGCGTCGGGTGAGAGCTTTCAAGCTTACCGTGAAGAAATTCGTAAAGAGATAACCACGCAACAAGTAACGCGTGCAAACGTAGACCGCCGTATATATGTAAGTGACCAAGAAATTGATAACTTACTAAAAATTATGGATAGCCAAGGCCAAAATGCCGAAGAATACGATATTGGTCATATTCTTATCGATATTCCAAGCGGGGCAAGTGCAGACGACGTAAGCTCTGCAAAAACACGCGCAGACAAAGTAATTGAACTGCTGCAAGACGGCCAAGAATTTAAGCGTATTGCTATTTCTTCATCAAGTGGCTCAAAAGCGCTTGAGGGAGGTCAATTAGGCTGGATGGGCATTAACGAAATGCCATCTTTATTTGCAGAAGCTGTAAAAGGTCAAAAGAAAGATGCGATTATTGGCCCGCTTCGCTCTGGCGCAGGTTTTCACATTATTAAGGTGCAAGACGTACGTGGTCGCCAAGTAGTAGAAACCACAGAAGTTAAATCTCGTCATATTCTTATTAAGCCTTCAATTATTTTAAGCGAAGAAAAAGCCCGCACTATGCTAACTGGCTTTGTTAAGGATTTACGTGCTGGAAATGCTGACTTTGCAGAACTAGCTAAAGAGCACTCGCAAGATCCAGGCTCAGCACTTAAAGGCGGACAATACGACTGGACTGATCCAACTACCTACGTACCTGCGTTTAGAGATACATTACTATCTCTTGACCAAAACGAAATCAGCGAACCATTTAGAACTCAGTATGGTTGGCACATTGTACAGTTATTAGATACACGCGTTGCTGATAAAACCGAGCAAGCTAAACGTAATCGTGCACATGGCATGTTGTTTAATCGTAAATTTAAAGAAGAAAGCTTTAACTGGCAGCAAGAAATGCGCGAACAAGCCCATGTTGAAATTTTCCCAACAGACGAATAATTATGACCTTAAGAATTGCGGTAACCCCTGGTGAGCCTGCTGGCATTGGCCCTGACTTGCTATTAAAACTGGCACAGCACAGCTGGGATGCACAGCTAGTAGCGATTGCAGATGCATCGCTACTAAAGCAGCGCGCTAAACATTTAGGTTTAAACATTAAGTTAATTGAATTTGATGAAAGCGCCGAAGCCATGCCTACAGCGGCTGGCAGCTTATATATAAAACAGATTGATTTAGCCGAGTCAGTTGAACTGGGTGTGCTAAATGACGCAAACGGTCAATACGTATTAGACACACTGCGTATCGCCAGTGAGAAGAATATGGACGGCACTTTTGATGCCGTTGTTACTGGCCCTGTTCATAAAGGTATTATTAACCAAGCCGGTATTTCTTTTAGTGGCCACACTGAGTACTTTGCTCAACAGTCGGGCACCGCTGATGTTGTTATGTTATTGGCTACCGAAGGGCTGCGAGTTGCATTAGTAACAACGCATATCCCGCTTGCTTATGTTGCTCGTGCTATTACCCAAGAGCGACTGGTTAAAGTGGCTAATATTCTTAATCATGACTTAAAAACCAAGTTTGGTATTGAGCAACCGCGTATTTTAGTCTGTGGCTTAAACCCGCACGCTGGTGAAGATGGCCATTTAGGCCGCGAAGAAATCGACACGATAACGCCTACACTTGACATACTAAGAGCTGAAGGGATGAACTTAATCGGTCCTTTACCAGCAGATACATTATTTCAAGATAAATACCTAAATGAAGCCGATGCAGTACTGGCTATGTATCACGATCAGGGATTACCTGTGCTAAAATACAAAGGATTTGGTAAGTCAGTGAATATAACTCTTGGCCTTCCATTTATCCGCACTTCAGTCGACCACGGTACTGCGCTTGATTTAGCCGGTACAGGCGATGCTGATGTTGGCAGTTTTGAATTAGCGATCCGCGAAGCAATTAAGCTCGCCCATGAAAAAGCACAGAATCAATGACCGATAAAGTACATTTAGGACACCGCGCCCGTAAACGTTTTGGCCAAAACTTTTTATTCGATGAATCAATCATCGATAAAATTGTCACCGCTATTGATCCCAAGCCGCAAGATAATTTAGTCGAAATTGGCCCAGGCCTTGGCGCTATTACTGAGCCTGTAGCCGATTTAAGTGGCCATTTAACGGTTGTTGAGCTAGATAAAGATTTAGCCCAACGTTTAATTGAACACCCTTTTTTAGGGCCTAAATTAACCGTAAACCAAGGCGATGCAATGAAGTTTGATTTTGCAAGCCTAGTTAAAGACGACAAAAAGCTAAAAGTATTTGGTAACCTACCGTACAACATTTCTACTCCTTTGTTGTTTCACCTTTTTGAATTTGCCGATCATATTGAGCACATGCACTTTATGCTGCAAAAAGAAGTGGTAAAGCGCATGGTTGCAGGTCCAGGTAGCAAAACCTTTGGCCGCTTGAGTGTAATGACTCAATACTACTGTAATGCGATGCCTGTAGTAGAAGTACCGCCTGAGTGCTTCAAACCTGCACCTAAAGTAGATTCTGCGGTTATTCGTCTAATCCCTAAAAAGGCAGAGCAGCGCACAGCTAAGAGCGTTAAAATATTAAATACAGTCTGTTTAGAAGCGTTTAATCAACGTCGTAAAACACTGCGCAACAGCCTAGGCAACCTTTTAACCGCTGAAGAGTTAACCAGCATTGGCATTGATATTACCTTGCGTGCTGAGAGCCTGTCGTTACAACAATTTATTGATATAGCTAACTGGATTTATGACAACAAGCAGTAATATGGGATCACCTGTAAAGGTATCTGTAGAAACATTTTATGTAGAAGAGCAATCGCAACCTGAACTTGATAAATTTGTATTTGCTTATTCCGTTACTATAAAAAACCACAGTTTATGTAGTGCAAAACTACTTAGCCGCTATTGGTTAATTACCGATGCCAACGGTAAAGAAGTAGAAGTGCAAGGCGAAGGTGTGGTGGGTGAAACCCCAGATATAGCCCCTGGTGAAAGTTACAAATACACCAGTGGTGCAATATTAGATACTCCCGTAGGCACCATGCAAGGGCATTACACTTTACGAAACGAGTTTGGTGCTGAGTTTGAAGCACCCATAAATGTGTTCCGTTTAGCTTGCCCTAATATCTTACACTGATTAAAACAGCGACTAATGGCTGACTACGCAATAGGTGATTTACAAGGCTGCTTTAACGAATTTAATTTATTGTTAAAGCAAGTCGACTTTAACCCCAGCAAAGACCACCTCTACCTAGTAGGTGATATTGTTGCTCGCGGCCCAGACTCCAAAGCGTGCCTTGATTATATTTATCAACATCAAGACAGCGTTAGCGTCACATTAGGCAATCATGACTTACACATGATTGCCTGTTATTTAAACAATGTTGCACCCAACCCTAAAGACAAACTAACGACACTGTTCAACAGCAGTAAACTCCCCGACTACATCGCGTTTTTACAAACTCAGCCTTTAGCTCTTTATTTAGAGCAGTATGATTGTTTTATCTCTCACGCAGGACTTAATCCTGATTGGTCATGCGAGCAAGCCATTCAGCATGCCCAATTCGCGCAGCAATGCTATGGTGCTGACAACGCTCAATACTTCTTAAAAAACATGTATCAGCCTCACCCACTTTCATGGAGTGAGCAGCTCGATGACGCTGCAAAGTTTCGCTATATCGTTAATTATTTCACCCGTATGCGCTTTATTACGCCTGATAATTTGCTTGATTTTAATGCAAAAGAAGCAACAGCCAATAGCCACTCATTAATTCCTTGGTTTTCTCACCCCAAAATCGTTAACGCTCAACATGACCTTATTTTTGGTCATTGGGCTGCCCTTGAAGGTCAAACTCCCTACAAACACCTGTACGCTCTAGACACAGGTTGCGTCTGGGGCGGCTCAATGACCTTAATAGATTTACAAAGCAAACAAAATTTTTCAGAAAAATCACAACTTTTGTCTAAATAAACTGAAAAAAGTTAATACATCTGTTAAGTTTAAGAGTGCATGTTAAATTGCATAATTACAAACCATTCACAACTAAGTGTAAAAAATAGCAACACTCCTTTAATCTAATTAAGGATGAGGAGAATTGCCTTGTATTATTTTATATCCATAGTCGAATAGTTGAATTATGTATGCTTAGTGTGTGATGAAGTTTCACGGTAAATTTAGCAACTAACTATTAACAGTAAAAATTAATTATTTTTAATTACTTAACTTATTGTTGAAAGCGCCGATAAGTTTTAATAGACGTATTTTTGAATGGAAAACCATATGAATCTAACAGTGAGTCAACGTATTTGGGGTGGTTTTATATTTATCACTTTATTACTTTTAATTATTGGCGGTAACTCTTTAATAAAAATAGCAAATATAGATCGTTCAACTCAAAAAGTTAATCAGCTATCGCTTCCGGCATTAAACAAGAGCGCTCAATTACAAGCTGAATTTATTTTGATGAGTAAAGCTGCTCAAGCCAGTTTTCACACTTCATCTGCTCAAGAGCTAGCGCCAATAAAAGCACAAATAGAAGAACAAAAACAATTATTTGATAAGTTACATCGCGAACTACAACAGGTAGTAAAAGATGACCCACAATTAAATAAGAGCAGCCTTGACGTTGAAAAAACCTACTTAAGTTTTTTAAACATTATAGAGAGTCTGCTGAAAGACAAAAACACTCAGTTAGTGCTTAATAAAAAGCTCAAAGCTCAATTAGAAACTGTTGAACTCGCGGCTGAAGACGCTAACTCTATGGTACTTGATATTATTGATATTGATGGCTTAGAAGATAACCACCCGCGTGCTTACCAAGCAGCTAATAACCTTGAAAATAACTTTATGTCTGTGGTTACCAGCAGCACCGATATGTTAACTGTTAAAACGCTTAACACGCTCGATATTATTAAAAATGAACAAGTGTATTATTTTGAAGAAGTCGTTCGTACTGTTGCATTAATACAACCCGCGATAGAGCAAAGCCATAGCGGCTTGTTTAACGACCTAAAAGGCTACGTAGATACGCTTGAAAGCAATATCTTAGGTAACGATAGCCTTTCAGCAAATAAAAAACGCCTTATTGATGCAATCAGCACAACTGAACGTGAATTAGAAGAATCGGAAAAAGCCACTAAAACAGCACTTAGCCAAATTGACGAATTAGTACTACAAGCAAGCGGCGTTGCATTTACTTTGCAAGAAGGCGTTCGCAGCGATGTAAACTCAGCTAATTTATGGACTTGGATAGGTATGATTATTGCGACTATCATCGCAGTGCTTGTAGCCATCATTACGGTTAACCGAATTACTAAGCCATTAGCTGAAGTCAACCGCATTCTAGATATTGTTGCCAGTGGTGATATGACTCAACGCTTAGATGACAGCGCAAAAGATGAATTTGGTGAATTATCGAAAAGCTGTAATACCTTAATTGATAGCTTACGCAGCTTAATTACCGGTATTATTTCGCGTTCAACACAACTTGCTGCCGCTTCTGAGCAAACCTCAACAATTACCGGTGAATCAAGCAAAGCGATTAGTAATCAGCAAGCGCAAGTAGAGCAAGCGGCAACCGCAACCACTGAAATGAGCAGTACTTCTCAAACAGTGAGCAACAGTGCTCAACAAGCACTAGGCGAAATCAAAAATGCCGATAAAGAAGCTGAACGCGTTAAAGGTATTTCAAATCAAAATAAAGCAACCATTGAACAACTCGCTTACGAAGTTGATGAAGCATCAAGTGTTATTAATAAACTACACAAAGACAGCGCCTCAATTGGTAGTATTTTAGACGTTATTCGTGGTATAGCTGAGCAAACTAACTTACTTGCACTTAATGCGGCGATTGAGGCAGCGCGTGCCGGTGAGTACGGTCGAGGGTTTGCTGTGGTAGCTGATGAAGTAAGATCGCTTGCAAGTAAAACTCAAGAGTCGACACAAGAAATTCAATCTATGATTGAATCACTACAGTCGGGCGCTGAAGAAGCAGTTAAGGCAATGGAAAAAGGTAAAGAACGCGCGGTTTCGTGTGTTGAGCAAAGTGATTTAGCTAATAGTGCACTGGATTCAATTACTCTTGCGGTATCGCAAGCGCACAATGTCAGTGAAGAGATATCAACAGCAGCACAAGAACAACAACAAGTATCACAAGAGATCAGTGAACGCTTAGAGTCTATTGTTGCTATTGCCGAGCAAACAGCAGAAGGTGCTGTACAAACGAATATTTCAAGTTCAGAAGTGGCTAAGTTAGCCGAAGAGCTAAGAATATCAGTAGAGAACTTTAAAGTATAAGAATCACACTGTAAGTAGCCTTAGGGCTACTTACAGCTCATACCCTAACGTGTTATCCTACTTCCTCTTCAGATACGCTTAAACACTCCATAAACCTACTCTAAAAGCACAATACCTAACCACTTAACCGGAAATGTTCATATTATTTATGTTTTTTGGTTACAAACAACTGATACCGTTATTAAAGAAATAAGCTATGGTGCCTAACAAAAGCCAGTTAGCGGTTTAATTAAATGGACACAATTACGGTGAGTATATTGTCGGTGGATAATAGAGTGGATTTTAAAAACAAAAAACCCAGCATAAGCTGGGTTTTTACATTTCTGAAAGAAAACTAAATTACTTGATTTTAGCTTCTTTGAAAATCACATGTTTACGAGCCTTAGGATCGAACTTTTTGATTTCCATTTTTTCAGGCATGTTACGCTTGTTCTTGTCGGTAGTGTAGAAAAAACCAGTACCAGCAGTTGAAACTAAACGGATCTTATCGCGCATAATTCAGTTCCTTAAACTTTTTCGCCACGAGCACGGATTTCTGTAAGAACCGTGTCAATGCCTTTTTTATCGATAATACGCATACCTTTAGTAGTAGTGCGTAATGTTACAAAACGTTTTTCACTTTCAACCCAAAAACGGTGTGTTTGTAGGTTAGGTAGGAAACGACGTTTAGTCGCGTTTCTCGCGTGTGAACGGTGGTTACCAACCGCTGGACGCTTACCTGTAACTTGACATACTTTAGACATGTCTATATATCTCCAATAACTTCGCTCGAGCTTAATTTCCCCAAAGGCCATGTATTGTGCCCTAGAGATAAATCGAAAGGGCGCTCTTTATACAGCTTTTACAGGCAAAGATCAAATACTGATCTTATCCAACCAGCTCATGTGTAAATTTGATAGCGGCTAATTATAAAGATCGAATGCCCTTAGGGAAAGTAAAAACTGCATTTAAATTAAACTAATTTGCCAAAACACAGTAAACCGCTCATTTTTAGCACATATCTGCGAGCGATAAACTTAAATAAGTCCCCGTTCGGCAAACGAAACACAATTTTCACCGCCAATAATAATATGATCCAATACATTTATGTCGACTAATTGCAGCGCTTGGCACAATTTATTGGTAATTAGCTTATCGGCCTGACTTGGCTCTGCAATACCGCTGGGATGATTATGTGAAAAAATAACCGTCGCTGCATTATTTTTTAAAGCCGCTTTAACAACTTCACGCGGATACACACTGGCGGCGTTAATCGTACCATAAAATAAAATTTCATCTTTTAATAAACGATTTTGGCTATCAAGATACAACACCATAAACACCTCCTGCTGCAGGCCTCGCATTTTCAGGGTTAAATAGTCGTAAACAGCTTGAGGGGAGTTAAAAACGGCATCGCGAACAAAGCCTTCTTGCATATAACGCTGACTCAGCTCAAGTACCGCTTGTAACTGTACGTATTTAGCTGTACCCAGCCCTTTTTGCGCACAAAACTCATCTATGCTGGCATTAAACAAATTATGCAGGGTTCTATTTTCATTGATCAGATGTTGTGCCAGCTCTATCGCATTCATACCCGGTAAGCCAGTACGTAAAAATATAGCCAGTAGCTCAGCATCAGAGAGTGCCTTAGCGCCTTTTGCTAGCAGCTTTTCTCGCGGTCTGAGTGAATTAGGGAGTGAGGTTAATTGCATCGTTCATCCTTGAAAACGGTCAGTACCGTATAACTGTAATGCAAAATTAAAAATTAGCGCAATAAAACGCATTTTATCTTAGCTGTCAGGCCTAAGATTTGTTATTTTAGCCAGCATATCTTATAAAATTGATAAACAACCATGATTAATTTAACAAATAAAAAAATAGTGCTGGGTATTAGCGGCGGAATTGCAGCCTACAAATGTGCCGAACTTGTAAGACGTTTAAAAGACCATGGTTGTGACGTTAAAGTTGTAATGACTGAATCAGCAAAGCATTTTATTACCCCGTTAACGATGCAAGCTGTCAGTGGTGAAATGGTGTCTGACTCATTGCTAGACCCATCAGCAGAAGCTGCAATGGGACATATTGAATTTGCCAAATGGGCTGATCTAATTTTAGTTGCTCCTGCCACCAGCAATATTATTGCAAAAATGGCGGTAGGCATTGCTGATGATCTACTTACTACGTTATTACTCGCAACTCCTGCAAAAGTGGCTGTGGCACCAGCTATGAATCAGCAAATGTACGCGCACCCTGCTACGCAAGCTAATATAGCCACTTTAAAGGCTCGTGGCGTTGCTGTTTGGGGGCCTGGCAAAGGTGAGCAAGCCTGTGGCGATGTAGGTGCAGGACGAATGCTTGAACCGCATGAGTTAGTGAGTTTATGCATTGAACCTGCGCAACCACAACTCTTAGCGGGTAAAACCATTACTATTACCGCAGGCCCAACCCGAGAGCCACTCGATCCAGTGCGTTTTATATCAAACCACAGCTCAGGAAAAATGGGCTATGCACTAGCACAAGCTGCTTTATCATTTGGCGCGCAAGTTCACTTAATTTCAGGCCCAGTAACTATTGCGGCACCGCAAGGGGTTAATTTAATTAATATCGAAAGTGCTGAGCAGCTATTGCAAGAGTCTCTCAATTACGCACCTCAATCAGACGCCTTTATTGGTTGCGCTGCTGTAGCCGATTACCGTGCAGCAAATATCGCCACACAAAAGATGAAAAAGCAAGGCGATGAACTCACTCTTAGCTTAGTTAAGAACCCTGACGTTATAGCAGCGGTGGCAAACCTTACACAGAGCCGCCCTTACACTGTCGGCTTTGCAGCAGAAACGCAAAATGTTGCTAACTACGCTAAAGGGAAATTGACTAATAAAAACCTCGATATGATTTGCGCAAACGACGTATCGCAAAGTGATTTAGGCTTTAATTCAGAACGTAACGCACTTACTCTTTTTTGGCAAAATGAACAACTCGATTTACCTGTGACTAGTAAAACAGAAATAGCAATCAAAGTGATCGAGCAGCTTGCCAAACGATTATAAAAAGGCTGGAAACAAACTGAATAAAACATTAACATGATGACGCCTTGTGACCTTTTAGTGTAATTTTATCTCGCTAATATAGTTTAATGCTTGCGCAGTACCAGAGCTTCACCGTAATACGTGAAAACACCGCCTCACTGGTTATTGCCCGCACAAACACTAGGCCGGTAGCTGTGTTATCGCACATTGATGTAGAAAAAATAACTATTAAAAAAGGAATGTTCATGCCTGCGACAAAAAAAAGTAATCGCAAAGAGCAAATACTGCAAGCACTCGCACAAATGTTAGAAACCAGCCCAGGCCAGCGTATTACAACTGCCAAACTTGCCGCAGAAGTTGGGGTATCTGAAGCCGCTCTTTATCGCCACTTTCCGAGCAAAGCGCGGATGTTTGAAGGATTAATTGAGTTTATTGAAGATACCCTGCTATCACGTATTAATCTTATTTTAGATAACGAAAAAGAAAGCAAAGCACGCGTATACAATACCTTATTACTGTTGCTAACGTTTGCTGAGAAAAACCCTGGCATTACTCGTATATTAACAGGCGACGCTCTACAAGGAGAACAAGAGCGACTTCGTGAGCGTGTACAGGGCTTATTTGAAAAACTAGAAACCCAATTTAAACAAATTCTTAGAGAGCGTAAGCTACGTGAAGGTAAAAACTTCCAAAGCGATGAGTTAACCCTAGCTAACTTTTTACTTGCCTACGTTGAAGGTAAAATGAATCAGTTTGTGCGCAGTAATTTTAGTGCTCGCCCAAGTGAGCAATTTGAAAAACAATGGCCAGAATTACAAAAAATTTGGTTATAAGATTCGAAGTAATACCTTGTTAGTGATGCTAACAAGGTATTAAATAAACCACTCCCACTCCTATTTTTTCACAAATGCCAAACACCTCGCATCCCGTGGCCCGAAAATTTTACCTTTTACCTTTTACCTTTTACCTTTTACCTTTTACCTTTTACCATTCATTTTTAGTCTCTCATCTCTGCCCTGCTACCACTTATCGTATCTACTCGAATTGTTATTAAAACTCGTTACAATAAAATAATGTTAAAAAACGAGAATCTATAATGAAAACACAACTCACTCTTATAGGCTGTGCACTTATTACCAGCTTAACGAGCGCCAGTGCCTTAGCAAATAAGCCATTAGAATTTAAAGATGTATTTGATTTTAAATCTGCAAAAGGCACACAGCTTTCTGAAAATGGTCAAATCCTCTCTTTAAGTGCAACTCCTTATCGTGGCAATGCCACTGGGCAAGTCTACTCGCTAAATAACAACAAGCTTATTGCTGAGGTAGAGCGAGGCACTCGCCCTACAATTAACAAAATGGCGAACTGGGTTGCATTCATCCAAGTGCCTACCCTACTTGAAAAAGAGACCACTAAGAAAAAAAGTGATTTAAAAAACAATCTAGTATTAGTGAATACCCAAACCGGTGAGCAACAACGCTTTAATGACGTAAAAGATTACGTACTCGCTAATAACGGCCAATGGCTTGCCTATCGTAAAAATGAGAGCACCGACGCGGATGATAAAAACTCCGATAACGATAGCGCTATCACAGCTGATAAAAAAGATAAAAGCTACCCGCTGGTTGTAGTCAACTTAAGCGATAAACGCACCCACACTCTTGAAAGTGCTTTCACCTATGATATTAGCGCCACCAGCGATCAATTATTAGTGAGCCAAAGCTATGTGGATGGTAATAATAATCAAATTACTTTATTTTCACTCAATGATTTTACCAGCACAGCATTAATTGACGAGCCTGGTGTGGTTGCCAACAAAATAGCTTGGCATCCAATCAATAAGAGTGCTGCATTTACTTTAGGTAACTATGTAAACGATGATAAGCGTCGCCGCCAATACGAATTAACGCTTTGGCAGAACGAAACGCTTACCACTGTGCAGTCACCTAACCCAGAATGGTTAATGGGTAAAACTGCGACATTAACGTGGGCCGAAGATGGTACACGCCTATACTTTGAAAACCGCCCAAAACTTGCTGCAAAAGTTAAGCAAAAAGAATATACCGATGAGTCGTCACTGTATGACTTTGAGGTTATTCGCGACCAAAAAGGGTTAAATGTATGGCACAACAACGATGCACAAATTAAACCTCGCGAAGAGCAGCAGTGGCATAAAAACAATAAAAACAGACATTACACGGCGGTATACCATGTAAACTCGCAACAAGTTGTACAGTTAAGCACACCAAATATGCCAGAGCTGGCACTTAATACTGAACGCGCGGATTCATTATTAGGTTACTCAAATTTAGCTCATCTTGAAAAAGTAATGTATGGCGGCTTTTTTGCTGACTACTTTGCGGTTGATATAAAAACGGGTAAACAAACACCTATTATTAACGACTATCCATTTAGACCAAGCCTTGCGCCTAATGGTCAGTTTGCTGCTTACTTTGATAATAACCAAGTACAGCTTAAAAACTTAGGCAATAACAAAGTGAGCGTACTCAGCAAAGCGGTTAACGCCACCTTTGCCGATGACAAACACGATTATCCATCTAAGCAGCCTGGCTATGGCTTTGCTGGCTGGCTTAACGATAGCAGCGAAATACTGGTTTATAGCAAATACGATATTTGGTCGTTTAATGTAAATACCAAGCAAGCCAAACGCTTAACTAATGGTAAACAAAGTAATACTCAGTACAGAGTAATCAAGCTTGATAAAAACCAAGTGGGCTTTAACAGCAATGATACTCTTTTGCTCTCTGCAATTAACTTACAAAGTAAGCAAAGTGAGGTGGCTAAACTTAATTTAACAACGCTTAACGTTACTAAAGTACTCACAGGTAATAAGCGTTTTGATGTAATTAAAAAAGCCAAAAATGCCGATAAATACTTATTTACTGAGCAAACCTATCAGCAATTTCCTGATATTTATCAAACAGACTTTAGCTTCAAACAAGCACAACAAGTCACTAACCTTAATCCTCAGGTAACTAATTTTGCTTGGGGAGAAAAGCCTGAACTTATTAGCTATAAAGGCTTTGATGGAGAAGATTTACAAGGGGTATTAATCAAACCTGCCGGCTATAAAAAAGGCGATAAAGTACCGGTTGTGGTGTACTTTTACCGCTATATGAGCCAGCGTATGTACGATTTCCCTAAAATGGAATTAAATCATCGCCCTAACTTTCCGATGTTTACATCAAATGGCTACGCCATCTTTTTACCTGATATTCGCTTTGAAATAGGTCATCCAGGTAAGTCTTCAACTCAAACCATGATCAACGCCACTCAAAAGCTGATTGATTTAGGCATTGCCGATGCTAATAAAATAGGGTTACAAGGCCATTCATGGGCGGGTTATCAAAGCGCGTTTATGATCACTGAAACTGATATGTTTAAAGCTGTAGTTTCGGGTGCGCCAGTGTCTAACATGACCAGCGCCTACAGTGGCATTCGCTTAAAGTCAGGGCTTGCTCGCCAATTTCAATATGAAACAGGGCAAAGTCGCATTGGTAAAAACTTATTTGAAGCCCCTGAGCTTTATATTGAGAACTCGCCAGTCTTTTTTGCGGATAAAGTAAATACCCCGATTCTGATTATGTTTGGTGATAAAGATGATGCTGTACCATGGCATGAAGGCGTGCAATATTACTTAGCACTGCGCCGTGCGGGTAAAGATGCTACATTTTTACAATATGAAGGTGAACCGCATCACTTAAAGCAATTCCCTAATCAGGTAGATTTCTCAGTACGTATGATGCAGTACTTTGATCATTACTTAAAAGGCAAGCCAGCCGCTAAGTGGATGAACGAAGGTGAAGCGTTTATCGAAGAGTAACTAATAAACCGGCGCTATTTGGCGTCGGTTTAACATTTAAAACCAGTAATTAAAGACTATGTAAAGTTTTAAATAAATACTAAATCACTATTAAAACTGACTTTTATATTCAGTTCGCGTATTCTAATCTCCTGATTTAAATAACCTCTATAACGAAATGAGCAACGCCACTCCCCCATTTTCAATCTCAGCCAGCATGACTCACAGCATTGCAAATATTAGTGAAGCTTTAGGTAAAATCAGTGCCTTATATTCGCCAGCAACTATTGAGCACTATAAGCAACAAAAACTCACCTCTATACAAATGAAAAACTCTGAATTTCAATTTACAGTATCTGACCTATCAAGCCCAGATAGCTTATTAGCTCTGCATCGCAGCTTAATGAAAAATAAGACTGAAAAGTCAGGCCGTTATAGGGAGCAAGGTCTAGCGTTAAAAAATGGCTTACAAATGGCACCACAGGCAATTCGAGTGCCACAAATGGTAGAAGAATTATTTGCGTGGTTTAATACAACTAACCACCACCCTCTAATCAGTAGTGCAGTATGCCATTATGAATTACAGTTTATTCAACCGGTTGCACAGGGTAATACTGAGTTAGCGTGTGTGTGGCAAACCCAACAATTATCACAATGGCATACGCTGTTTTCATTGCTAAACATTCATAACTTAATAGCGGCAACACGCCAACGATACTTTGAAAGCATTAACCTAAGTACCAAAACCGGTGACTCATCCGTGTTTATTGAGTACATGTTAGAGACATTACTTTCAGCATTAGATATTTTAGAAAGTGATTTAAAATCAATAACAAAAAGCCAAACCCCACAACAACCCCCTCAAGTTAAAAACACTATACACTTAGACATACAAGCCCCCCAAGTCATCGCTTTAATAAATGTATTTAACCAAAGCGAAAAACCATTAAACCGACAAGAGCTACAAAACCAGCTAGGGTTAAAAGATCGAAAACATTTTAGAGAGCGCTATTTAAAACCTGCAATTGATGCAGGCATAATCGAAATGACTATTCCCGAAAAACCGAATAGTAAAATGCAGCAATATAGACTCAAAAGTTAGAAATAAAAAATGCCACTTAAGAGCTTAAGTGGCAGGTTTAATAAGCCGCGCTGAGCGACTTTTTACGCGTATTGCCCAGCGGCAAATCCACAGCTCCACGCGTATTGGAAATTATAGCCTCCTAGCCACCCCGTTACATCGGTCACTTCACCAATAAAGTATAAACCTTTGGCTTTTTTAGCCTCAAATGTTTTTGAGCTTAGCTCATCGGTATCTACACCACCTAAAGTCACTTCTGCGGTTCTGTAACCTTCGGTACCATTTGGCTTAATTTGCCAAGCATGAATATAATCCGCGAGTGCATCTATTTGGCCATGCGTTAGCTGGTTAATATTGCAATCAGGAATAGCTTTACTGTCATAGAGTATTTCAACAAAACGCTTAGGTAAGATAGTAGCAAGGCTATTTTTTAACGATTTTTGCGCTTGCGTTTCTCGCCAATCGGCTAGCTGTTGCTTTAAATCGAGTTCAGGTAATAAATTGATCGTCACCGCCTGACCTGCTCGCCAAAATGAGCTTATTTGTAATATGGCAGGCCCGGATAAGCCGCGGTGAGTAAATAAAATATTCTCTTTAAATACAGTGCCATCTTCGCTTGCAACTTCACAAGAAATACTAATACCCGAAAGCCCTTCAAAACGCTCTTTATCGTGCTGATGTAAGGTAAAGGGAACTAGAGCGGCCATCGTCGGCAATACCTTTAAGCCAAATTGCTCTGCAATTTTATAACCTATTGGCGTCGCGCCAAGTTTAGGCATAGTTAAACCGCCAGATGCGACAACTAACGACTCACAGGTCAGTGTTTCTTGCTCAGTTGTGACACTGTAACCTGTTGCTGTTTTAGCTACATTTAACACTTCGCTGCGTAGTTTAATTGTAACACCCGCCCACTCACACTCTGTTAGTAAAATATCAACAATGTCTTGTGCGCTATTGTCACAGAATAATTGTCCCAATGTTTTATGGTGATACGCCAAACCATGTCGGTCTACAAGCTCTACAAAGTCATGCTGGGTATAACGACTTAAGCACGACTTTACAAAATGGGGATTAGTGCATAAATAGTTATTAGGGCTCGCATTTTCGTTAGTAAAGTTACAACGCCCGCCGCCACTAATTAAAATTTTACGTCCTGGCTTTTTACCCATATCAAGCACTGTAACACTTCGGCCGCGATATCCTGCTTGTGCTGCACACATTAAACCTGCAGCTCCGGCACCGATCACTATCACATCAAGGTGAGTCATTTGGTCATCTCTTAAAAACTTTGGTGAATTATAACAAAGTTTCGGTAACAACAAGATAGCTGTTATATTGTTTTTAATTTATCAATAAAGATTAAATAATGATAAAAAGCACCAAATAAATCTAATACATTAGGATCGTCAACATAATAAAAACAAATACAAAACGACTGAAAGCTTACTGAATTCACGGTTATAACTAAATGAAATAGGCACATACGTATTTAATATTTCAAAATAGTTAACAGATCATTTACCTTTGTACCCGCTTTGTGGCTTTCCACAAATAATAATAAAACTAAGGGTAATTATGACTTCTAATGATTCATTTAAAAAATGCGCTGTTGCGCTAACAATAAGTACACTATTTGCAGCCAGCTCAAGCATGGCAAATCCAGCACAAGCAATCTCACCTTCTATGGCTGAAACCTCAGCTAAAATGCAAAATCAAGGTGGGTTTGAAACTCAGTTCATTATCAAATATAAAAATAATAGCGATATGATGAACGTATCAACAGCTGAAGCATCGCCTGCAATGATGAACAAAAAAGCGCAAAGCTTTGTAAAAAACTTCACCTCAAAAAAAGGTAAAGTTAAAGCTAAATATATCCGCGCAATGGCATTGAATGATCATCACGTAATGCGTGCCGACAAAAAGCTCAATGCTGAAGAAGCACAACAGTTTATGCAAGAAATGGTCAATTCAGGCAATGTTGAATACATTGAAGTCGATCAAATGTTAAAACCATTTGCAACACCAAACGACCCTCGTTATGGCGACCAATGGCATTACTATGAGCAAGCCGGTGGCCTAAATCTACCAACAGCCTGGGATACTGCTACAGGTAGCGGCGTGGTTGTAGCTGTTCTTGATACTGGTTACCGTCCGCACGCTGATTTAAACGCCAATATTTTACCTGGCTACGATATGATCTCTAATCTATCAGTCGCTAATGATGGCAATGGCCGTGATAACGATGCTCGCGATCCAGGGGATGCTGTTGCAGCCGGAGAATGTGGTAACAACGGTGCACAAGGTTCTAGCTGGCACGGTACTCACGTAGCAGGAACTGTTGCTGCGGTAACTAATAACGGTGAAGGTGTTGCTGGTGTTGCTTACGACGCGAAAGTAGTGCCTGTACGTGTGTTAGGTAAATGTGGCGGTTTAACCTCTGACATTGCTGATGGTATTATTTGGGCTTCAGGTGGAAATGTGTCGGGTACATCGGCAAATGCTAACCCTGCTGATGTTATAAACATGAGCTTAGGTGGTGCAGGTGCATGTAGCTCAACGACTCAAAATGCTATTAATACAGCACGCAATAACGGTACTGTTGTTGTTATTGCCGCAGGTAACGATAACGATAATTCTGCAAACTACAACCCAGGTAACTGTAGTGGTGTTGTTAACGTTGCATCAGTTGGCCGTAACGGTGGCCGCGCATATTACTCAAATTATGGTAGTAATATTGATGTAGCAGCCCCAGGTGGCGCGCAAAGCTTTGCAAATGATTCTGAGGGTGTTTTATCTACTTACAACTCAGGTTCAACAACACCATCAAGCGACAGCTATGGTTTTTCGCAAGGTACATCAATGGCTGCACCTCATGTTGCGGGTGTTGCTGCATTGATCAAACAAGCTAAACCAAATGCGACTCCTGATGAAATTGAAAACATCTTAAAAACAACCACTCGCTCATTCTCTGCAACATGTACTAGCTGTGGCACAGGTATTGTGGATGCTGCAGCCGCTGTTGCCGCAGCATCAGGTGGCACACCACCGCCAACATCAGGTGATAATGAGCTTGTTGATGGACAAGTGAAAACGGGATTAAGTGGTGCAGCAAGTGCACAAGACTTTTACACTATGACAGTCCCAAGCGGTGCCACTAATGTTACTTTCACTATGAGCGGTGGTACAGGTGATGCTGACTTGTATGTACGTGCTGGTAGCAAACCAACTACCTCTACATACGACTGTCGCCCTTATAAAGGCGGTAACAGTGAAGAGTGCTCTATTGATAACCCAACCCCAGGTACTTATCATATAATGTTAAATGGTTATTCTGCCTACACTGGTGTTAGCTTAGTCGGTAACATTACAGGTGGTTCAACCGGTGGTGGTTCAGGTACACCTCAAGCAGGTGGTGGCACAGTGTCTGATGTTACTGCAAATGCAGGTCAGTGGAAACATTACACGCTAGATGTGCCAGCTGGCATGGCTAGCTTTACAGTAACAACGTCTGGCGGCACCGGTGATGCAGATTTATTTGTAAAATTTGGCAGTCAACCAACTAGCTCAAGCTATGATTGTCGTCCTTATAAAAATGGTAACGCTGAAACATGTACATTTAGTAACCCTCAAGCGGGAACATGGCATCTAAGCGTAAATGCGTATCAAACCTTTTCTGGTTTAACGCTAAGCGGTCAATACCAGCCGTAAACTACTTTCTCCTTAGATAAAAAAAGCCGATACATATGTATCGGCTTTTATTCAATACTTAAAACAGCTTAGTTATAGCTTGGCTAAAACGGCTTCAGCACTACTTATTACAAATTCTTTTTCTTGTTCTACAAGTAATTCACTAACAACACCATTATCTACAACCATAGCGTAGCGCTTAGAACGCAAACCACCAAAGCCAGCAGTATCTTTTTCAAGCCCTAAGGCACGAGTAAAACTGGCATCGCCGTCTGCAAGCATATCTATATGTTCTGCATTTTGTGACTCGCCCCATGCTTTCATAACAAATGCATCATTTACCGATACACAATAAATAGCGTTAATACCCTTAGCCTTGAATTTATCAGCTAGCGCGATATAACCAGGCAAATGAGCATTGGAACAAGTAGGCGTAAAAGCACCCGGCACTGCAAATAATACAACTTTTTTATCTGCGAATAATTCATTATTAGTGAGCGTTTGCATACCTTCATCACTAAGCTGAGATAAACTTACTGCAGGTATTGTTTGACCTTGCTCTATCATATTAATTCCTTAGGGTAATTACATAGTCTTTTAGCATACAGATTAATATTTAATTCGTCTTCGATTAATCGCTGTTGTTATCTAAACCTAGACCTTCTTTAATAGATGTCATTTGCAACTCTAACTGCGAGCCTATATCAGCAACTAATTCACTCGACTCACTTACTTGGCTTTTCATATCATGCATCGATAGAGTAAAGCCTTGGAGCAACTCATTTTGCTGTTTAGCCAGCTCCATTGCATCAATCGCAACTTTATTAGCCTGCTGCGCATTGCCCGCGACTCCTTCAGAGTTTGCTTTAAGCTCTTGAGCATTTGCGGTTTGTAATTGTGCATCCTCAGTTAGTGCATTGATTTGTTTATAAACCACTTGAGAGTTTTCACTTAGTAGCGCCAACTGATCATTGATCTCTTTTAACGAACCTTGGGTTTGCATTGCTAATTGCCTTACCTCATCGGCAACTACGGCAAAACCTCGACCTTGCTCACCGGCTCTTGCTGATTCTATCGCAGCGTTGAGCGCGAGTAAGTTTGTTTGCTCAGCGATGGTACGTATAACCGTAATAATATTACTCACTCCTTGCACCCCACTCAGTAATTCCTGAACACTATGCATCCCATGCTCAATACGTTGCTGTGTATCAGAACTGGCATTAAGCATACTTTTAGCAAAACCAACACTTTGCTGCATTGCCTCATAAGTACTTTGGGCATTTTCAGCAGCCTGAGCGTTAATATGATTAACCTGCTCACCAAGTTGCTGAATATTAAGAAGCAGTTCTTCATTGTGATTTACCTGCTGATAACTCGCATTACTTTTTTGCCCAATAGTATGTAAATGCTCACTCATTTGCTGCATAAACTGGCTGACTACATTGAGCATATTCGCTCTTTCTTGCGCTTCTAAACGCTGGCGCTCAATTAGCTGGTTAAAATACTGTGCTATTTCTCCTACCTCTGTTTTAGGATTATTCACTGTAATATTTTTTAACTCATTACTTTCTATTAAAAATGCAAACCCATCTCGCAGTTGTCGTAAAGGCTGTAAAACCTGTCTGCGCTGTACCCAATAGACACTAAAAGCTAATATTACTAATCCGCCTATTGCTATTCCAAACACCCAAAACACTTGTCGTTTCACGTTATCTTGCTGTGCTTTTAATGTTTGCTCTGCCTCAATCACTGTTTTTGATACTAAACTAATTTGTTCACGTAACTCATTCGTTCCAGAATCACGTTGTTTTGATTGCGATAAAGTACTGCTTAAATCGCGCAAATAACGTTTAGGCCAACTCACCAACTCCGCTTTTATTTCAGCTGCCAAATCTTCCGGTTCCTCATCTACAAATAAAGCAAACTCATCAACCTCAGTCATTACCCCTAAGTTCGGTAACTGCTCAATATTTATAGCTAGTAAATTTAGGGTTTTTATACTTTGTTGCAGGTTTTTCTCTACCTCAGGTTGGTAATCATTGATCAACTGGTAAGTCGATAAAGATAAATTAACCACTTCACTGTAATAATCACTCGCTAATTTATAATAATTAAGAGCGTTACTGGTTTGCATTGGTGCTTTTTGCGCATAATTAATGAGTGAAGAGGCTGAGCCGGCCATTTGTCTAAGCGCGTTATCTAACAGCGCAGTTTCATTGCCAGATAGTTTTCCAAGTGCTCTGTATTTACCATTAATATCTGTATTTAATGAAGTTAATTGTGCAGCTAAACGAATTTCTAATTCAGGAGGCAGCACCGTTAACTGTTGCGCTTTAAGCTGCTCAATCAAGGTCGATGATTGTTTTAGGTATTGGCTATTACCTTGTACTAAATAACTTTCCAAATGATCGGCAAGCTCGACCATTATGCTATTTTTTAATTGGCTATATGCGCTATCTTGTTGCTGAAGTTTAAGTAATGTATGGCTTGCCCATAACAAGGTAGCGGCTAAAAGGATACTTGCTAACGTTAATAAAATGGCTAGTAAACGGGTAAAAAATGATACACGCATAAATATATCTCAAAACTGACATACACATAGAGTATTGAGTTTTTATGACATTTTTATGTAATAAGAGTAATAAGGATAAATACTCAGGGGGAACTAGACTTAAAGGTAGTTAAACAGGGTGTAAAATGACAATTTATCTAAGTAAAAAAAACCGCGTTTAAACGCGGTTTTTTTTATTAATTAAGCTTTTATTTAAAGGCCTGCGCGGTCTTTAATAATAGGGATTAAAGGTGATCCAGCATGATTTGCCTCAGCCCAAGCAATATCGGCACCATCTTCAAGTGAGCTCTTTGATAAGTTTTTAACAATGTACTCGCCTGTATCAACTGCATTACTTGCAACAGCGTGACGCAATAAGTTATTACCATTACAGAAAACTGCATCATAGATATTACGAACTTTCACACGTGAACTTTTTAATTTGCTACGCAGACGGTTTTTATCATCACCAGCAATGTATTCACAGATTGAAACAGCTAACTGATCATTAGCGCTTGCAGGCGCAGTATAAGCAAACGAACCCGCTGCAATAGCAGCAATTACAACTAGCTTCGGTAATTTAATCATTGATTGGACACCCTATATTAATACTTTTTTCGTACTCGACTGTTTAATATTGTACCAACACGCTCAGATTTTGGCAATAATGTTAAGAGATTTTATTCAAAGTTACGAACTTATAACTATATTTATTTTTATCATCAGGAGCCATCAACATTTCATCTTCAATTTGCCAACTTGCAACATTTTGGTAATCAGGAAACTGTGTATCCCCTTCTACATCTAAGTCAATAAAGGTTAAATACAACCGATGTGCTTGCCCTAAGAACTGCTGGTAAATGTTTCCACCGCCAATAATCATAACCTCTGCAACATCATTAACAAGCTCAAGTGCAGCCTCAGGCGTGGTTACTGTTTCAATTCCCGCTGCTTTATATTCAGTGTTGCGAGTAATAATAATATTGCGACGCCCAGGCAGCGGCCTACCTATCGACTCAAATGTTTTACGCCCCATAATAACGGGCTTACCAGAGGTTACTTTTTTAAAGTGCTGAAGATCGCCAGGTAAGTGCCATGGCATTTTATTATCTAAACCAATGACACGGTTGTTTGCCATTGCTGCAATCATTGAAATTATCACACTAAACACCTAATTCTTTATTATTAAAAAATAAAAAAGGAGCGTTAGCTCCTTTTAAACATATACAATTATCATTAACGCTCGTAGACAACTTCTACGTCGTAATCATCTTCATCCCAATCATCCCAGTCATCATCATCGCCTTTAGTGGCTTTTTGATGGTAGGTATCCCATTTAAATTCAACCTCTTCGTCTGCAACTTCAACAAACTTTTCTTTAGGCATGTTATCAAGTAGCGTCATGATGTCGTGAATTAATGGCTGAGTATTCAATTTATTAATTGCAGCAATACTATAAATATTTTCAGACTCACCTAACTCTTCTGCAATTTGCTCACATAAGGCCTTGGCTTCATCTTCTGGCAATAAGTCAATTTTATTAAATACTAACCAGCGAGGCTTTTCAGCAAGCTTAGGGCTGTACTGATGTAGCTCGTTAATGATTGCAAAAGCATTATCAACAGGATTTGAACCATCAACTGGCATAACATCAATAATGTGCAATAACACACGACAGCGTTCTAAATGCTTTAAGAAACGAATACCTAAGCCTGCACCATCCGATGCACCTTCAATCAAGCCAGGAATATCGGCAATGACAAATGATTTATTTGCTTCAGGACGAACAACACCTAAGTTAGGGATAAGCGTAGTAAATGGATAATCTGCTACTTTAGGTTTTGCAGCCGATACGCTGCGAATAAAGGTCGATTTACCGGCATTTGGTAAACCCAGTAAACCTACATCAGCGAGCAGCATTAGCTCTAACTTAAGGTTACGTACTTCACCAGGTGTTCCGAGTGTTTTTTGACGTGGGGCACGATTGGTACTTGATTTAAAACGCGCATTCCCCAAGCCATGGAAACCGCCTTTTGCAACCACAATTCGTTGACCATCTTGGGTTAAATCCCCTAATGATTCTTGTGTATCAACATCAATGATACGTGTGCCTACCGGTACTTTTACAATCAGATCTTCACCTTTTTTACCAGTACAATTACGGCTTTGACCGTTAGTACCGCGTTCTGCTCTATGAAAACGCTCGAATTGATAGTCAATAAGGGTATTTAAGTTTTCATCAGCTTGTAGATAAACACTACCACCGTCTCCACCGTCACCGCCATCAGGTCCACCATCTGGAACATATTTCTCACGACGAAAAGACACGATGCCGCTGCCACCGTCACCAGCTTCTGCGCGAATTTCTACTTCATCTACAAACTTCATGATTACTCACTTTAGGGATTGGCTTGTTAATAACTCTATTATATACCTAAGTGGCCTATAGAGCACACTGAGCATAAAAACACTTGGGTATATATTTAGAGCTGCTTAAAACAAAAAACCCCGCAAAGGCGGGGTTTTTTAACTACCTTACTGATTACTCAGCTACGATAGTTACGTATTTACGGTTTAAAGGACCTTTTTGTTCAAACTGAACTTTACCATCTGCTTTTGCGAAGATAGTGTGGTCTTTACCGATACCTACGTTTGCGCCTGGGTGGAAACGAGTTCCACGCTGACGAACAATGATGCTACCCGCTAGAACTGATTCGCCACCAAAACGCTTAACACCTAGGCGTTTGCTTTCTGAATCGCGACCGTTACGAGTACTACCAGCTGCTTTTTTATGTGCCATTTCTAAGTACCTCTAATTAAGCGCTAATGCCAGTGATTTTAACTTCTGTGAACCATTGACGATGGCCCATTTGCTTACGAGAATGCTTACGGCGTCTAAATTTAACAACCTTAATCTTCTCACCGCGACCGTGTGAAACAACCTCAGCTGTTACTTTACCACCGTTTACGAACGGTACACCAATCTCGATCTTCTCACCATCAGCAACTAAAAGTACTGAATCAAATTCAACTGCTGCACCAGTTTCAACGTCTAATTTCTCAAGACGAATTGTTTGACCTTCAGTCACACGGTGCTGTTTACCACCACTTTGGAAAACCGCGTACATAATTAACTCCGTCTGTGCGCCCTCAAATCGACGCAACTAAAATATTCTTCAATAGGGCGCGAAGTTTACGCTAATGCGAAAAAACTAGCAAGCCTCTTTTTGTAATTAAATGAATAAAAAGTAGCTGCATTGAGAGCAATTCAATATTTCCCCTATTTTATATTAAAATCCCCCTTTGCCAAGCGCTTTTTAACGGTTAGAGAAAATAAATTAGCAATCGCAAAGCAAGCCCACGCAGTTCAATTAACCGTCAAGGATGATTCAAATTTAAACCGCGCTGTTTAATCATTTATTCACCAAGTTAATAGGTCATTTAACCTACTTAAGGGTGTTTTTTTAAGGAATCATCACAAAATATCGAGCTAATGCGTTTTTTGTTGTACAATCTGCGCCGTTCACACATTAAAATTGGCTCGGAGATCAATGGATATAAAAGCTATCCAGGCGTTAATCGAAAGCGATATGAATGACGTCAATCAACTAATACATGCGCAAATGCGCTCAGATGTGGCGTTAGTTAATCAACTTGGTTTGTATATTGTTAACAGCGGTGGCAAACGTGTTCGCCCCATGTTGGCTATTTTGGCGGCTAAAGCGCTAGGTTACCAAGGTAAAGATCACATTACGCTAGCAACAATTATTGAATTTATTCATACCGCAACGCTTTTACATGACGATGTAGTAGATGAATCTAACTTGCGCCGTGGCACACCCACAGCAAATGCCGAGTTTGGTAATGCCGCCAGTGTTCTCGTGGGAGACTTTATTTATACTCGCTCGTTTCAGCTAATGGTAGGCCTTGGTAAAATGCAGATAATGCAAGTATTAGCCGATGCAACCAATATTATTGCTGAAGGCGAAGTGCTGCAATTAATGAACTGTAATGACCCAGATACTACTGAAGCCAGTTATATGCAGGTTATTTACTCTAAAACCGCCAAGTTATTTGAAGCTGCAACCGGGCTAGCTGCTATTATTACTGAGCAAGATGACAGTGTATTAAACGCACTTAATTTGTATGGTATGCATTTAGGCACTGCTTTTCAGTTAGTGGATGATGTTTTAGATTACAACGCTGATGCCGACCAACTTGGTAAAAACATTGGCGATGATTTAGCTGAAGGTAAGCCGACGTTACCTCTTATATATGCAATGCAACACGGTAGTGAGCATCAAACACAGTTAATAAGAGACGCTATTGAGCACTGTAATGGTATGGAGCATCTAGATGAGATACTCGCTGCACTTAAACATACCAATGCCCTTGAGTTCACTATGCAAAAAGCAGAGCAAGAAGCAGAGAAAGCAATTGCTTGTTTAGATTGCTTAGCTGAATCAAGTTACAAGCAAGCATTAATTAGCTTAGCTAGAATAGCGGTTGATCGCGACCACTAAGTTATACTGTGTAGATAATTCCGAGCAATAAAAAAGCCTGCAAATGCAGGCTTTTTTTATGGGTTAATTTTGGCTATTACGCCATAAAATCAACACCTTCTTTAATGTCTTTTTTCAGAGTTTCAAGCATGTCATTTTTTGCTTGCTCTTCAAATGCGCTTAGTGTGCCGTAAGAAAGAATTTCTTCTACGCCATTTTTACCTAAACGTACTGGATGTGCGAAGTACTCTGCATCGCCATTTTCAACAGCAACGTATGCATAATCTACAACGTCTTCACCTTGTAAGCCTTTAACTAAAGACATACAAAAACGTGCAGCAGCAGCACCCATTGATAATGTTGCAGAACCACCGCCCGCTTTAGCATTAACTACTTCAGTACCCGCGTTTTGGATACGTGGAGTCAGTGCAGCCACTTCTTCATCAGTGAAAGTAACACCTTCAACTTGAGAAAGTAACGGTAGGATAGTTGTGCCTGAGTGGCCACCAATTACTGGAACTTTAACGCTTGCTACGTCAACGCCTTTAAGCTCAGCAATGAACGCTTCAGAACGGATCACATCGAGTGTTGTAATACCGAATACACGTTTAGCATCATAAGTACCTGCTTTTTTAAATACTTCAGCAACAATTGGTACAGTGCCGTTAACTGGGTTAGTAATAATACCCACAAGCGCTTTAGGACAGTTAGCAACAATGCCTTCTGCTAGTGTTTTGATGATACCAGCGTTAACATTAAATAAATCAGCACGATCCATACCTGGCTTACGTGGCATACCCGCTGGGATAAGAACGATATCACAACCTGTTAATGCTTTATCTAAATCGTCAGCACCAAAACCTGCAACTTTAACATCTGTTGGGATGTGAGAAAGGTCAACAGCAACACCAGGAACTACTGGCGCAACATCATATAGTGATAATTCAGAGCCAGCTGGTAAACCTGTTTTTAATAATAAAGACAACGCTTGACCGATACCGCCTGCAGCACCTAATACAGCAACTTTCATTGGAATTCTCCGTGATTTGAGGTAGGAAATATTTGTGGTTCATAAGATAAAGAAATTAACGACTAAAAACAAATTTATCCTGCTTATTTTAGCTATATTTTCGACCATAGTTGTAAACTTTGCTGTTTAAACGCAGCAAAATGGCAACTTAAGCAAACAACTGCTGCATAATTATGCATTTTTGTGTAGAATTTGCAGTATCTATTACATAACTAATTAGACACTATGCAACCACAAGATAAACAAGAAGCATTGGTTAAAGCCTTTAAAGCACTTTTAAAAGAAGAAAACTTTGGCTCACAAGGCGAAATAGTTGATGCGTTAAAAGAGCAAGGCTTTGATAATATTAGCCAAAGTAAAGTGTCGCGAATGTTAAGTAAGTTTGGCGCGGTACGCACCCGTAATGCAAAACAAGAAATGGTATACTGTTTACCCGCCGAAATGGGGGTACCAACCGCTAAGAGCCCATTACGCCAGCTCGTTATTGATATTATGCATAACGAAATGATGATTATTATTCGCACCAGTCCTGGAGCTGCTCAACTCATTGCGCGTTTACTTGATTCATTAGGCAAAGCAGATGGCGTACTAGGTACTATTGCTGGCGATGATACTATTTTTATCGCACCAGCTAAAATCTCAGAAATAGACCTCACACTAGAGCGTGTTCGTATTTTATTTGATACGGTTTAATCACTAACGCTGTAATAAAGACGGCTATGAATAATACATAGCCGTTTTGTAATTTTTATAACTGCTTTAAAAATCGTACTGAGGGGGCAAAAAATGCAGAGCCCATATCCGCCTGAGTAAAATCAAGCCAGTGATCATAATTCTCTCCCTGCCCTAGTCGGCTAGTTAGCACTTTTTCGAATGCATCCCCTTTAGCAGAGCACGTAATCACTAACATACCTTGCTCATACACATCGCCATAAGGCATGCTTTGGTTAAGTAACAGTGCCTGACCTTGTTCGTCTTTTAATTCACTTCGGGTTGCATGGCTGCTCTCAAGTGCGGGGCTGAGCAAGGTATTATCAAGGCGTGTACGACCCATTATTTGCTCTTGTTCATGTAATGACAAATGCTGCCACAGGCTCAAGTCATGTTTATAGCGCTGCACATGAATGTAACTACCTTGATCTTCAAAACTATCAGGTTTGTTTACTAACGCCGTTACGCGTTTTTGACGGCCATGTGGGGTATCGCCCGCATAAATAAAACCATTAAAATCACGACCATCTAAAAAACGGAAATTACGAACTTGCTCTACCAGCTCAACATCAGGGGTGAATAGTTTGAGTATTTGTAGTGCAAACAAGTGGTTCACGTCTTCTCTGTCTGAGCGGATTTGCACAAACAAATCACATGGCCTTGCACTCATAACAAACTCGCTATGGGTAATATTAGGAAAGCTTTGCAGCTCGCTTGGCATGAAATCAGGTAAGATATGCGGCCAATATTGCGCACCAATTGCCACCATGCAAGAAAGCATAGATTCAGAAAACTGATCACTAAACTCATCTTCAATATCGCTCACTTGTTTAAGCTTAGCGCGAAGTGATTCGTCGTGACCATCAAGTACATTAAAAAATAAGTGCAAACCGTGTAAGTTTGCTTCAGCACAAATCCCTGATTGCGCTTGCGCCATTGTTATTCCTTACTTTTTAGAGCAAAACACAGTGATTAATTACGATTTAAAAAAATTCACCGTGTGCGGTTTTATTTTTATTATAACCTGTTCATTAATTTCAAATGACTGGCCATACTGAGCTGCAACTTCTATTTCTTGTTCAGCAATAACGACAGTATATACATAAGCAGAGCCAATAAAGCGACTGCTTAGAATTGTAACGCACTCACACTGCAGTTCGTTATTGTTACTACTGGCAAGCTCAAGCTGGTGTGGACGCACATAAATAACCCCCTTTTCAGCCACTGCGTGTTGCTGTGGCAGTATTGATTTAACCACACCAAACGGCGTTTCATATTCAGTGGCTGTTAATGCAGTTGCGCTTAAGTATATGCCCTGACCCAGAAACTCTGCAACCTCCTTTGAACTTGGTTTAGCAAAAAGCTGCTCTGGCGTTCCTTGCTGCGCAATTTTACCTTGGTGCATAACAGCAAGTGTATCTGAAAATGCAAACGCCTCTTCTTTTGAGTGAGTAACAAATACTGCCGACACTTGTTGAGCTTTAATAATACGTCTTATATCAGCGATTAATTCAAATCGGACTTGGGTATCAATATTAGAAAACGGCTCATCTAACAATAGTAAGCTGGGTTTATAAGCTAATGCACGCGCAATCGCTACCCGTTGCTGTTGACCACCAGAGAGTTGATGTGGATATCTATCCGCGCAGCCAACCAAGTGCACAAGTTTTAACATTTCATCCACGCGAGCCTGTTTATCCGTTTTGCTCATACCGCTTAGACCAAAGCCAATATTATTCGCCACCGTTAAATGTGGGAACAATGCGTAGTCTTGAAACATCATGCCAATATTACGATGCTCTGGTGACACAAACGTATTGGCGTCACTGACTAACTTACCATCAATAAATACCTGTCCTTGTTTGGCTTCAATTAACCCTGCAATGGCTTTAAGCGTGGTGGTTTTGCCGCAGCCACTGGCACCGAGTAAACACACTATTTCGTCTTTACCTAAGGTTAAGTCTAAATCATCTACAACCTTAGTCCCGTTATATGCATAGCTCACACCTTGTAAAATCAAACTACTCATTTAACTACGTTGCTCCATTGAACGATTAATAAAATATAACGGAATAAAGCCTACCACCACTATAAATAAAGCTGATATGGAGGCCAGCTCTAATTGTTCATCGCTAACATATTGAAACACGTGCGTAGCTAAACTTTCAAAATCAAAAGGCCTTAGCAGTAAGGCTGCGGGCAGCTCTTTCATACACTCAATAAATACCAATAAACCAGCGGTTAATAAGCCTCGGCGTAATAAAGGCAAATGCACTAAGCGTAATGTGTGGCCTTGGCTTTTCCCCATTGACTGACTTGCCATATCAAGCGAGGGGCTAATGCGTGAAAAGCTCGACTCTATAGCACCATGAGCAACTGCGTAAAAACGCACAATATAAGCAAAGATAATCGTTAGTAAACTACCAGTAAGTAATAAACCAATATCTAAGTTATAAGGAGTCAGAATGCGGTTAATAGTATTTTCTAATAGGGTGAGTGGCAACAATACAGCAATAGCTAATACTGTCCCAGGGAGTGCATACCCGGTACTTGCTAAGCGCCCAGGTATAAGTGGGTTTGCTTGTTTTGCAATGCGCTGATAAAACACCACTAAAACACTCAAAACAATAGTCACTACACTCACTACTGCGGCCACTTTCAAACTTTGCCATGCATAGCTAAAAAATTCACTACTCCACGCTTGATCAAAATACGTGATTGCATACTTGAGCAAAACAACCATGGGAATAATAAATGAGATTATTAAAATAAGGCTACAAAAGCCTGTTGCTAACCATGCAGACTTACCTTTAAGAATATAAAGCGCCTCACTGTTCACACTTGACTGACGCTCAAATACAGCTTGGTTACGACGGCTAAAACGCTCGGTGATCAATGCTAAGAATAGCAGTAACAACATCACCCCTGAAATTTTTGCTGCTGCAGTTAATGAGTAATAACCAAACCAAGTATCGTATACTGCGGTGGTTAACGTACTGACTGCAAAGTAGCTAACGGTAGCAAAATCAGCCATGGTTTCCATGCTGATCAAAGCAAGTGCCGCAACAATAGCGCCACGAGAAAGCACTAGGCTTACTTTAAAAAAGCTTTTCCATGCACTTAATCCCATTAATTGGCTTGCTTGGACTAATTTAAAGGATTGTTCACGTAATGCGGTTTTAAAAATTAAATATAAATACGGGTAGAGTACCAGCGCAATCATGATGATAGCCCCTGGCAAAGTACGTATATCAAAAAACCAGTAATCACTGGGTGATTGCCAACCAAACCACTCTCTTAGTGTTATTTGTAGCGGCCCCGCGTAGTCGAGTAAATCAGTGTACACATAAGCAATAATATAGGTAGGCATGGCAAGCGGCAGCATCAATGCCCATTCAAACTGTTGTTTGCCAGGAAAACGGCAATAAGCGGTGAGCCAACCCAGTGGCAACGCAATCAGGCAGCTAAGTAACCCTACACCTAAAACCAGCAATACGGTATTACTTATATAGTCCCACAGCACGGTATTCCACAGGTGGGTAAATACCTCTGAGTCGCCTTGTAAAGATTCTACTAGTAGAAAAAACAACGGGGTCGACAGTAATAAACCCGTCGACCACGCAATAAGCTGCCACTTCGACAGCTGAAATTTATAAGTCATTAAAGATCGAACTTCACCTCATCAATTAGCTTAAGGGCTAATGGACGATATTTGCTAATTTCATCAAGCGGTAAGCTGTCTTCCTTAAAGCTTCCCCATGATGCAACCAAACTTGAAAGCTTAACACCTGGCTTGACCGGGTACTCCATATTGAGCGAGGCATACATATTTTGCGCCTTATTGTCGGTCATATACTCTATAAGTTTCAAGGCATTTTCAGGGTTTTTAGCATACTTAGTAATTACCGCACCCGATACGTTAATATGCGAACCACGGTTAGTTTGGTTTGGAAAATTAATATTAACCGCATCTGCCCACGGTTTTTGCGCTTCATCTTGCAACATTTTACCTAAGTAGTAACTGTTACCTAAAGCTAAATTACATAAACCTTCTTTAACGGCTTTCACTTGCGCACGGTCATTTCCCTGCGGCTTACGCGCTAAATTCGCTTTTACACCCTCAAGCCATGTTTTAGTCTGGACTTCACCATGATGAGCAATCATGGAAGCCACTAACCCTAAGTTGTACGGGTGCTTACCAGAGCGAGTACAAATTTGACCTTTATATTCAGGTTCGGCTAAATCTTCATAACTCAGCTCAGGTAATGGACCTAAACGCTCTTTTGAAGAGTAAACATTACGCACTCGTTTAGTGAGCGCCACCCACTGACCATCGCCATCACGAAATGCAGCCGGCACATTATTATTAACCTGCTCGCTCTCAATAGTTTGCGTTAGCTTTAGCTCTTCTAACTGAATTAACGCACTAAAGTTTGAGGTTAAAACTAAATCTGCTTTGCTGTGCTTGCCTTCACGCTTAACACGCTCGATTAGGCCTTTTTTAGCAAACACAACATTAGTTTTAATGCCTGTTTGCTGTGTAAAATCATCTAAAATAGGTTTAATTAAAAAAGGTTGTCTAAATGAGTAAATATTCACAACATCGGTTGCAACAGCAGGTGCTGAGATAATTAGTCCAACGACAAGCGCTAGTGTTTTTTTCATATTTTCTTACCTGACTAATAATTATTATCATTAATTTTACCGCGATGAACTAAAAAGTGCACACTTTATATAATTACTTAGTGATAAATACGCCCAAAAAAGAAAACCCTTGTAAGATATCTCTTACGCTTATGGCAGTAAATGAGTAAAAACACCCTGCATAACACCCCATAAATACAGCAAGCCATTGTATTTTAAATAATTTATAAATATTTCATTTGTAAGAACATAAACCATAAGCGGTTTTATCCTACATTTACTGCAAATCACTCTCTATAATTAACCCATAAATAAGCAACGACGCTTACCGAGTAAATGGAAACGGATTAACTACTCGAATACCAAGGTTTGGTTTTTAGGATAACAGGGATTTAAGGACAGGCTCAGGATGAGTATCGCAATGGATTGTTGCACAAGGGATAGCATCAGGATGATGCATAATGGATAACAACATCGGAATAGTTGTTTATAAAGGATAGGGAACAAAAAGGACAGGCCTTAAAGGCAACACAACGGAATGGTAACAAAGGGAATGCACTCGGATGTGCAATAAGGATTGGTAATAGATTTTACCATACAGGATGTTTTAGGGATTTATGGAGACAGGCCCGGATAGCCTATATTACATAGAACTAGAAAGTAATATTGTAATAACACGGATCGTAAAAATTGGAGTTGATTAGGTTCAATTGCAGGATGCAACAAAGTTAGAAGATTCCGCAAGCGCGACTAGAGATGGTTCGCGCTTTTCTTTTGCCTGAAAGTCAGCGGTCAGCGGTCAGCGGTCAGCGGTCAGCGGTCAGCGGTCAGCGGTCAGCGGTCAGCGGTCAGCGGTCAGCGGTCAGCCAAGATTATATACATTCAAACTATGAACAAGCATTAAACTCAGTTTTTTGAATGTTCGTGCCCTGCTTTTTATTCGGGCCTACCTTTATTACGCTTACCAAGTAAATAAGCGTCGCGAAACTTAATAAAATGCTGTTCTAATTTAGTGCTCGCATCAACTTCACCAGCCAATGCTAATACCATAATAGCCACTTCTGCCGTACCTAACTGATGAGCATGAGGCGCTACACGTAATCGGTAATCAGAGAGTTTTTCTGCGGTAATAGACAGCACAGGTAAGTTATCTAAATAAGGACTCTTACGAATCATTTTTTTAGCTTCTCGCCATGTACCATCTAAAAATATAAACAATGGCTGTTTACCTGCATGCGTTTCAACCTGGGTTACCACCCTATCAGTTTCAACATCTTCAGCCGGAAAAATCACAAAAGGCTGATATTTATCATTATTCAACAATGCTAATAAAGCAGGATCTGGGGAGGTTCTATCCCAACGAAACGCATAATTATCAGGCACTATTTCCGCAATTAAACGCCCTGTATTAGACGGTTTAAAACTTTCATTGTGATACATAAGTAAGCATACTGCAGCGCTACAGCTTGCGTACTCAGCGCCCTCACAAATACAGTAATGCTTGGCAATTAAGCATTGATCACAACGATCCATTTTTCCACCACGGGCATTAAACTCACGTCGAGATTCACTTATTTGCTGAGCACGTAATGCTAAAACTGAATTTTTTAAACTCTGGGTCACTGTGGTTAATTACCTATAAACTGATGGCTGCGCATTGTAGCTAAAATAAAAGAAATTAGATATCAGCTATCAGCTATCAGCTATCAGCTATCAGCTATCAGCTATCAGCTATCAGCTATCAGCTATCAGCTATCAGCTATCAGCTATCAGCTATCAGCTATCAGCTATCAGCTATCAGCTATCAGCTATCAGCTATCAGCTACAAAATTTTGCTCATATTAACTTAAGTGTCAAGGGAGCTTGTCTTTACTGACGGCTGACGGCTGACGGCTGACGGCTGACGGCTGACGGCTGACGGCTGACGGCTATAAAAACAAAAAACCCAAGCCGAGGCTTGGGTTTTTTATCGCGATTAACTAAAAGAAATTACTTCTTCTTTTTAACTGCTTTTTTGTTTGGTAAATCAGTGATTGAACCTTCAAAAATTTCAGCAGCAAGGCCGATTGATTCGTTCAATGTTGGGTGAGCATGAATTGTTAGCGCTAGGTCTTCACCATCTGCACCCATTTCAATACCTAGACCGATTTCGCCCAGCATTTCGCCTGCGTTAATACCAATCATAGCACCACCGATAATACGGCCGCTTTCTTTATCAAAAATAAGCTTAGTAGAACCTTCAGTACGTGAAGAAGCAATAGCACGACCCGATGCAGCCCAAGGGAATACAGCTGTTTCAATGCTTAAACCTTGCTCTTTCGCTTCTTTTTCAGTTACACCCGCCCATGCAATTTCAGGGTCAGTATAAGCAATTGAAGGAATACACTTAGGATCAAAGTAATGTTTTTGACCAGAGATAACTTCTGCTGCAACATGGCCTTCATGAACCGCTTTATGCGCAAGCATAGGTTGACCCACTAAGTCACCAATCGCAAAAATATGTTCTACGTTAGTACGTAATTGCTTATCAACGTTAATAAAACCACGCTCATCAACATTCACACCCGCTTTATCAGCGTCTAACATGTTACCATTTGGTGTACGACCTACAGCAACAAGTACTTTGTCGTAACGTACTGGCTCTGCCGGTGCATTTTTGCCTTCAAACGTAACATATAAACCGTCGTCTTTTGCTTCAACGCCAGTTACTTTAGTTGAAAGCATTACATTAAACTTGTCTTTAACATGCTTTTGGTAAATTTTAATGATGTCTTTATCAGCAGCAGGAACAAGTTGGTCTGCAAATTCTACAACATCAATTGCAGAACCTAGTGCACGGTAAACCGTACCCATTTCAAGACCGATAATACCACCACCTAAAACAAGTAACTTTTCAGGAACATCTTTAAGCTCTAGCGCGCCCGTTGAATCAATAACGCGATCATCTTCTGGGATGAAAGGTAAGTTTACAGGTTTAGAACCCGCAGCAATAATTGCGTTATCAAAGGTAATGGTTGTTTTACCGTCAGCGCCTTCAACATCTAAAGTGTTGCTACCAGTAAATTTACCGTAACCAGATACAACTTTTACTTTACGCATTTTAGCCATGCCGTCTAAGCCACCTGTAAGCTGGCCAACAACAGAGTCTTTCCAAGAACGAACTTCATCTAAGTCAATTTTTGGTGCGCCAAAAGTAACGCCGTGAGATGACATTTCTGCAGCATCATCAATCACTTTAGCTACGTGTAAAAGTGCTTTAGAAGGAATACAACCAACATTAAGACATACACCGCCTAATGTCTCGCGAGATTCTACTAATGTAACTTCTAAGCCCAAGTCAGCAGCGCGAAAAGCCGCAGAGTAACCACCAGGACCACCGCCTAGTACAACAACTTGAGTTTTTAATTCGTTGCTCATGCTATTACCTTTATTGTTTGAACGGGACACAGCCCCAAAATTTAACTGCCATGTTTCTGCAAGGCAGAAAAGGGCATTTGTGCAAATATTGTATCATTGCAAATGATAAAAATCCCAGCTAAAAACAACTGGCTGGGATTTGATTTTACTCACTCTGTAGTGATCACATCACTAACTGGCGTATATCACTCATGTAACTTGCAAGAGTAACAGTAAAGCGTGCAGCAAGTGCACCGTCAATCACTCTATGGTCGTAAGACATTGAAAGTGGAACCATTAGCTTAGGCTCAAACTCTTTACCATTCCACTTAGGCTTCATTTCAGATTTTGACACACCTAAAATTGCCACCTCAGGCGCATTCACAATCGGCGTAAATGCCGTACCGCCAATGCCACCTAGGCTTGAAATAGTAAAACAACCACCTTGCATATCTGATGAACTTAACTTGCCATCACGCGCTTTAACAGATACTTCCATTAGTTCACGAGATAGTTCAATAATGCCTTTTTTATCAACATCTTTAAATACTGGTACAACTAAGCCATTTGGCGTATCAACCGCTACACCAATATTAATGTACTTTTTAAGGATTAAGCTTTCGCCATCCTCTGAAAGCGATGAGTTAAATGTAGGGAACTCAGCAAGCGCTTTAGCAGCTGCTTTCATTACAAATACTAATGGCGTAATTTTAACACCCAGCTTTTTCTTCTCGTTAAGGGCATTTTGCTCTTTACGGAACTGCTCAAGGCTCGTGATATCCGCTTCATCAAACTGGGTAACATGTGGGATTTGCACCCAGTTACGGTGTAAGTTTTTACCTGACAGCTTTTGAATACGAGAGAGTTTTTTCTCTTCTATTTCACCAAACTTAGCAAAATCAACTTTTGGCCATGGAATTAAACCAAGCTCACCGCCACCAGCATTGCCTTTAGCTGCTGATACTTGACCAGACTCAACTTGCTTAACCAGTTGCTTAACATAGTTTTGCACGTCTTCTTTAACAACACGGTTTTTACGGCCCGTGCCTTTAACGTTGGCAAGGTTAATACCAAACTCACGTGCTAAACGGCGAACCACTGGCGATGCATGTGCATAAGCGCTATTGTTTTCAAAGCTTTCAGAGCTTGCTTTAGCAGATGATGCTGCTGATTTTGACTCAGCCTGAGCTGCCGGCTTAGATTCTGTTTTAGGCGCTGGTGCTGATTTTTCTGCAGGTGCTGCAGCTGGTGCACTACCCGCCACTTCAAATACAAAAATCAATGAGCCAGTTTTAACTTTATCGCCAGTCGCTACTTTAATCTCTTTAACAGTACCTGCAAACGGCGCCGGTACTTCCATAGCTGCTTTGTCGCCTTCAACGTTTAAGATAGATTGCTCTTCTTCTACGCTATCGCCAACCGCAACCATAACTTCTGTTACTTCAACTTCGTCATCACCAATATCAGGCACGCTAACTTCTTTAGTGCTTGATGCCGATGTTTGTTCAGCAGGCTTCTCTTGTGCTTTTGAATCAGCTGCAGGGGCACTTTGGTTATCACCACCTGACACTTCAAAAACAAATACTAATGAACCCGTTTTCACTTTGTCACCAGTATTTACTTTAATTTCTTTTACTGTACCGGCAAAGGGTGCTGGTACTTCCATTGCCGCTTTGTCGCCTTCAACGTTTAAGATAGATTGCTCTTCTTCTACGCTATCACCAACTGCAACCATAATTTCAGTTACTTCAACTTCGTCATCACCAATATCTGGCACAGTGACTTCTTTGGTTGATGAAGCCGATGACGCAGCAGGTGCAGCTTCCTCGGTTTTTTCAGCTTCTTTAGAGTCAGCAGCAGAATCTTGCGCTTCACCTTCAAAGATGAACACTAAAGTGCCTGTGGTAACAGTGTCACCCACATTTACTTTAATTTCTTTTACCGTACCGGCTTGTTCAGCAGGTACTTCCATCGCAGCTTTATCACCTTCAACACTTAATAGTGATTGGTCAACTTCAACTTTATCGCCAACGCTCACTAGTATTTCGGTTACTTCTACTTCATCGCCACCGATATCAGGTACTTTAATTTCAATACTCATTGCAAACCTCTTATGCGTACAGTGGATTTAGTTTGTTAGTGTCAATGTTGAATTTTTTAATAGCTTCAACAACCACTGACTTTTCAACTTCACCACGTTTAGCAAGTTCAGATAATGTCGCAACTACCACGTAGCTTGCGTTAACTTCAAAGTGACGACGTAGGTTTTCACGGCTGTCTGAACGACCGTAACCATCTGTACCCAATACTTTGTAGTTATTGCTTGGGATAAATGAACGCGCTTGTTCTGCGTAGTTTTTCATGTAATCCGTTGCAGCAACAGTTACTGAATCGTTTAATACGCTAGTGATGTATGGCGTTTTTTGCTCGCTTTCTGGGTTAAGCATGTTGAAACGTTCAACATCTTGTCCATCACGGGTAAGTTCATTGAATGAAGTTACTGAGTAAACATCAGACGCAATACCAAACTCTTCGCTTAAAATTGCCGCAGCTTTACGCACTTCAGTCATAATAGTACCTGAGCTTAATAGCTGTACGTTGGCTTTTTTACCTTCGTAGCTTTCTAGCTTGTAGATACCTTTACGAATACCTTCTTCAGCGCCTTCTGGCATTGCTGGCTGATGGTAGTTTTCGTTCATTAGCGTTAGGTAGTAGTAAATATTTTCTTGCTCTTCACCGTACATACGACGAATACCGTCTTGCACGATAACCGCTACTTCAAATGCATAAGTAGGATCGTAAGAAATACAGTTAGGTACTGTGTTTGCAAGAATGTGGCTGTGGCCATCTTCATGTTGTAAGCCTTCGCCATTTAGCGTTGTACGACCCGCTGTAGCACCTAATAAGAAACCACGTGCTTGTTGATCCCCTGCCATCCATGCCATGTCACCAACACGTTGGAAACCAAACATAGAGTAGTAAATGTAGAATGGGATCATCGGTAAGTCGTTGGTGCTGTAAGATGTTGCAGCAGCAACCCATGACGACATTGCACCTAGCTCGTTAATCCCTTCTTGTAATACCTGCCCTGAGGTTGCTTCTTTGTAGTAAGAAACAATATCACGGTCTTGAGGGGTGTAATTTTGGCCATGTGGGTTGTAAATACCGATTTGACGGAATAAACCTTCCATACCAAAAGTACGTGCTTCATCGGCAATAATTGGCACAATATTTTTACCAATACCTTTATCTTTTAATAAGATATTAAGTGCACGGACAAAGCCCATAGTGGTTGAAATATCACGTTTTTGCTCTTCAAGTAATGGCTTGAACGCATCTACTTCTGGTAACTGTAATTTTTCAGAGAACTTAGCGATACGTGTTGGCGTGTAACCTTGTAGCGCATCACGACGAGCATGAAGATACTTGTACTCTGGAGAATCTTTTTCAAGCTCTAAGTATGGTAGCTCTTTTAATTGCTCTTCAGATACTAAATCATCTAAGCCTAAACGAGAGCGTAAGTGAGCCACATGCGACATATCCATTTTCTTAACTTGGTGCGCAATGTTTTTACCTTCAGCCGCTTCACCCATGCCGTAACCTTTTACTGTTTTAGCAAGGATCACTGTTGGACGACCTTTCGTCTCTTCTGCTTTTTTAAAGGCTGCAAACAGTTTTGAAGGCTCATGACCACCGCGCTTAAGGGCGAAAATTTCTTCATCTGTCATATCAGCAACAAGTGCTGCTGTTTCTGGATAACGACCAAAGAAATGTTCTCGTACGTACGCGCCATCTTTTGCTTTATATGTTTGGTAATCACCATCAACAGTTTCGTTCATTAACTGTAGTAATTTACCTGTGGTGTCTTTAGCAAGCAGAATATCCCAACCGCTGCCCCAAACAAGTTTAATAACATTCCAGCCAGCGCCTTTAAATAGGCCTTCTAGCTCTTGAATGATTTTACCATTACCCATTACAGGGCCATCTAAGCGCTGTAGGTTACAGTTAACTAAGTAACATAGGTTATCTAGCTTCTCACGGGCAGCAAAAGAAATAGCACCACGTGATTCTGGCTCATCCATTTCACCATCACCTAAAAACGCATATACACGTTGGTTTTTAGTGTCTTTTAATCCACGGCCATCTAAATATTTTAAGAAACGTGCTTGGTAAATTGAAGAAATTGGACCTAAGCCCATAGATACTGTTGGGAACTGCCAAAACTCAGGCATTAATTTAGGATGAGGGTAAGAAGGTAGGCCTTTACCATCTACTTCCTGACGGAAATTATCAAGCTGTTCGGCACTTAAACGTCCTTCAACAAATGCACGCGCATAAATACCCGGAGAAATATGACCTTGGTAATAGACTAAATCGCCGCCATCAACATCATTTGGCGCTTTGAAGAAATGGTTGAAACATACTTCGTAAAATGCAGCAGACGATTGGTAAGACGCCATATGGCCGCCTAAGTCGAGATCTTTTTTCGATGCACGCAATACAATCATAATCGCGTTCCAGCGAATAATTGAACGAATACGGCGCTCAAGATTTACATCACCAGGGTAGGCAGGTTCTTGATCAACCGGAATCGTATTAACGTAGTTTGTGTTAATGCCTGTTGGCATATCAACACCGTCTAAACGGGCTTGTTCTAACACTTGCTCAAGTAAAAACTGAGCTCGTTCAACACCTTCTTCGCGCACAACCGATTCAAGAGCTTGTAACCACTCTTGTGTTTCTAGCGCGTCTACGTCAATTTTATTGACTTCAGACATATGGAGGTTTCCTTATGTTTAAAATACTAATTTTATGTATTGAATACTTCACTGTTAACTCAAGTTAAAAGTGAATGTACTTGCTTAATTTTGTTTGGTGCGTCTTAAACTACGTTCAATTCGCGAATGCTCTTTACCCGCTTCAAGCAATGCTTCTTCAATATAGGCTAAATGCGCATTACTCGCTAAGCGAGCTTGTTCAGGATTACCGTCAATCACTGCATCCATTAATAAGCGTCTATGCTCGGCTAATTGGCTGCTTATATCTGACTTTTTAAGTAATACCGTTAAATTTTGTAAAACATTCTGCTCAAGTAAGCTTTGCATCCCTCTTACTAAATGCAGTAACACTACGTTATGAGACGCCTCAGCGATGCAAAAATGAAAATCATTAATCGCTTTGGCTTTTTGCTTTAATTCATCTTTAGCTAATGCAATCTGATCAAAGCTTTGTTTTACTTTTGCAAAATCGTTGCTTGTGCCGCGAAGTGCTGCGTAATAAGCCGCAATTCCCTCTAGCGCATGACGAAATTCTAATAAATCAAATTGCGATTCGGGGTGTTTACTGATCAAATCAAACAACGGATCAGTCAGCCCCTCTTCCAATTGATTTTTTACATACGTTCCACCACCTTGACGACGGGTTACAAGCCCTTTTGCCTCAAGCTTTTGAATGGCTTCACGCAACGACGGACGCGACACTTCAAATTGCTTAGCGAGTTCACGCTCCGGTGGTAACTTTTCTCCTGGTGCTAACGACCCCTCAAGAATCATGTTCTCAAGTTGTTGTAAAATAACATCAGATAATTTTGCCGCTTTAATTTTTAAAGACATCAATCAACGTCCGCGTTGTATAAGTGCTAGCAGCCCATTAAATAAGGCTTTTAACTGAATGACCTGACCAAAAGGTAAATTGGTCATACCAAATTTTGTCATACGTTATCAAAAACCGTAATTACTGTCAATTTACAGCAGTTTTAAAGCCCTAAGGCCAGCGTAACGTAATTTAAACAAAGTTCAAATAATACACAGATCACAGAGGATAAAGAAAGGTTAATAAGATGAAAAACAAATGGTCAGACCAGCTAACTTTGGGGTTCGGGGTTCGGGGTTCGGGGTTCGGGGTTCGGGGTTCGGGGTTCGGGGTTCGGGGTTCGGGGTTCGGGGTTCGGGGTTCGGGGTTCGGGGTTCGGGGTTCGGGGTTCGGGGTTCGGGGTTCGGGGTTCGGGGTTCGGGGTTCGGGGTTCGGGGTTCGGGGTTCGGGGTTCGGGGTTCGGGGTTCGGGGTTCGGGGTTCGGGGTTCGGGGTTCGGGGTTCGGCAGTAGGATAAAACGTAGCGCCTCATACAAACATACCTTTATTTTATTGTAATCGAGAGTTTATCTCCCGCATATTTAGGGTCTAGGTTAAAAATCAAAGGTTTTAAGCCCGTTCCCCGTTCCCCGTTGCTCATTGCTCGTAGCCCGCCAACTAATACCTAGAACCTAACCCCTGCTCTTTAACTTAAACCACCAAATAAAGTCATTAAGGCAATTAATACTAAATAAAAAAGTACATTGCGCTTAACCAGTTTGATCATGCAGGTGGCTTCAAAGGTGCAACCATAATAGCGCTCTTCAACTTGTTCAGCCGCTAGAGCCGTATAAGTAACCACCTTGCGATTAGGGCTTGAAAAGTCAAACACGTAATGCAGCCAACAGCTAGTCCCTTTATTAAAGTTACCAATCACTAAATAACCAAAACTGGTAATACGCGCTGGGAGCCAATCTAGCCAAAACAATAAACGGTGGATTAACTTAAAATGCTTAGCAATTACTTCATCACGATTGTCACTCACTAAGTCGGCAAAAGTGCGCACTAGCGCATAAAAAACAGCACCGGCAACACCCAATACCACAAACCAAAATATAACCGCACAATAAAATCGAAAGTTAACCCAAGCCAGCGTTTGCCCTAAGGTTTCACCGCCTTGTTGCTCCTCTGTGCGCTTTTGTCCCAATTGCAAAGCGTATAAGGTAGCTGCAGTTTGATCACCTCGAGTTAATGCATTGAGGTACGACTTATACAAAGCACGCTGTTTAGCACAACCAAAGCACACCAATAACACTGCCACATTAAAAACAAGCTGCCAAAGTACAAAGTCAGATAAAAAATACACACACCCAATAGCAATCACAGGCAGGAATAGCCAAATTAAAAACCCCGTAGCTGTGCCAAATAAACCTTTATTGGTCAATAAATTAACAGAGCGAGTTAAGTAGCCATTAGCGTAATAACTCATTTGCCAATGCGCAGAGCGAGCACCTAAACGCTCAAGTATCAGTGCTATTATTATTGAAACCAAAATCATGTTGCTACTCGCTTTACTTAGTTATTCAATTAGGTTAAAAAATTTACGCCAGTTAAAACTCTCTCCAGGGTCGGTTTTTCGCCCAGGGGCAATATCGCAGTGCCCTACTATATTACTGGCTGTTATTTTTGGGTAGCGCTGCATTATAGCTTGCGCCAATGTGGCTAAACTTTGATATTGCGCATCGGTATAATTAGTTGTATCAGTGCCCTCAAGCTCTATACCTATACTAAAATCATTACAATTTTGTTGTCCAGCAAAGCAGGAACGCCCCGCATGCCATGCACGTTTTTCAAAAGGCACATACTGTATAATTTCACCACAGCGCTTAATAAAACAATGTGCAGACACTCTAAGCCCTGCTAAATCAGTAAAGCTAGGGTGTGCATTGCAATCAATATTCCCCATAAATAAGTCATCAACATAGGGAGTATTAAACTGCCCTGCAGGCAATGAAATATTATGAATAACCAACAGCGATATATCATTATACGCAGGGCGGTCATCAAAGTGACTACACGCACGCTGGGTAATATTATTTATAACGCCTAAAGAATCTATTTTCATACTATTTGATTTAAATTTATGTAGCCCGATGCCAATTGCTCTTTGAGTAAAATGATAGAAGTTGGGTTAAGGTTTAAACCCGTTGCCCGAAAACTTTAAAACACTATTACAAGTAAATTCAACACAGTGTTTACTCAAAATAGCAGCTTGAGATAGATTTATTATCTAGAGCTCAGGTTAATCAACCAAAATTGATGTATATCAAGATGCTAATAGATTTAACCCTATAAAGATAGCGTAATACCAAACGATAAAATATGATTAACGCGTTAATTAAGCGCTAGCTTTTTAGTTTAGTTGTTAGCGGCTTCTATTTAGTAATTAAACAGAGTAAAATTTAGTTAATTTATTATCTATTATGAGCTTTTTCATGTCTATTTCGCATACCCTAATTAGCCAACTTGTTACCTTAGCACTAGATGAAGACCTAAATTACCAAAGCGCAGAACAAGGCGATATTACCGCACAGCTTATTCCGCAAGCAGAGCAAGCCAATGCGAAAGTGATCACCCGTGAAGACTGCATTTTTTGTGGCAAAGACCTAATCATTGAAGTATTCAAACAAGTCGACCCAAGTGTGGTTGTCAATATATGCGTTAATGATGGCGACTTTGTTAGTGCCAATAGCACTTTATTTACTGCCTCTGGTTCTGCTCGCGCTATTTTAACTGCAGAGCGTACTGCACTTAATTTTGTACAAACGCTTTCAGGTACAGCCACCACCACAGCGCACTATGTAAAAGAGCTAAGTGGCACTAGCACGCAACTACTCGATACCCGTAAAACCATTCCGGGGCTAAGAGCATTGCAAAAATATGCAGTTAAGTGTGGCGGCGGTGCAAACCACCGAATTGGTTTGTTTGATGCGTTTTTAATTAAAGAAAACCACATAGCAGCCTGTGGAGGAATTAATAACGCAGTGGCTCAAGCTAAGCTAAATCATGCCGATAAACCTATAGAGGTTGAAGTTGAATCGTTTGATGAGCTAGAGCAAGCCATTAGCGCAGGTGCCAACATTATAATGTTAGATAATTTTAACCCAGAACAAATACGCCAAGCGGTTACCATTACAAATAAGCGCGCTAAACTTGAAGTGTCGGGTAATATGACCTTAGAAACGCTAAAAGCATACTCGCAAGCTGGGGTTGACTTTATTTCAAGCGGCGCACTTACAAAAAATTTACAATCAATCGATTTATCGATGCGATTTGAGTAAATAATGTAAAATTTATTTATATATTCCCGGGCTAATTGATTGACAGCCTTTAAAAAAGGGCATTAAATAATTCAAAAGGATTATTTATAACAAGTTATTAAATTAATGCGCTTTTTATCAGTTTTTTACATACAAAAGCGCAATAAACAGTGTTAGACTCATACCGAACAACTAGTTTTTAGCATTAACTTAGTTTAAAAGAATGAGAAAATACAAAAGCTTACAAATTTGAAATAAATGACAATGTTTATTTCATTATTAACTTGTAACTTACGGGGATTATAACTAACTTTTAGTAGTTAGGCTTATACTCAAATAAGGGACGAGTAACGAATAACCGTCACACAGTGCGTGTGTTTGCGGAGAATATTTTACCGTTTAAACACAACACTAAATTTGGCAAAATGATTTTATTTTTGTAGTAACAGGTTAAGTAAACACATAAGTTACAGTTTAAAAACTTATACCCGTTTGGCTTACCACAACATTATCCTTTAGGAGAGGAAACATGCAAACAATGACACAACAGAACCAAAAGGGTTTCACCCTAATTGAATTAATGATTGTAGTAGCAATCATCGGTATTTTAGCAGCAGTAGCACTGCCTGCTTATTCTAATTATCAAGCTTCATCTAAGCTAACTGCTGGTTTAGCTGAAATAACAGGCGCTAAAACTGAGTTTGAAATAATGAAGAATAATGGTGAAACTGTTTCTGCCATCGGTGATATCAAAGCTGTTACCAATACTGATACGCAAAATTGTGCAATTACAGCTACAGCAAATACCATTGTATGTACTGTTCAAAATGCACCTTCTCAAGTCAATGGCGCAACCTTAACTTGGACACGTAATGATACAACTGGAGCTTGGACGTGTGCTACAGCCGGCATTACTGGTGATGCTAGCCTAGCTCCAAAGAGCTGCCCTCAAGCTGCTGCTGCAACACCATCATCATAATTATAATTATAATTATAATTATAATTATGATCGGTATTTAACTTTTAATAAGCGCTCTGTAGGGCGCTTTTTTTATATAAATTTTTACTAATTGCGTAATTTAACCCCCGTTTAATTCAAGTGAGTTTCATATGGCAAATAAGCAAGAAAATAAAGGCCTAGATACCTTTCAATGGGTAGGTGTAAGCGCTCGCGGCAAGAAGCTTGAGGGTGAGCTTACTGGATCAAGCATTGCACTAGTCAAAGCGCAGTTACGCAAACAAGGCATTACTCCCTCAAAAGTTAAACGTAAAGCCAAGCCGCTGTTTGGTATAAAAAGCGTACAAAAAGTAACCCCGAAAGATATTGCCTTAGTTACTCGACAAATTGCCACTATGCTAATGGCGGGTGTACCACTAATTCAGTCCATTGAGATGATAGCTTCAGGCTCCACCAATAAAAGCGTGAGTAAGCTGATGAGTGCTATTGGCGATGAAGTCAAAGCAGGGTTGCCGCTTTCTAACGCACTTAGAAAATACCCTCGCTATTTTGATGATTTATATTGCGATTTAGTGGCCTCTGGTGAGCAATCTGGTGCACTGGATAAAATATTTGACCGCGTTGCGCTATATAAAGAAAAGTCAGAAGCACTAAAATCAAAAATTAAAAAAGCCATGTTTTATCCTATATCGGTTTTAGTGGTTGCAGGTATTGTAACTTCTATCTTGCTGATATTTGTAGTACCACAGTTTCAAGAAATATTTGCTGGTTTTGGCGCAGAGCTGCCCGCTTTTACTTTATTTGTTATCGCCATTTCTGAATTTATGCAAGAGTATTGGTGGATGATATTGATTGCCGTAATGGCATTTGGCTACATATATAAAGAAGCCGCACTCAGAAGTTTAGCGCTCAGAGATGCCACCGACCGCGCCATACTCAAGCTCCCTGTTATAGGTATGATTTTAAATAAAGCGGCCGTGGCACGTTATGCGCGTACTTTATCGACCACCTTTGCTGCGGGTGTACCGCTGGTAGATGCGCTTGATTCTGCAGCCGGTGCCTCAGGTAATGCGGTTTATCGTTATGCTATTTTAGAAATAAAAGCTGAGGTAAGCTCAGGTAATCAAATGAACTGGGCGATGCGTAATTCAAAAATATTCCCCGATATGGTGGTACAAATGGTCGCCATTGGTGAAGAGTCAGGATCGCTTGATGGCATGCTGGCTAAAGTGGCCACTATTTATGAGCAAGAGGTGGATGACGCCGTAGATGGCCTATCTAGCCTATTAGAGCCATTAATAATGGCGGTACTCGGCGTGCTAGTGGGTGGCTTAATTGTGGCCATGTACTTACCTATATTCCAACTAGGTTCAGTTATTTAGACAGGTTTTAGGCGCGGGGTTCGAGACCCCTGCTTGCCGCCCGTAACCTTAACTACCTCTAAAAGCGAAGCGTCTCTTAACCTCTATTGTGAATAATGACCTTGCGCGGCATAAAGCTCCGCCTACAGAACAATTAAAACGCGGTGGTTCCCCGCATCTCGTCGCCCGTCGCCCAAACCTCGAACCTAACTTTGCACTTATGTAAAACCACTGTATTATCAACACAGAATTTAGTTTTAGGTAAAATAAATGCAAAGTATTTTTATTGATATCAGCAACGCGATGCAAGCAAACCTATGGTTTTACTTGACCACGGTTGGCCTAGTAAGTTTATGTATAGGTAGCTTTTTAAATGTAGTGATATATCGCTTGCCACTAATGATGCAAAAAGAATGGCAAACTGAATGCCGCTTATTATTAGCCGATGAACTAACCAGCCCAAAGACTGAACAGATCACTTCACAAACTACTGACACGTTTAATTTAGTTAAGCCCAACTCATGTTGTCCTAAGTGCGAAGCAGCCATTAAACCATGGCAAAACATTCCTATATTTAGTTGGTTATTTTTAAAAGGTAAATGCGCAACCTGTGATAACCCAATCTCAGTGCGTTACCCAACCGTTGAAGCCATCACCGCTATTTTAAGTTTAGCGGTTGCCTACACCTTTGGCGTAACAGAGCAGGCTTTATTGTACATTGTAGTGACTTGGGCATTGGTAGCACTGACTTTTGTTGATATTGATCACATGCTACTGCCAGATCAGCTTACTTTGCCGCTTTTATGGCTGGCGTTAATCGCCTCAGTATTGGGTTATACTATAGCCCCTAGCGATGCGATTATTGGTGCAGCATGTGGTTACTTAAGCTTATGGAGCGTGTTTTGGCTGTTTAAGTTAATAACCGGCAAAGAAGGTATGGGTTATGGCGACTTTAAATTACTGGCGGTGTTTGGCGCACTGCTGGGTTGGCAATCGTTATTGACCGTTATTTTACTTTCAAGCGTAGTTGGCGCTGTTATTGGCATTGCCCTACTGAGTATTCAAGGTAAAGACAAAGCAACGCCTATTCCTTTTGGCCCTTACTTAGCAATAGCAGGTTGGATCACTATGCTATGGGGGACGCAACTGCAAAACAGCTATTTTAATTTTATTGGCTACTAACTATGAACAATACACAACATCATAAAAACAACTGGGTATTGGGACTAACCGGCGGAATTGGCTGCGGTAAAACCGCAGTTAGCGATATGTTGGCAGAGCTAGGCATTACTATTGTTGATGCTGATATTGTGGCTCGCCAAGTAGTTGAACCTGGCACTGATGGTTTAAAAGCTATTGTTGAGCATTTTGGCACTGACATACTCGATGAACATGGCGCATTAAACCGTGGCGAGCTAAGAGCCCGGATTTTTAGTAATCCGGAGCAAAAAACATGGCTCAATGCGCTGTTGCACCCTTTAATACGCACTAAACTGCTCACTGACTTAAAAAACGCGCAAAGCGACTATGTGGTTTTAGTTGCCCCGTTATTATTCGAAAATGGGCTTGATAGCTACTGTAATCGCACCTTGCTGATTGATGTACCAGTAGAAATACAAATTATCCGCACCACAAAACGTGACAATATAAGCTCTGAACAAGCAAAACAAATAATTGACGCACAAATGTCTCGTGAGCATAAACAACAAAAAGCGGATGATATTTTAAATAATAACCGCGATTTAAACGATGTAAAACAAGACTTACTTAAGCTACATAATTATTATTTACAGCAAGCAAAGTCTACAATATAGAGTGACTGACCCAATCACAGCGCAATAAACTGATATTTTTATCGGTAAATTATCTGCTGCATTGGTACGATTAATGTATTCCTTTCTTTTTTCTGATAAATTGCTGAGTAAAGAAGGATTAAATCAGGTGCGCAATGAATATTAACTCACCGTTACTAAGAAAATTTATTACCCTCGGCCGGGTTGATACCGATACCGTAAAAGCCAGGCAGCAAGACTTTGCGTCAACCGCAGAACTTATTTCTAAATGCGGAAAAATAGATAGCAACGATTTAGCTGAGCAATGTATTGATTTGTTTAGGGTGCCTTTTTTTGATTTAAAAGATTTTAATGTTGCACAAATTCCTACCGAGCTAGTTAAAGAAAAGCTGATCCGCAAGCATCATATTTTACCTTTGGTACAAAAAGGCAGGAAAGTATATATTGCCGCTTCAGATCCTACCGATTACGGCGCTTTTGAAAACTTTGAATTTAGCACCGGTTTATCGTGTGAAGTGGTAGTAGTTGACTACCTACAGCTTGACCATAAAATTGAGCAACTACTGGATGCTGCAGGTAGCTTAAATTTAAGTGAGGATGAATTTAAAGAGTTTGCTGAACTAGATTCTGAGCCACAAAAAGATCATACGCCAAAAGACGATGACAAAGACGACGCCCCTATTATTGTCTACATTAATAAAATTTTAATGGACGCAATAAAAAAAGGCGCTTCGGATCTTCACTTTGAACCTTATGAACATAAATATCGTATTCGCTTTCGCATCGACGGAATTTTGCATGAGGTAGCCAGCCCGCCAAATACCTTAGCCAGTAAGCTATCTGCTCGTATAAAAGTTATGTCACGCCTTGATATCGCTGAAAAACGTAAGCCACAAGATGGCCGTATAAAACTCAAAGTGACAGAACGTAAAAGTATTGATTTTCGTGTTAGTACTATGCCCACTTTGTGGGGCGAAAAAATTGTAATGCGTATCCTCGATTCATCAAGTGCCATGTTAGGTATTGATGTTTTAGGCTATGAACCTGAGCAGAAAGAGCTCTACCTCGATGCACTAAATCAACCTCAGGGGATGATTTTAGTTACTGGCCCAACTGGCTCGGGTAAAACCGTCTCCCTGTATACGGGCTTAAATATACTAAATCAGCCCGAGCGAAATATTAGTACCGCCGAAGATCCGGTAGAAATTAACCTCGAAGGGATTAACCAAGTACAAATAAACACTAAAGCCGACATGACATTTGCTAACGCTTTGCGGGCATTTTTACGCCAAGATCCCGATGTAGTAATGGTCGGTGAAATACGGGATTTAGAAACCGCTGAAATATCAATTAAAGCGGCGCAAACCGGTCACTTAGTGTTATCTACATTACATACTAACTCAGCACCAGAAACCATTACCCGTTTGTTAAATATGGGCGTACCCGCGTATAATGTGGCCAGTTCAATCAGCTTGATAATCGCCCAGCGTTTAGCCCGAAGGTTATGCTCTAAATGTAAAACGCCAGAGCAATTACCCCGTGAAGAACTTATGCGCCAAGGCTTTAGTGAACAGCAAATACAGGATATGGTTTTATATGCCCCTAAAGGCTGTGAAAACTGTACAGATGGCTTCAAAGGCCGTGTTGGTATTTACGAAGTTATGAAAGTTACTCCAGAAATTGCGCAAATTATTATGCGTGGGGGTAACTCACTAGAAATTGCCGAAGTATCACTTAAAGCAGGGTTTAATAACATACGCTTATCAGGTCTTCGAAAAGCAGCAGAGGGTGTTACCTCTCTGGCTGAGATAAACCGTGTTACTAGTTTTTAAATAAAATGCTTAGTTGCTTAACGATAAATTGAGCGGCTAAGCCTATATCAATTTGAGAGTAAATTATGCCAACTATGGTTAACTGCCCAACCTGCAAAATAAAAGTAGAATGGTCAGCACAAAGTCCGCACCGCCCTTTTTGTTCAAAGCGTTGCCAACTTATTGACTTAGGTGAGTGGTCGTTTGAAAATAATAAAATTTCAGCACCTATCACCTCTGCAGATGAATTCAATCAAGACATGATTGAAGACATTGAAGCAATGATGGCAAAAAATGAAGATGACTTTTTTAAATAATCGCTCGCACAATATTAAAAAGCCAGCATTTAGCTGGCTTTTTGCTTTGTGTTAAAACGCTATGTTTTATGTTTGCGATGCTTTTTGTTCATTCGCTGCTGTATTTTAGCTAACTTTTCTTTTTGCTCAGCGTTAAGCAATTGCATTACTTGATGCTGGGTTTTTAATTTAATTAACCCCAATTGCTGTTTCTTATCTTGGCGTGCGGTTAATAACTCTTTTGCTGCATTTTCATCAAAGTTTGGCGCTGACAATAACGCATCCATTTGCGCTTTATAGGCTTGGCGCTGTGCCTTACGTCCGTTTTTGTCTTGGCTTCTTAGCGCTTTAATTTGCGTTTTTTGCGCTGTAAAAATCGCTTTTAGTTGTGTTTGTTGATCTTGCGTAAGTGCCAGCTTATCTGCTGCTCGCTCAGAGAGTAAAAAGCGCGCTTGAGAGTGGCCTTGTTTATAGCCATCGCCTTTTGCGAATGCGCTGCCCGCACTGAGCGTTGCAGCTGTTAAGCCACATATAAGTACTAATTTTGATAGCGTGTTTACTTTAGTCATAATCATCACCTTTATATTGGGTTGGTTGTTGGCTGCTAACCAGTGTGTTCACTATAACTGGCTCAATGCAAAGTAACGCAAAGCAGTGTAAAGGTTATGTAAAGACTAACTATTGATACATTAAACGCGTAAAATAAAACCATAAACAGCGCGTAAGGCTTTATATATGAAACTATTAATGATTGATGATGATACCGGTTTATGCGAATTATTAAGCGAATACCTAAGTGCACAGGGCTTTAGCGTTCAAACCTCACATGATGGTCAACAAGGCTTAGAGCTTGCCTTGCAAAACGATTACGCGCTTATATTACTAGACGTTATGCTGCCCTCTATAGATGGCTTTGAAGTGCTGAAGCAACTCAGGCAAAGTAAATTAACACCAGTGATTATGTTGACCGCTAAAGGAGAAGACTTTGACCGTATTTTTGGTTTAGAGCTCGGCGCTGACGACTACATACCAAAGCCGTTTAATCACAGAGAACTCCTTGCCCGCGTAAAAGCAATTACTCGCCGCATTGAACATATAAATAGTGTAAGCAATAACACTAATAAAAAGCTCTCTTTAAATGGTATTACTATTAATTTTGCTGCGCGAGAGGCCAGTATTAATAACAGCCCCCTCACACTAACGGGCACCGAATACGAAATACTCGCTTTATTGATAAAACACGCGCCTGATGTAATTAGCAAAGAGCAAATAAGCGAAGATGTATTAGGCAGACGCTTAGCATCTTTCGACCGTTCTATAGATATGCATGTGAGTAATATTCGTAAAAAAATAGCCGAGCATATTGAGGGCGATAAAATTAAAACAATGAGGGGGACGGGTTATGTCTTCATCCAAGGAGAATAAACCTCTGCGTTTTAGTTGGCTTCGCCACCCACGGTATTATTTATTTTTTAAGGTCTTTACGTGGTTTTGGCTGACGATTATAGGCACTTTTACAGCGCTCTTTTTCTTAAGTAATATTTCACTAATAAACGCTATTAGCCATGATCCACTACAAGGGCCGATGCAAAAAAACCTAGAATATTTGGCACGAGGTATTGAGCGTAGCGCACATAAACACAAGCGCTCTATTAATGATATTATTACTCATCCGCGTTTAACTAAACGTAAGTTACTTTATTTAAATTCGCAAAATAGCGATGAAGTGTTGATCAGTAAAAATGTTGAGAACAATATTGATTTAAGCTTACTTAACTTTAGTAAGGGCATGTCGCCACAGGTTATTTTTACTGAATATTACCAAGCTTTTGGTCCTGTACGCATTCGGGTTCCTGAAGGGGAATTTGAGTTATATGAAATCGATATCAATCAGCAGCGACCACTCTTTATTCGCTTAAGATTATTACCCGTTTGGTTAAAAATTTCCATTGCAATTATCGCCTCACTTACATTAAGTTTCTTATTTAGTCGTAACTTAATTGCCCCTATAAATAGCTTAAAACAAGCAGCAATCAAGCTTTCAAACGGTGATTTAAGTGCGCGTGCGGCGATAAATAGTCAGCGAAAAGATGAACTTGGAGTTTTAGGACGCGACTTTAACCGTATGGCTGATCAACTTGAGCAGCTACTCAGCGCTCAAAAGCGTTTATTAGCCGATATATCCCATGAATTACGCTCTCCGCTAACCCGTTTAAAAATGGCTACGGGGTTGGCACAAATGCAGGCAAGTGAAGCAAGCCAATCGTATTTATTGCGTATTGAAAAAGAAGCTAATCAACTAGATAAAATGATAGCCGATGTATTGCAGGTATCGCGCTTAGAAGCTAATAGCCAACCTTTATCGCTGCAAACACAGTCGCTGCAAGTGATTGTTGACCATGTGATTAACGATGCTCAGTTTGAAGCAAAACAGCACAATAAAGCCCTAGTTGTACACGGTAATGTTGAAGTAAATATAGAGTGCGACGAAATGTTGATTGCCAGTGCCTTAGAGAACATTCTGCGCAACGCCATTAAATATGCACAACATACTATTAGTATCAGCTTAAAACACAGTGATACCATATACATACAAATATGTGATGATGGTCTAGGCGTACCTAAAGCGCAACTTGATAAGTTGTGTGAACCGTTTTTTAGGCAATCAGATGCCCGGGACCGTATCAGCGGGGGTACGGGGTTAGGGTTAGCCATTGCAAAAAATGCGGTAATAGCGCATGGCGGAAATTTAGTCTTATCGAATAAAGAACAAGGTGGCTTGTGTGCTAATATAACCTTGCCGTTAATCAAAGAGTAAAGCATGTTTTATAGTTCAGAAGCCCAGCTTGAGAATAATCAAGAGGCCATTAGTGTTTTTTATACTTCACATTTAACTAAAAGCTACTTAGATACACCTGCAGGAAAGTTATTTTACGCATACGCAATCCCTAACAATGCTACCACTGCAGTGGTGATAAGTACGGGGCGTGTTGAGGGCCTAGAAAAGTATAAAGAACTGATATGGGAGCTATACTGTAATAATTTTGCTGTGTTTATTATGGATCACCAAGGTCAGGGGCGCTCTTACAGACATCTTAAAAATAAGCATAAAGGCTTTGTAAAACATTATAATAACTACAGCAATGACCTTAATAACTTTGATCAGCAAATAGTTTCAAAGCATTGGCAAGGTAAAAAAGTCATGCTGGCTCATTCAATGGGTAGCGCGATAGCAGTTGATTATTTAGCTAATTTTGAAAACAGCTATAAAGGTGTGTTTTTGTCTGCGCCTATGTTTGATATTTTTACAAAAGACGTACCAAAAATACCAACGCAATTTATTGTTAACTTAGCCACTTGGCTTGGTTTACACTCTTGCTATGCATTTGGACAAGGCAACTACAACCCAATCCCATTTACAGAAAATGTACTTACTAGCAGCGAGGAGCGTTACACCTACTTTAGGCAAGCCTATCAATTAGAACCTAACATACAATTAGGTGGCGTTACGTTTGGCTGGCTCGCAGCTACGATATCATTCTTAAAGTCGATTGATAATCTAAACGTACCAATTCCATTGTTTATAGCAAGTGCAGCTAGCGATACAGTGGTTAATAACAAAGCGCAGTATAGTTTTGCAAAAAGGCATGCTCATGCAACAATCGAGAGTTTTGAAGATGCAAAACACGAGCTACTTTTTGAACGTGACGAAATTCGAAAGCCGCTATTAGCTAATTTTTATCAGTTTTGTGAGTCTGTTACTTCTTGAGCAGTTTTAGAATTCACTAAAACAGAAAGCGGATCGAGGTGGATGAGTATATCTACCTCAGATTCAAAACGAGCACTTATCATGGCTTCTACTTCATCTGCTACTTTATGAGCACGAATAAGTGGTAAATTGTCATCAAGCTCTAAATGCAGCTGAATAAACTTAACTTTACCGCCTTGTCGAGTGCGAATACCGTGCACCCCATAAACGTCATTATGGTTACGCGCTATTTCAAAAATGCTTTGCTTTTCTTCATCGGGCAGCTCTTTATCCATTAAGTGTGAGGCACTCTCTGTTGCTATATCCCAGCTGTTATAAAGTAAATACCCTGCCACACCTATCGCAAACAAAGGGTCAGCATACAGTACCCCATAATAGGCCAGCAAAATAGCAAGTAGCACCGCAGCGTTTAAAATTAAATCGCCTTTGTAGTGCACAGAATCGGCTTTTATAGCGATTGACTCTGTATGCTTCACGACTTTATTTTGCACAAATACAATCACTAATGTACACACTATGGCAAAAATACTGACCCAAACACCTAATAATGAATGTGTCAGCTCTACGGGGTTAATGAGTCGCTCAATACCGTGAAACGCCAATAAACAACCCGAGCCTGCAATAAAAGCTGCTTGTCCCAGCCCTGCAAGCGCCTCCGCTTTACCGTGACCAAATCGGTGGTCATCGTCAGCAGGACGCAGTGCATACGATAAAACCAAAAAGCTCATTAGTGTCGCTGTGATATCCATTAATGAGTCGGTTAATGAGCCAAGCATTGACGCCGAACCCGACGCCAGCCACGCCCATGCTTTGGTCGCAATCATTAGGCTCACCATGACCATGGTCACGATGCTAGAGGCCTTGACCCAAAATTCATAACTGCGATTATGCACGTATCTTTCCGTTTTATGCTGTATTTAATGTTTTCAGTATATCATTTTTTATTCATTGTTCGTGTATACTGAGCCCGTCAAATTAAAGATTTTATAGGGCTTATTGTGCTGGATATTGTTTTATACCAACCTGAAATTCCGCCTAACACCGGGAATATCATTCGTTTATGTGCCAATACAGGCTATGCACTGCATTTAATTGAACCGTTAGGGTTTGAGTGGGATGACAAACGTGTAAAACGCGCTGGCCTTGATTATCACGAATTTAGTCATGTGCAACGTCATGCTTCATTTGAAGCTTACTTAGAAAAGTGCCAGCCTAAAAAAGTGTATGCGTGCACCACTAAAGGTAGTCAGTTTCATCACCAAGCACAGTATGAAGCGGGTGATTGCTTAGTATTCGGCCCAGAAACACGAGGCTTACCTGATGACATGATTCAAGCACTGCCAAACGAGCAACGCGTGCGTATTCCTATGCAAGCCGATAGCCGCAGTATGAATCTATCTAATGCGGTCGCTGTGTTTGTGTATGAATCTTGGCGCCAGCTTGGTTTTCCAAACGCCCAATAAGGTTTTAGGTTTTAGGTTTTAGGTTTTAGGTTTTAGGTTTTAGGTTTTAGGTTTTAGGTTTTAGGTAAACAAAATACCTGTCACCTAAAACCTAGCAGTTCGTTTTATTCTGATTTCTGTTCACGACCTAATAAGGCCATAGCAGCTGCTTTCATGTCTTTATTTTCATAAAGTACTTTGTATATTTGCTCAGTGATTGGCATTTCAACACCAGCACGCTGCGCGAGTAAATACACTTCTTTGGTATTTCTAAATCCCTCAACTACTTGGCCGATTGATGCAATCGCATCATCAACACTTTCACCTTGACCTAAGGCTAAACCAAAACGGCGATTGCGCGACTGATTATCGGTACAGGTTAGAATTAAATCGCCTAACCCAGCCATCCCCATAAAGGTCTCTGGCTTTGCACCTAGGGCACAACCCAAACGCGATAACTCTGCTAAACCACGGGTAATAAGCGCGGTACGTGCATTTGCACCAAAGCCAACACCATCAGAGATCCCTGCACCAATAGCAATTACGTTTTTAACCGCACCACCAAGCTGTATGCCAATAAAGTCGTCATTGTTGTACACTCTAAACGAGCGACCGCAATGTAATAAATCGGCAATTTGTTTCGCAAATGCTGATGACGTTGATGACACCGAAATAGCGGTTGGTGAGCCCTTAGCCATTTCTTTGGCAAAAGTTGGCCCCGAAAGCACTGCTAATGGTACTTCTTCACCGAGTTCTTGCACTGCCACTTCTTGCAATAAACGCCCAGTATCTGGCTCAAGCCCTTTAGTAGCCCACGCTATTTTTGCATCAGAGCGCAAAGCCGGTTTAATTTGCTTTAACGTGTCAGCAAACGCATGACTTGGCACAACAACTAAAACAATATCGCTAGCTGCTGTTGCATGCTGTAAATCGGCTTCAAGAGTTAAGGTGTCAGGAAAAGGAATATCAGGTAAGTAACGTTGATTTTTTCGCTCAGCTGCAAGCGTCGCAACGTCTTGGCTATTGCGCCCCCATAAAGTCACTTTGTGACCATTTCGGGCTAAACAAATAGCAAGGGCGGTGCCATATGACCCCGCCCCTAAAACAGTAACAGCTGATGTTGCTGTATTCATAAATTATGCGTCTGCTGAAGCCTGCTCAGCTTGCGCTGTGCGTTGCTGCATGTACTGTGCAAATAATGCGTCAAAGTTAACTGGCGCAAGATTAAGTTGTGGAAACGTACCACGGTTTACTAAGTTCGATACCGCTTCACGTGCATATGGGAATAACACGTTAGGACAGAATGCACCTAGCATATGTGCTAATTGCATCTCTTCAACTTCAGCAATAGTAAAAATACCTGCTTGTTGAATTTCACACAAAAACGCAGTTTCTTCACCAATAGATGCTGTTACAGTTAACGCTAAAACAACTTCGTATACACCTTCATCAAGCTTATTAGAGCGTGTATCTAAATCTAATTTTACTTCTGGAGCCCACTCTTTTTGAAAAATAGCTGGTGAATTTGGCGTTTCAAACGACACATCTTTAGTGTAAATACGTTGAATAGTAAACTGTGCGCCTGCATCAGCTTCTGCTGCTGCATTTTGATTTTGTTCGTTCATTGTTATTCCTAACCTGTTATTTATTATAATTAATTAAATTAAGCACTCAGCTTAGCGTCAAGGTGACCTTGTGCTTCTAGTGCCATCATGTCGTCACAGCCACCGATGTGTTCATCGTTGATAAAAATTTGTGGAACCGTGCTTGCGCCACCGGCTTTGGCGATCATTTCATCGCGAAGCTCTGGCTGAACGCCAATATCAATGTTTGTGTATTCTACACCTTTGCTGTCTAACAGCGCTAATGCGCGATGACAAAAAGGACAATATCCTTTGGTGTATAAAACAACGTTACTCATAATTAATCCTTAATCGGTTTAGCTAAGAGATATTAGCGACCGCTTGTTGTTGGCAGACTTGCTGATTGCCACGCACCCATACCGCCAGATAAAACATAAACCTGTTCATAGCCTGCTTTATGCATTGCGGTTGCAACACCTGAGGCAGTCATGCCTGCAGCACATACCACTATAATGGGTTTGCTCTTATACTTTTCAAGGGTTGAGAAATCAGATTCTTTAGCTTTTTCTGGGTTTAAGTGCACAGCACCGGCAATATGACCTGTTTTAAACTCTTTTTGCCCGCGCATATCAACAACCTGACCGTCTTCGCGGTTAATAAGTAACGTTAACTGCTGAGGATTGATCTGACGAATTGCTGAAAATTTACTTTTTATTGCGCCACTAACAATAAGAAACGCAATCGCAACCCAAGCTAGGCTTAGAATTGGATGATTTGAGACAAATTCAATATATTGATCCATTCGACTTCCACTATAAAGTTACATGCTAAAACAAAGTGTTTTAGATATTTAATTCATATTTATTGTACTTACACAATGAGCAGTCACTCATCAATAAGTCAATTTAGAGCACTGCTAGGCTACTCTGAGTTTTACCTACACATAGGCTTAACTTACCCCACAAGCCTATTCAATACTTGAATAAAATAGGGATTAGCCGCGCAAGTATACCCAAATCAGCTAAAAATGCGAGTTTAAGCACGCGTGAAAGCCACAATGTAGTGCTCTTTTAACTGAAAAATAACCTAACCCTTTAAAATATTCAATTGAGAGAGTGAGCTCATTGAAAATTTTTAATATCTTCTTTTCATTGCTGATCCTAGCTATAAAACACGGTATGCTTAAGCTTGGCATGTTGGCATTAATGTTAGCGTGTATTTTAGCAACGCTAATTATTCAGGAGTGACTATGACAGAGCATAAAAAACCACTGGTATTAATGATTTTAGATGGCTGGGGATACAGAGAAGATGAGCAAAGCAATGCCATTTTAGCTGCTAATACCCCTGTATTAGATGAGCTTTGGGCAACTCGCCCTCATACATTAATCTCAGCATCGGGTTTAGATGTGGGTCTTCCTGGTGGTCAAATGGGTAATTCTGAGGTTGGCCACGTTAATTTAGGTGCTGGTCGTATTGTGTATCAAGATTTTACTCGCATCACAAAAGCCATTGATGATGGCGAATTTGATACAACCCCTGCACTGGTTGAAAACATTGATAAAGCTGTTCATGCCAACAAAGCCGTTCATATTATGGGACTGCTAAGCCCTGGTGGCGTTCATAGTCACGAAGATCATATTGTGGCGAGTATACAATTGGCTGCAAAACGCGGCGCTAAAGAGGTGTACTTTCATGCCTTTTTAGATGGCAGAGATACTCCCCCACGCAGTGCTAAAGCATCAATTGAGCGTATTGAAGCCTTGTTTAGCGAACTTAAATGTGGCCGTTTAGCCTCATTAATTGGTCGTTACTATGCCATGGACAGAGACAACCGCTGGAACCGTGTTGAAAAAGCGTATAATTTAATCACCCTAGGTGAAGGCGACTTTGATTATGAAGATGGCGTAAACGCACTTAACGCGGCTTATGAGCGCGATGAAAATGACGAATTTGTAGCAGCAAGTACTATTACCCCAAAAGGTAGCGAATCAGTAAAAGTAAATGATGGCGACACCATTATATTTGCCAACTTTAGAGCTGACCGCGCACGCGAAATCACTCGCGCCTTTGTCGAACCTGATTTTGACGGCTTTAATAAGAAAAAATCGCCCGAGCTTAGTGCCTTTGTGATGATGACTGAATACGCTGCTGATATTGATGCACCAGTAGCTTTTGGCCCGACGCCGCTTAATAACGTACTTGGCGAATGGTTTGAGAAACAAGGTAAAACTCAGCTACGTATATCAGAAACTGAAAAATATGCCCACGTTACCTTTTTCTTTAGTGGCGGACGCGAAAATGAGTTTGACGGCGAAACTCGCGAGCTTATCCCATCTCCTCAAGTAGCAACGTATGATTTACAGCCAGAAATGAACTCAAAAATGCTTACCGATAAACTCGTTGCAGCAATAAAAAGTGGAAAGTATGATGCCATTATTTGTAACTACCCTAATGGCGATATGGTCGGCCACTCAGGTGTATTTGAAGCGGCAGTTAAAGCCTGTGAAGCAGTAGATAGCTGCATTGGTCGTGTAGTTGATGCCCTTAAAGAATATGGTGGAGAAGCACTAATAACTGCTGATCATGGTAATGCAGAGCAAATGGCAAACCTTAAAACAGGCCAAGCGCACACAGCACATACTAGCGAGCCAGTACCCTTTATTTATGTAGGTCGTGACGCACAAGCGCATACCGGTAAAGCCTTGAGCGATGTTGCACCTACTATGCTGCATTTAATGGGTTTGGAACAACCTGCAGAAATGACAGGTTCGCCAATTATGGTGTTGAAATAATTTATGAATAAAAGCGCATGCCGCATCATTGCGTGTATATGTGTACTAAACTCATTAGCCACTGGCGTTGCAGTGGCTAATGAAGATCGTACCAAAAAAGACCTATCCCAAGTACAAGTTGCTTTAGAGCAAAGCCAAGCTGAGTTTCAACAACAGCAAAAAGAAATAGCTAAACAGCAGCAAAAACTAAAAACACATGAGCTCGCTATAGCGAAAAACGCTAAAGCACTTAATATGGCTGAGCAATCCGTTAAAAAAACACAACAACAGCAAGCAGAGCAACAACAACGCGCGGCAAAGCTTGAAAAACAACAAGCCCAATTTCAACGTATTTTAGCAGCACAGTTAAAAAGTGCTTATATGGCAGGTAGCGATGACTATTCAAAAATGCTACTTAACCAAGAAGATACCGCCAAATTTGAACGCACACTTAGCTACTATAACTACCTGAATAAAGCTCGTATAAAGCAACTTGATGATCTTAAAGCACTGCAAGTTGAGATTGCAAAAAATCAAGCTGAGCTTGCGAAAACAAAAGAGAGGCTCGTTGCTTTATTTGAAGAACAAAAAAGACGACAAGCAGCACTTCTTGGGGCTAAAAATGAGCGCCAAGCAAGCTTACAAAACCTAAAAAAGCAGTTAAATAAAACCAAAAATTCCATTAGCTATTTAGAAGAAAACGAACAAACTCTGATCGCCACTATCAAAGAACTTGAAGAAGAAGAAAAAGTTACAAAAATTGAACTACTTGGCTTAAATCGTAATAAAGGAAAATTAAACTGGCCGAGCAAAGGAAAATTAGCGCATAGGTTTGGTCAACGTAAGCACGGCGGAATAAACTGGAAAGGTGTATTAATTTCTGCATCTGAAGGGACTTCAGTTAATAGCATTGATAATGGCCAAGTAGTATTTGCCGACTGGTTAAAAGGCTATGGCTGGGTAATCGTACTTGACCATGGTCAAGGTTTTATGAGCTTATACGGACACGCACAAACCTTGCTAAAAGACGTGGGTGATATGGTCAGAGAAGGTGAAAGTGTTGCATTAGTTGGGCAAAGCGGTGGACAAGCCGATTCTGGTCTATACTTTGAAATACGTCATAAAGGGCGTGCTGTTAATCCCATAAAATGGTGCAGGCGTATTTAATATCAAAATAGCTGCATCCTGTTAGAGGCAGTTATGATAAACACACACATTTGCCAACAAAAAACCTCTGTGAAAAAGCGTGCACCCTGCTTTTGTTTTATCTTATTTGTTTTATTAGTGCTTTTTGGCTTTATAAATACAGCCTATGCAAGCTCGGTTAAAGACTTAGAAAGCCAAAAAATAAATGAAATACTGTTTAATATTCACACCTACTACGTTGATGATTTAGCACTGCAAAACAGTGAGTATATTGAATACAACTCGTCTCAATTTGAACGCTTATACTCTAAGCTCGACGCCTACTCTAAGTATTTAGATAAAAATGAGCTAAATGCATTATTTAATAACACGAATGGTCGCTATACCGGCCTAGGTATAGAAGTAAAAAGCATCGAGCAACGCACCACGATTGTTAAAGTAATTAATAATTCACCAGCCAAACAAGCAGGACTTCGCTCAGGCGATATAATTACTGCCGTTAATCAGCACTATGTAGAAAACAGTCCGATTGATTTAGTTGCACAATACATCAAAGACAGCGCTAACGGTAAAGTACAGCTAAGTATTACCCGTAATAACACTCAAACACCGCTAATATTTAATCTAAGTAGAAAACAAATTAAGCTAACGAGTGTAACTAAGCAACTACTTGACTCAGGTAGCGGTTATATCGCTATTAATAACTTTTCTAATCACACTTTGCATGAAGTTGCCTTGCAAATAGCCGCCATGCAAAACCATTATGGCCATTCATTAAAAGGCCTAATTATTGATTTACGAGATAACCCAGGAGGCACTTTAAAGAGTGCAGTTGCGGTAGCAGACCTGTTTCTCCAAGATGGCTTAATTGTAACGACCAAAGGGCGCTTTTATGATTCGAATCAATCTTTTTACGCTAAACGCGGCGATATTTTGAAAGGTGCTCCGATTGTTGTCCTGATTAATGAAAATTCAGCCTCAGCAGCAGAAATACTGGCTGCAGCGTTAAAAGAAAATCTACGTGCAAAAATAGTAGGGAGTCAGTCGTTTGGTAAAGGAACAGTGCAATCACTTATTCCATTAGGCGACGGCGATACCGCCTTAAAACTAACCACCGCACGTTACTTTACACCACTGGGAGAGTCTATTGAAGGGATTGGCGTAACTCCAAATGTGGCGATTAATCAAACAACACTTCCACAAACAAATAAAGCCGTTATAATAAAAAATGAACAATCAGAACAAAACACCGTTTTTAACGCTGAAGAATTAGCCGATATCCAGTTAGTAAAAGCAAAACAGCTACTTAGCATGCAATAAAAACGGTAAACTATTTAAAGACAATAAAAATTATAAAACGTGAAAATTATAAATTTAATGGTGTTAGCTGGGCTTTTTTTAATCCTATTTGCTACACCCTATGGTGTTAAAGCCAAACAAATAGCCATAGTGATCGATGACATAGGTTATCATCAACGTGACCTAGAATTCCTAAGTTTACCTGGGCAATTGTCTTATTCAATTTTGCCTCATACCCCCTACTCTCAAATATTTGCAACCCTTGCTAGTCAGTCAAATAAAGAGCTCCTGTTGCATGTGCCTATGCAAGCTTTAAATGGTAAAAAGCTAGGCCCTGGGGCACTTACTTTAAATATGGATAAAGCACAACTTCAACAAACACTCGGTAATGCACTGGCGAGTTTGCCACAAGTTAAAGGGGTTAATAATCATATGGGTTCTGCACTCACTCAGCAAAGCCAAGCAATGAAGTGGACCATGGAAGTACTTAAAAAGCGTCAGTTGTATTTTCTCGATAGCCGAACAACCGAATTAAGCCAGGCGCAAAATGCAGCTAACTTTTTGGGGGTAGAAAATATTGGTCGGCATGTATTTTTAGATAATATAACTACCCCTGAGCAGCTACAATTTAGGCTAGAAGAGCTAAAGTCAAAAGCAACTAAATATCAGTTTGCCATTGCAATAGCACACCCCTACCCCGAAACTATCGATTTTTTACGCCAAGCTTTGCCGCAATTAATCGAGCAGGGATTTGAACTGGTACCAGTATCACAGCTGGTAGAACGTAAGTATGTACAAATAGCCCAACAACAAGCCATTTCATTAAACTGATGGAGTAAGCGAACGCCTTACTCCAACAGTTAACTTAACTCAATTATAAGTATGGTATTTATAAAACAAATGTCGCTACCTTGGCATTTAGATTTGTAGCTCTGTCTTTTAATACTTCGGCTTGGCTTAAATGCGCGGTAGCTGAGGTAGTTATTTCATCGGTTACATCTTTAATAGCAACCGTATTTCTAGTAATTTCATTGGTCACTTGCGTTTGCTCTTCTGCTGCAACCGCTATTTGACCCGCCATATCAGAAATCTCATTTACCGCCAAAGTAATTTCTTCTAGCGCGTGTGCGGCAGCATTTACATCATCCACACTATTGTTGGCATAGCCCTTACTGCTGTCCATCAAGCTCACTGCTTTTTTAGTGGTGTTTTGTAAGGTTTCTATAGTGGTATAAATTTCGGCTGTAGAGTTTTGTGTTCTTCTTGATAACACGCGCACCTCATCGGCAACCACTGCAAAACCACGCCCCTGCTCTCCCGCACGGGCAGCCTCTATTGCAGCATTAAGTGCTAAGAGATTTGTTTGCTCAGCAATTTCTTGAATGGTAGTTAAAATGCTCGATATAGCCTGAGCATGCAAACTTAATTCACCAATAACTGTGGTAGTTTGGTCTATTTCGCCCGCGAGTGAATTAATCGTGTTTCTGGTTTTATCAACTAACAGCTTACCTTCACGGCTACTTTGTGCCGATTGTTGCGATGCGGTTGCGGTGTTTTCTGCATTAGCGGCAATTTCATGGGTTGCACTCGCCATTTCTGTGACCGCGGTAGCAACCATAGCCACTTCTTGTTGCTGACGCTGCAACTCACTGACACTGCTTTGGTTGGTGATCAAGCTTTTCTCTGCATCAAAGTCTAAGTCAGTAGCTAATTGACGAATATGACTGATCAGTTCATGTTGGCTGCTAACAAAACGATTAAAACTATCAGCCAGAACCCCAACTTCATCTTGCGTATCAACAGTTATACGCTGGGTTAAATCACCGTTACCATCTGCAATTGTTGATAAAGCTTGCGACACTCGGCTCAAAGGGGCGAGCAATACACCCAATAACCATGAAATAGCCAACACACTCAGTAAAAGTGCTACTGCAACCAGCACTAATTGGGTCAGCAATAAACTAATAAGCGGAGCCTCTAAAGTTTGTTTATCCAATACAAACAACAACTGCCAATCTGTATTGTTAATGTTTTCACCCCAAACTAGCTTCTCTCGGCCTTCACTCTCAAAGTAAACAGGAGTAAATTCACCGTTTTGACTGTTAGATAAAATTAATTGATGATTTATTTTCGAGTCAATACGCGTAATATCTGCCATTACTTTTCTAGCGTCTTTGTAGGCAATCACAGTGCCATCTTTATGCATCATAATGGCGTACCCATCTGCAGGCAAAGACATTGTATTGACGCTATCGACCAAGGCCTCTATCGATAAATCCCCCGCAACCACACCGCCTTGCGTGGTTTTAGCAATAGAAACAACCAACAGATTATACGCGGTATCTAAATAAGGTTTGGTAATTACGGTGCTACTTTGAAGCAGTGCTTGTTTATACCATGGACGAGTGCGCGGATCGTAGCCGGTGCGATCAATACTGGGATCAGAGTCAGTCATTTTTCCGCTACTATCTCCAAAGTAAGTTAACTGAAAGCCACCTGAAAATGCTGCTTGCTGAAGTGCGCTGAGCGTGTTGCCCTCAACCTTATTCGCAACCGATTTAATTATCTGCTGACGACTAGCTAGCCAATCTTCAATACTCGTAGCTTGTTGCTTACCAGATTGGCTTACGTTATCAATACTGCTTTTTAGCAGTAACGCTTTTTGAGAGGTATAGCTATTCCACGACAGCAGTACAATAATAACGGCTAGGGCAAGAACGACCGATAGCAAGATTTTTTTCTTTAGTGAATATGAGTTCATATTGAGTGTAAATACTCGCGTTAAATGAAATTGAAAGGCAACAAACCAGCAATTAAATGACTTAATTTAGGCTACGATTTGAGCGATAAGTCGCTCAGGTGCGCGAATATTTTCATATACCCAAATTAAAAACAAACTAAAATCATGTATTTAAATTAAAACCAAACTTATTCATTAATTTTAAATAGCGTATATTTAATTAAAAGATACATAGATGTGACTAGAGGTAAGCAGAACAAGAAAAACGATACTTTCTATTAACCTTTTTAGTTAGCTTTTTTAGTTAAAAAAAAGCCCCGCATTTTCATGCAGGGCTTAATCAGTTTTTAGTGCGATTAACTCATCGCGCTTTGTAATTTTTTCATTGCTGTTTTTTCCAGCTGGCGAACACGCTCTGCTGATACGCTGTATTTTTCAGCCAGCTCTTGCAGTGTTGCTTTATCGTCTGACAGCCAACGAGCACTAACAATATCTTGAGAACGCTCATCGAGAGTTTTCAAAGCGCTAAATAAACGCGTATGTGACTGTTCTTGCCATTGTTGCTGTTCAATGTCGTCAGCTAAATCAGCAGAACCATCGGTTAAGTACTGTACCGGTGAGTAAGTACTAGTTGGCGCGTCATCATTATCGTCGCCAGTTAAATCAAAGCCCATGTCTTGGCCGCTCATACGCGATTCCATTTCACGTACTTCTTTTTCACTCACACCTAGCTCGCTAGCTACTGTGCTCACTTCAGCTTGGTTAAACCAACCTAAACGCTTTTTATTTTTACGTAAGTTAAAAAACAATTTACGTTGTGCTTTGGTCGTCGCTACTTTAACGATACGCCAGTTTTTAAGCACAAACTCATGAATTTCGGCTTTAATCCAATGAACGGCAAATGAAACCAAACGTACACCCACTGATGGGTCAAAACGTTTTACTGCTTTCATCAGTCCGATGTTACCTTCTTGAATTAAATCAGCTTGAGGTAAACCGTAACCCGAGTAGCTTTTAGCTATGTGCGCTACAAAGCGCAAATGCGACATAATGAGTTGCTTTGCAGCACTAAGATCGCCTTCTTCCTGAAGTCTTTTTGCAAGTTCCTGCTCTTGCTCAACTTTAAGCATAGGAATAGTACTAACAGCTTGAAGGTAGCCGTCCATACTTGCGCTTTGTTGCCCAACTGTAAGTGCCATTGCGTATAAATCTTTACTCATTTTTCACCTCGGTGATAAACATTTGAAACCATCTTAGCACTCTTTTAGTAAGAGTGCTAACTTGAATTTAAAACTTTTTTGAATCATAAATCAAGTGGTTTTTTTAGTGTTAAGTCAGTCTACGCTAGGCGACTGAATAACCTATGAATTGATTTAGCCAAAACAAAAATAACCTTTTTGCTTTGGCTTTTTTATTATTTTAAACTTAAAACATGACAGTTTTAAGAATTATATTAGAGCCCTAAACCTTATCAGGTTCTATTTCTGAGATGTAACGATTAACCGATAAGTAAGAACCTATAAAACCTAAACTAGTAGCAAGTAATACCAACGCGCCAAACTCATTAAGACTAAGCCCTATTAGCGTAAAACTGGTTTGATACACCCCTGCAACACTGCTTACTGCAGCAGATAGCCACCACATCATTAATGCTACACAAATAAAGGCAAACAATCCGCCAATCACGCCATACCAAATGCCAGTCCATAAAAAGGGAGCGTGTATAAAGGTATTGGTTGCCCCTACTAGCTTCATTACCTGTATTTCTTCTTTTTTATCCATAATAGATAAACGAATTGTATTGCCTATAATAAGCGTCACTGAGGTAAGTAATAATAGCGCAATAGTAATTACACTCTCTTTTAGCAAACTTAGTAATGCATTTAGGCGCTCAAGCCAAGCAATATCAAGCTTACCAAAGTCAACTTCGCGTTCGGCTTCAAGTTTTTTAAGCAATTGCTTAGCTGCATTAGGTTGGCTATGTCGTTGTGTTGGTGTGACTAAAACTACATTCGGTAACGGGTTGGTATCTAAATATTCTAAAGCCTGACCAAAGCCAGACATTTCTTTGAACTCATCCAAAGCCTCAGTGCGAGAAATAAAAGTCACAGTTTGTATTTCGGGATATAGCGCTAAGCGTTTAACTAAGGTTTGCGTTTCTTGCTCGCTCATATTTTCTTTTACAAATAAGGATATTTCGCTGGCTTGCTCAAAACCACTACTCACTTGCTGCACATTTTTTACCACTAAATATAGTGTTGCAGGCAACGTTAAACTCAAACCGAGTACTGCAATGGTCATCATTGAAGCCAATGGCGTGCGCCACATTTCTCCTAGGCTGTACACACCTTGGCGAAAAATATTAATAATAAAAAAGTAACCGCCAGAGAATACTGACTTTTTTTGTTTATCATTACTATTTTGACGGCTTTTGAACAGTAAACTCATAATACCCCCTCAGCCAGTGGATCTTGGCTCATTCGTCCATCATGAAGCGTTAAACTGCGGTACTTCATCCGTGACACTAAGCCCAAATCATGAGTGGCAATTAAAACCGTGGTGCCATGTTTATTAAAGTCTTCAAACAGGCGTAATATTTCCATTGATAATTCAGGGTCTAAGTTACCGGTAGGTTCATCGGCTAGCAATATAGGTGGCGAATTGACGATGGCTCGTGCAATCCCTACTCGTTGTTGTTCACCACCAGAAAGTGTAGAAGGGTGACAGCGCACTTTATCTAACAAGCCCACTTTATCAAGCGCTCCATGCACACGTTTGGCAATTTGCTTGTGGTGAGTCCCTTCAATAATTAAGGGCAAAGCAACGTTATCAAATACCGTGTATCGCTCTAATAATCGATGATTTTGAAAAATAATACCAATGTCGCGACGTGCATACGGAATTTGACGGGAATTTAATTTATTTAAATCCACGCCATTAATAAACACGTTTCCTGCAGAAGGACGTTCCATTAAGCTAATAAGCTTTAATAGTGTACTTTTACCAGCCCCACTGTGGCCAGTTAGAAAGGCCAATTCGCCAGGCTTTATATGAAAGTTCACTTTTTCAAGCGCGCGGTGTCCACCGGCATAGGTTTTACTTACTTGCTGAAAATTTATCATTTTTTATTATTGCCAATTTATTGTTAGCCTTAGGCTCTAAATAAAATGGTATTCCTCGCAATTAAAAAGGGAGCAGGCTCCCTTTTGGTAAATTAAGCGTCGTCCTCATCTTGACTAAATAGCGCGTCAATAAAGTCATCGCTCTTGAAGGTACGTAAATCATCAATACTTTCACCTACGCCAATGTAACGAATAGGAATATTAAACTTATCGGCAACGGCAAAAATAACCCCACCTTTAGCAGTACCATCAAGCTTTGATAATGTGATACCGGTTAAACCTACACATTGATTAAATAGGTTTACTTGGCTAATTGCATTTTGGCCTGTACCAGCATCAATAGTCAGCATCACTTCATGAGGTGCATCAGGGTCTACTTTTTTCATTACACGGGCTATTTTTTCAAGCTCTTGCATTAAGTTATCTTTATTTTGCAAGCGCCCTGCTGTATCAGCAATTAACACATCGACATTACGTGCTTTTGCAGCTTGAAAAGCATCAAATACTACCGATGCACTATCAGCACCTGTATGTTGAGCTATTACCGGAATGCTGTTGCGTTCACCCCATACTTGAAGCTGCTCTACCGCTGCAGCTCTAAAAGTATCACCGGCAGCAAGCATGACCGACTTACCTTGATTTTGGAATTGCTTGGCCATTTTACCAATGGTGGTGGTTTTACCTACGCCGTTTACCCCTACCATTAAAATAACAAAAGGTTTTTTATCTGCTGGTATTTCTAAAGGCTGCTCTGCTGTTTTTAGCATAGTTGCCATTTCTTGTTTCATAAGCTCATAAAGCGCATCACCATCTTTAAGTTGCTTGCGATCGGCTGCATCAGTTAAATTATCAATGAGCTTCATGGTGGTATCAACACCGAGATCAGCAGTAAGTAACTGAGTCTCTAGCTCTTCAAATAACTCGTCGTCAATTTTTTTACCGCTAAAAATTGACGAAAAACCAGAGCCAATATTAACTCGAGTTTTAAGTAAGCCTTTTTTAAGTCGAGAGAAAAAGCCTTCTTTTTTAGGTTTTTCCGCTTTTTTTGCTTCTTCCTCTGCAAGCTCTGTGGTCAGTCGCTGTTGCTCTAGACGCTCAGCCTCTTCTTCAGCTGCAATACGTTCTTGCTCTAAACGTTCATTCTCTGCTTGCTCTGCTGCAATGCGCTGTTGCTCTAAACGCTCATGCTCAGCTTGCTCTGCTGCAATACGCTGTTGTTCTAAACGCTCATTTTCAGCTTGCTCTGCTACAATACGCTGTTGCTCTAAGCGCTCATTCTCAGCTTGCTCTGCTGCAATACGCTGATGTTCTAAGCGCTCATTCTCAGCTTGCTCTGCTGCTATGCGTTGTTGTTCTAAGCGCTCATGCTCAGCTTGCTCAGCTTGCTCTGCTGCAATACGCTGTTGTTCTAAGCGCTCATTCTCAGCTTGCTCTGCTGCAATACGCTGTTGTTCTAAGCGCTCATTTTCAGCTTGCTCTGCTGCAATACGCTGTTGCTCTAAACGCTCATGCTCAGCTTGTTCAGCCGCGATACGCTCTTGCTCTAACAACATTTTCGCTTCTTGTTCAGCTAAACGTTTAGCTTGCTCTTGTCTTTGCTGCTCTGCATCCGCCTGTTGTTTAGCTAATAGCTCAGCGTTAGCTTGTTCAATCGCTCGTTTTTCTGCCTCCGCCGCGCGTTGTGCTTGCGCCTGTTTTTCTTGTTCTAAACGTTCAGCTTCTGCTTTTTCAGCTGCTATACGCTCTTGCTCTAACAACATTTGCGCTTCTTGCTCAGCTAAACGTTGAGCTTGCTCTTGTCTTTGCTGCTCGGCATCTGCCTGTTGTTTAGCCAATAGCTCAGCGTTAGCTTGTTCAATCGCTTGTTTTTCTGCTGCCGCAGCGCGTTGTGCTTGCGCCTGTTTTTCTTGCTCTAAACGCTCTGTCTCTGCTTTTTCGGCAGCTATTTGTTGTTCGGCTTTTTCAGCTTGCTCTTGCGCTAAACGTTCTGCTTCAGCTTGTTCAGCTGCAATTCGGGCTTGTTCTAAACGTTCGGCTTCAGCTTGCAAACGCTCTGCCTCGGCTTTCTCTGCTGCTAAGCGCTCCTGTTCGGCTTTTTCTGCCTGCTCGTTTGCCAATGCTTGTTGTTTATCAGCTTCTGCTTGTTTTTTATCTGACTTGCCAAAACCGAGCCACGACATGAATTTACTTTTTTTTGCCATACTTGCTAATAACCACTTATAAAAATCTGATAAACTAACGATAATGATAGCGTGCTTTTAAGCCTAAATAATTGCTTTTTAGCAACACGTTATCCTCGAGGGTGCATAATAGTAACACTTTTAGCGCAGTTGAAAAATGACACGCCGTGATATGATTGCAATATTATCTGAGCTAGATCATAGATACCAATTTTTAGTGAGTTAAATGAGAAAAAAAATCACACCAAATAACACCACCCATAAATCAGTCGATGGCGTTATTAGAATCATTAGCGGCCAATTTCGCGGTCGAAAACTGCCAGTAAAAGACGTTCAAGGCTTGCGCCCTACAACCGACAGAATAAAAGAAACAGTATTTAATTGGTTAATGCACGATACCCGCGATGCGCGTACTCTCGATTGCTTTGCCGGTTCCGGAGGTTTAGGGTTCGAAGCGCTATCTCGCTTTGCTAAAAACACCACATTTTTAGAGCTTGATCCGTTAGCAGCAAAACAGCTAACGCAAAATGTTGCCACCCTTAATGCGCAAAATGCACAGGTACTCAATACTAATACCCTGACCTTTCTTGAAAGCAAAAACACCAATGACACATTTAATTTAGTTTTTATTGACCCGCCATTTCGCAAAAATTTAGCCCAATCATGCTGTGATTTATTAGAAAATAATCAATGGCTCGACCCTGACGCACTAATATATGTTGAAGTAGAAACCGAGTTAACTTCGTTCAAAGCACCTAATAACTGGTTGTTAATAAAAGAGAAAAAAGCTGGGCAAGTTTTTTGCAGGCTATACCAACGGCATATAAATTAGCACTGTTTTAGCGGTCGGGTTTCTGTTAATATTATCCTTTACATGTGGTGTTGCTTCGGATTACAATACCGCACCATTTTTGAACCACTTGATCAATGTTTGATCAACTTGAGCAACGCTCATAATTTAGGTAGGTGAATTTTTAATGCCAGTAATTAAAGTAAGAGAGAACGAACCGTTTGACGTAGCACTTCGTCGCTTCAAGCGTTCATGTGAAAAAGCAGGTATCCTTTCAGAAGTTCGTCGTCGCGAGCACTATGAAAAACCAACAGCTGAGCGTAAGCGTAAAAAAGCAGCTGCTGTTAAACGTCACATGAAAAAACTTTCTCGTGATAACGCTCGTCGCGTTAAATTATACTAATATATTAGGTCTTGTATAAATGAGCCTTTTAATAACGCTAAAAGATGCGCAAAAAGATGCGATGAGAGCTAAAGACAAACAACGTCTTAATCCTATTCGCATGGTACTTGCTGCAATCAAGCAACGTGAAATTGACGAGCAAATAACACTAGACGACGCAGGTATTACCTCCGTTATAGTGAAGCTTGTTAAACAACGTCGCGACTCTTACACTCAGTACAAAGATGCTGGGCGTGATGATTTAGCTGAAATTGAAGCCAATGAGATTACAGCACTTGAAGCTTTTTTACCTCAACAATTGAGTGAAGAAGAAATCATTGCTCTCATTGACGCGGCTATTGCTGATACTAACGCAGCAGGTATGCAAGACATGGGTAAAGTAATGGGTATAATCAAAAGCAAAGCCGAAGGTCGTGCCGATATGGGTAAAATCTCAGGTTTAATTAAGCAACGATTAACTGCCTAATACTCCCACATACATTAAGTATGATTGAAGTAAACCGAGCCTTGAGCTCGGTTTCTTCGTTTAGAGCACTTCAAAAAAATATGCATTTGTGTTCCAATCTCTGCGTATTATAATTCGCTTTTAACACTTTTATATTTACCTTAGGGCTGTACTTTAAACAATGGCTGGAAAGATCCCACGCAACTTTATCGATGATTTATTGGCACGAACCGATATTGTCGATCTGATTGACTCAAAGGTAGGGTTGAAAAAAGCAGGCAAAGACTATCAAGCTTGCTGTCCTTTTCACAATGAAAAATCGCCTTCGTTTACTGTATCGCAAGATAAACAGTTTTATCATTGCTTTGGCTGTGGCGCTAACGGCAATGCTATTTCTTTTGTTATGGAATATGACAAACTTGAGTTTGTTGATGCAATTGAAGAGCTAGCCAGTTTACTTAACCTAGATGTTCCTCGCGAACAAGGAAGTAGTAATGGCCCAGAACGCACCGCAGCACAAAAACGTTCTGACTACGATTTAATGCTCCATGCAGCGCGTTTTTATCAACACCAGTTAAAACATCATAGTAATTCTGAAACAGTAATAGACTATGTAAAAGGTCGCGGCTTAAGCGGCGCAACAGTTAAAAAGTTTATGATGGGCTATGCGCCCAGCGAATGGGAAGGCCTCTGCCAACAGCTTGGACGTAATCAAGAACAAAAAGAGCAATTAGTTGAGCTAAAGCTCGCATCTGAAAAAACGCCAGGTAAGCAATTCGATTTTTTCCGTGATCGTTTAATGTTTCCTATTCGTGATAAACGCGGTCGCGTCATTGCTTTTGGTGGCCGTGTAATGCAAGCAGATCAGGGGCCAAAATATTTAAACTCTCCTGAAACACGAATATTCCACAAAGGCTTTGAACTTTACGGCCTTTATGAAGCAAAACAAGCACATAAAAAACTCGATCATGTACTCATAGTAGAAGGTTATATGGACGTTGTTGCGCTGGCTGAACAAGGCATAGAATACGCAGTTGCCGCACTCGGCACAGCGACAACCAGCGAGCATATGCATACCTTATTTAGAACCACTGACAAAGTTATTTGTTGCTACGACGGTGACCGTGCAGGTAAAGATGCCGCGTGGCGTGCACTGGAAAATGCACTTCCTTACTTAAACGATGGCAAAGCACTGCATTTTGTATTTCTACCTGATGGTGAAGACCCTGATTCACTCGTTCAACAAGAAGGTAAAGAGGCTTTTGAGCAGCGGCTAGAAAACGCCGATGACTTCACTAAAGTGCTGTTTAATAAACTCAGTAAAGAAATTGATTTAACGCTCGATTCCGGTAAGGCTAAGTTACTCAGTGCAGCACTGCCATTAATTGAAAAAATCCCAAGTGAGTTTTATCAAGAAAATATCTTGGAGCAACTTGGCAGATTAATTGGTCGCACCCGTGAGCAACTCAATAATCACTTAAAAACACCAAAACAGCAGCAGGCAATTGAACGTAAATTTAAAATTACACCGATGCGCCAAGCGATAGGCATTTTAGTTCAGCACCCTAATTTGGCAAAAAGCGTGCCCTACTTGCCTGATTTAGCACAAATGAATATTGCAGGAATCGGCTTGTTATTACGCCTACAACATCAAGCGTTACAAAAAGATGGCATTACCACTGCACAAATTCTCGAATCATTTAGAGACACTGATGACTATGAGCCATTAACTAAGTTGGCGACATGGCAACATCAAATAGATGAAGAGCGTTTAGAGACTGTTTTTCAAAATACTTTTAAATTTATTGAAGATCAGTGTTTAAATTATCGACTAGAGACCCTATTAATAAAAGACAAGACACAGGGCTTAAATAGCGATGAACGACTAGAATGTCATTTGCTAATGACAGCGTTAAAAACGACTAACGGCTAGTCAGATTTGATTTAGGCTGTTATACTGTGCTATTCACTGCGTCACATTATTCTGGTTAGCCTTTGAGCAAACTCCATGATGGCGCCTGTTGTATCAACTTATCAGAGTGGAAGAAACAATCTCTATGGATCCAACTCCTCAGTCACAATTAAAACTTCTGATTCAAAAAGGTAAAGAGCAAGGTTACTTAACTTTTGCAGAAGTTAATGATCACCTTCCACAAGATATTATCGACTCAGATCAAGTAGAAGATATCATTAGCATGATTAATGACATGGGTATCAAGGTTAGCGAAAACGCGCCTGATGCTGATGAATTAATGATGCAAGAAACCACGACAGACGAAGACGCAGCGGAAGCTGCCGCTGCAGCCCTTGCTACTGTAGAAAAAGAAATCGGCCGTACAACAGACCCTGTTCGCATGTACATGCGTGAAATGGGTACTGTTGAACTTCTTACCCGTGAAGGCGAAATTGTTATCGCTAAACGTATTGAAGAAGGCATTAACCAAGTACAGATTTCGGTTGCTGAATACCCAGAAGCGATCACTTACCTACTTGAACAGTGGGATAAGTTTGAAGCTGAAGAGATGCGCCTTAGCGACATTATCTCTGGCTTTTTCGATCCTGATGCAGACGAAGCACCACCAATTGCTGCCACTAACATTGGTTCTGAATTAAGCGAAAAACAGCTTGATGACAGCGACGATGATGATGACAGCGATGATGAAGACGAAGAAGAAGTAGATACAGGTCCAGATCCTGAAGAAGCGCGCATCCATTTCGAAAACTTACGTGATTTATACACTAAAGCACGTGAAACATTCGATAAAAAAGGTCGCTCTCATCCAGAATCTCAAGCCGCAATTTTAGAAATTGGTGAGTTGTTCAGAACCTTTAAACTTGTGCCTAAACAATTTGACCGCATGGTTAATAACATGCGTGAAATGATGGACCGAGTTCGCGTTCAAGAACGTCTTATCATGAAGCATGCAGTACAAGTTTCAAAGCTTCCAAAGAAAACCTTTGTTAAGCACTTTGCAAACAACGAAACTGACACAGCATGGCTTGATATTGAAATTGCAGCTAACGAAAAGCATTCAGCTAAACTTGAAGAAGTGAAGCCTGAAATACTTCGTTGTATTAGCAAACTTTCTTCAATGGAAGAAAGCACTGGCTTAAGCATTGAACGTATTAAAGATATAAACCGTCGCATGAGTATTGGTGAAGCGAAAGCGCGCCGTGCTAAAAAAGAGATGGTAGAAGCGAACTTACGTCTGGTAATTTCAATCGCTAAAAAATACACCAACCGTGGTTTACAGTTCTTGGATTTAATTCAAGAAGGTAATATTGGTTTGATGAAAGCGGTTGATAAGTTTGAATACCGTCGTGGTTATAAGTTCTCCACTTATGCTACGTGGTGGATTCGCCAAGCAATTACTCGCTCTATTGCTGACCAAGCAAGAACGATCCGTATTCCAGTACATATGATTGAAACGATCAATAAATTGAACCGTATTTCACGTCAAATGTTACAAGAAATGGGTCGTGAGCCAAATCCAGAAGAATTAGCTGAACGCATGATGATGCCTGAGGATAAAATCCGTAAGGTACTTAAGATTGCAAAAGAGCCAATTTCAATGGAAACACCGATTGGTGATGATGAAGATTCGCACTTAGGCGACTTCATTGAAGATACTACTATTGATTCGCCTATCGATTCGGCAACAATGGAGTCTCTTCGTGGCGCAACTAACGATGTGCTCGCTGGCTTAACTGCCCGTGAAGCGAAAGTACTACGTATGCGTTTTGGTATTGATATGAATACCGACCACACGTTGGAAGAAGTAGGTAAGCAGTTTGATGTAACACGTGAGCGTATTCGTCAAATTGAAGCGAAGGCACTACGTAAATTACGTCACCCTTCTCGCTCTGATTTACTGAAAAGCTTTTTAGACGCTAAATAATCTAGCGTTACATTATGAGTTAACTCAAAAGGCCGCTGTAGCGGCCTTTTTTCTATTTCAAGGAAATAAACATGGCTTGGATCCAAATCCGTATCAATGCCAATGCTGCAACCGCAGATGCAGTTAGTGACTTATTAATGGAAGCTGGTAGTGCTTCTGTTACTTTTATTGATGCTAAAGACACCCCTATTTACGAACCCAAAATTGGCACTGTCGTTTTTTGGGCTGATACCACAGTAATTGGTCTGTTCGAAGCTAATCACGATATGAACGCCGTGGTTGCGTTATTAAAGCGCCATGATGAGCTCAAAGACAATTTAGTTTACAAAATCGAGCAACTCGAAGACAAAGATTGGGAACGTGAGTGGATGGATAACTTCCACCCTATTCAATTTGGCGAAAAACTATGGATTTGCCCTAGCTGGCGCGATATTCCAGACCCTGACGCAGTCAATGTGCTACTTGATCCTGGCCTTGCATTTGGTACTGGCACGCACGCCACCACCGCGCTGTGTTTAAAGTGGCTTGAAAGCCAAGACTTAAGCGGCAAAACGGTAGTCGATTTTGGTTGTGGTTCAGGCATATTAGGCATTGCAGCAATTAAACTAGGTGCAGAGCGCATGATAGGGATAGACATTGACCCGCAAGCGCTAGAAGCAAGCTTAGATAACGCTAACCGTAATGGCGTTGCTGACAAGCTTGAAGTTTATCTACCAGAAAACCAACCTGAATTTACAGCCGATATTGTTGTGGCAAATATTTTAGCGCAACCTCTGCGTGAGCTTCATAGTGTGATTTTAGGACTATTAAAACCAGGCGGTAAAATTGCCATGTCGGGCATTTTAGAAGAGCAAGCAAAATCGGTTGCCGATATATATGCGCCCTTTATTGAACTTGATGAGATTGCCATTGAAGGCGACTGGACCCGAGTCAGTGGCATTAAAAAAGCATAATAGTGCGTTTTTTCAAAGTTTAGAGTATTAACTCAAAAGTCGTTTCTAGAGCCTGTATTTAACAGGCTTTACTATTTTTTTACATAATAAAAAATAAAGATTTTTTATTATAAAAACAACGACCGTTCAAAATTCACACAAATAAACCGCTTCGTCATACGGTTATCAAATGTCAATACGAAAAGAGCAAAAAAAAGTCACTTTTGTTCAATTTATAGCCTTTGATTTTTGCGCAAAAAGCCGTAAACTTAGCGCCCCTTGAAAAGAGGCCTATTGAATATCGTGCGTATCGGTTCATACCAACTTGAGAATAATGTCATTGTCGCGCCTATGGCGGGCATAACAGACAGACCATTTAGACAGTTATGTCGTCGTTTAGGCGCTGGCCTTGCTGTGTCTGAAATGCTGTCGTCTAATCCGAAGGTTTGGAAAACCGAAAAGTCGATGAACCGAATGGATCATTCTGGTGAGTCGGGTATACGTGCGGTGCAAATTGCAGGAGCAGACCCTGAGCTTATGGCACAGGCCGCACAATTCAATGTTGCAAACGGTGCACAGATCATAGATATCAATATGGGGTGCCCAGCAAAAAAAGTGAACAAGAAACTTGCAGGCTCAGCCTTATTACAGTTTCCAGAACTCGTGGAAGAGATTATTGATGCCGTCGTTAATGCGGTTGATATACCTGTAACACTTAAAATCCGTACTGGATGGGATCAGGACAACCGTAATGGTGTAGAGATTGCAAGAATAGCTGAACGTTATGGCATTGCATCACTGGCTGTACATGGGCGCACGCGCGCATGTATGTACAAAGGTGATGCTGAGTACGCCACAATTAGGGATATAAAACGTTCAGTGTCGATACCTGTGGTTGCTAATGGTGATATTACATCACCTGAAAAAGCAAAGCAGGTTTTGGACTATACGGGTGCAGATGCCATCATGATTGGTCGAGCCGCCCAAGGTCGCCCTTGGATATTTAGGGAGATAGACCACTATTTGCGAACTGGTGAACATATGCAGCCACCTGCTATTGCAGAGGTGCGCAGTATTTTAATGGAGCATTTAACCAACCTCCATATGTTTTACGGTGAGCCAATGGGAGCACGAATCGCTCGCAAACATGTATCTTGGTATTTGCAAACCCATGACAGTGACGGTCAGTTTAGGCGAGTATTTAATGCGCTCGACAATTCCGAGGAACAGGTCGTCGCATTAGAGCAATACTTTAAAACACTAGCAGCTAACTAAGAAAGAAAGAGACTTTATAATGTTCGAACAAAACGTGACTTCTCCATTTATCACAAACCCTCATGTTCAGTCACACGAGAAACCGCAGCCATTGCGTGATGCAGTAAAAAAAGCTGTTCACCACTACTTAAAACAGCTTAACGGTCAAGATGTGCAAGACGTTTACGACCTTGTTCTTTCTGAGCTAGAAGCGCCATTGCTTGAAGAAGTAATGACTTACACACGTGGCAACCAGACTCGTGCGGCAATTTTACTAGGTATCAACCGTGGTACTTTACGTAAAAAGCTAAAAAAATACGGTATGAACTAATACCTAAGGTATTGATGCCGTAATTGCTTTACCGCGCTTACTGATTCAATACACTGAGTGTTTTATAAAACACTCTTAAAAAAGCACCTTAGGGTGCTTTTTTTATCTGTAAAATTTATTAACGAAATTGCAAAATGCTCACGCTTTATGGGTCGTTATAAGTCGTTTTTTGAGTCGTAATCAGTTAAAATACGCGCTTCTAAGCTAGCTCATTAACTGAGGAAATCAAACTACAATGGATACACATCGTCCTATACGTCGCGCACTTTTGAGTGTGTCAGACAAAACCGGTATTGTTGAATTTGCCCTTGCACTAGAAGCACAAGGTGTTGAAATACTTTCAACTGGCGGCACTTGTAAACTACTTGCTGATAATGCGATTAAAGTTACCGAAGTATCAGATCACACCGGACACCCTGAGATCATGGATGGTCGCGTAAAAACCCTACACCCAAAAATTCATGGCGGTATTCTTGCTCGTCGTGGCCAAGATGAAGGCGTAATGGCAGATAACAACATTTCTGCTATCGACATCGTTGTAGTTAACTTATACCCCTTTGCGAATACTGTCGCTCAAGAAAACTGCAGCCTTGAAGATGCTATAGAAAACATCGATATTGGCGGCCCAACCATGGTGCGTGCAGCAGCTAAAAATCACAAAGATGTGACGATTGTTGTTAACGCAAACGACTATGACCGTATTATTAGCGAAATGCAAAATAACAACGGCTCAACTACTTACAAAACCCGCTTTGATCTAGCTATTGCCGCTTATGAACATACAGCGCAATACGATGGTATGATTGCTAATTACTTCGGTAAAATGGTTCCTGATTACACAGAAGAAGCCGCTGAAGATACTAAGTTCCCACGTACTATTAATATGCAATTCACTAAAAAGCAAGATATGCGTTACGGTGAAAATTCGCATCAAGATGCCGCGTTTTATGTTGAAAACGACATCACTGAAGCGTCAGTGGCGACAGCCACTCAGCTACAAGGTAAAGCATTATCGTTTAACAATATTGCCGATACCGATGCCGCACTTGAGTGTGTTAAAGAATTTGATGTACCGGCGTGTGTTATTGTAAAACATGCTAATCCATGTGGTGTTTCAATTGGCGAAAATATCTTAGAAGCATACGATCGCGCCTTTAAAACTGATCCAACGTCAGCGTTTGGCGGCATTATTGCTTTTAACCAAGAACTTGACGCAAAAACTGCACAAGCGATTGTTGAACGTCAATTTGTTGAAGTTATTATCGCACCAAGCGTAAGTGCAGAAGCGGCTCAAATAGTCTCGGCTAAGCAAAATGTTCGCTTATTAGAGTGTGGCGAGTTTTCAGCTAAAGGCACAGGCCATGACATTAAACGCGTTAATGGCGGCGTTCTAATTCAAGACCGTGATTTAGGTATGGTAACGCAAGGCGACTTAACGGTTGTTTCTAAGCGCCAGCCTTCTGAGCAAGAACTTAAAGACTTACTGTTCTGTTGGAAAGTGGCTAAATTTGTTAAATCAAACGCCATTGTTTATGCCCGCGACGGTATGACTATTGGTGTTGGCGCAGGCCAAATGAGCCGTGTTTACTCAGCTAAAATTGCCGGTATTAAAGCCGCTGATGAAAACCTTGAAGTTAAAGGCTCAGTCATGGCATCAGATGCATTTTTCCCATTCCGTGATGGCATTGATGCTGCAGCCGCAGCAGGTATTACCGCGGTTATTCAACCGGGTGGTTCAATGCGCGATGAAGAAGTAATTGCCGCAGCTGATGAAGCTGGTATGGCAATGGTGTTTACGGGTATGCGCCATTTCCGCCATTAATCGCTTAAAGAGCTAACTGCTTCAGTTAGCTCTTTTTGTTTGCATCAAATTCACGTATTCTGCTTATTCTATAACCATGACTAACAATTATAATGTGAAGGATTAGACGATGAAATTTGCACTAAAATCTCTACTGGTTGCCACACTGTCATTAAGCTCAACAATGGCATTGGCACACAACCATGGCCACGACTCAGCATTAACAAATGCAGTTAAAGCAAGCGAGCGCAGCAGTGAACGCGACCAATACCGCAATCCTGTAGAAACCCTCGAGTTTTTTGGCTTTAAACCAACAATGACTGTGGTAGAAATTGCGCCTGGCGGTGGTTGGTATAGTGAAATTTTAGCGCCAGCACTAAAAGAGCAAGGCACCTATTATGCCGCGCATTTTCCTGCTGATTCATCGGTAGGTTACTACCAACGTTCTCTTGCTGGTTTTAAAGCTAAAATCGCTGAAGATGCCCGCTTTAGTGACGTTAAACTTACTGAGTTTGCTCCTTCTACTCATTTAGATATTGCCCCTGCAAGTAGCGCCGATATGGTACTTACTTTTCGTAATGTCCATAATTGGTTCATGAGTAAAGACAAAGACGCAGCAAGCAATGCATTTAAGTCTTTTTATACAGCACTTAAGCCTGGCGGCACTTTAGGCGTAGTTGAACATCGCCTACCCGAAGAGCAAGCCGATGAAATGCAAAAGTCATCAGGTTATATGAAGCAGAGTGTGGTTATTGCACTTGCTGAACAAGCAGGTTTTGAACTTGAAGCAAAAAGCGATATTAATGCAAACCCTCTTGATACAGCCGATCACCCTAAAGGGGTATGGACCCTTCCACCGAGCCTTAGACTTGGCGAGCAAGATGCCGCTAAATATAAAGCCATAGGTGAAAGCGACCGTATGACGCTGAAATTTAAAAAACCGCTTTAAATAGGATATTCGCCATGAATGTATTAGTCATTGGCAGCGGCGGCCGCGAACACGCACTTGCGTTTAAGGCCGCTCAAAATACAAAAGTAAACACTGTTTATGTTGCTCCAGGTAATGCGGGCACAGCCCTTGAGCCAAAACTTGAGAACGTAGCAATTAACGTTGAAGATCTTGATGGGCTACTTAGCTTTGCACAACAAAATAATGTTGAGCTAACCATTGTTGGTCCAGAAGTGCCGCTAGTATTAGGTGTTGTTGATAAGTTTCGTGAACACGGCTTAGCTATTTTTGGCCCAACAGCAGGTGCAGCCCAGCTTGAAGGGTCTAAATCGTTCACTAAAGACTTTTTAGCACGTCATGCTATCCCAACCGCTGATTACCAAACGTTTGAACAAATCGACCCTGCGCTTGCCTATTTAAAAGAGAAAGGCGCACCGATTGTTATAAAAGCCGATGGTTTAGCGGCAGGTAAAGGCGTGATTGTAGCTATGGATGAACGCGATGCAGAAGAAGCCATTCGCGATATGCTTGCGGGTAATGCCTTTGGTGAAGCTGGCAGCCGCGTTGTCATCGAAGAGTTTTTAGAAGGTGAAGAAGCGTCGTTTATCGTAATGGTTGATGGTGAAAACGTACTGCCATTTGCAACTAGCCAAGATCATAAACGTGCTTACAATGGCGATGCTGGCCCAAATACTGGCGGTATGGGCGCTTATTCTCCGGCACCGGTAGTGACTGATGAAATTCATCAACGCATTATGAATGAAGTGATTTACCCTACGGTAGAAGGTATGGCTAGCGAAGGCCACCCGTACACTGGCTTTTTATATGCAGGCTTAATGATAGATGACACCGGCACACCAAAAGTAATTGAATATAACTGTCGTTTTGGCGACCCTGAAACACAACCTATGATGCTACGTTTGCAATCAGATTTAGTTGAGCTGATTGAAGCTGCTAACCGTGTAGAGCTTGATAAAACTACCATTGAGTTTGATTCACGCGCTGCTGTAGGTGTTGTTTTAGCTGCCAAAGGCTACCCAGATAGCTACCCGAAAGGCGATGCGATTAGTGGCCTGAAAGTAACTTACCCTGAAGGCAAAAAAGTTTTTCATGCAGGGACTAAGCAAGATGGCGATAACGTAGTAACTGCCGGTGGTAGAGTATTATGTGCAACGGCACTAGGTAATACCGTTACCGAAGCGCAACAACGTGCCTATAAACTGGTTGATGAAATCAGCTGGGACGGCATGGAATACCGTACAGATATAGCCTATCGTGCAATTGCTCGTGAACAATAATTATTGAGTTTTACTCATTAAACTTTATAAGCGCAGATTATCTGCGCTTTTTACTGCTACACTATAAAAAAACAATCAGGGCACAGGTTAATATTGGAATTTAAAACCTTGCGCTATCATGCGATAGCGGTCGTAATACTTATTTTTATCTTTTTTATTATCAGCACATTGGCAACAAACTTTGTGATGCCATCTCGCTATACCATAGATAAAATAACCCCTGTTTATCTTGATCATGCATATTACATAGACAAGAGTAAAACACAAAACTTCGCAGAAGTAATGAACAATAAAGCGCAGTTTACACAGCAAAAATTTAACGATATTCCTTGGAGTTTTCAACAGCAAAATTATTGGTTACGCCTTGATTTAGAAAACAAAAGCAGTCAACAAGAAGATGTGGTGGCGCATTTTGATAATCCGATGGTGGATCACCTTACTATATATAGGCTCAATAGTAATAACCAGCTACTCGACACTTATAAGCTTGGTGATAAAGAGCCGCGTCTTACTTTATTTAAGTACAGCGTGCCCCATATTCGCTTTAAACTAGATGGTCAGTCTAAACAACAATTAGTCATAAAAATAGATACCGTGGGGATCAGTAAAACCCCAATTCACTTATATCGCCATACCGTATTTGTTGACTTAGTTCGCTCACAAACAGGCATTTGGGGAATTTTTGCTGGCGTACTATTAATGGCCTCGCTATATAACCTATTACTTTATTTTGGTATTAAAGACCGCGTATATTTAGTTTACATTGGCTACATTATTAGCGCTATTGCATTAATGGGCACCGTGCTGGGGTTTGGCTTTTATTTATGGCCGCTTGAATGGCAGTTATTTATTCACGAAAAAGTCATTGTGGTCAACTACACCATTGCGTTTTTTACCCTCGCCTTTTGCACACTGTTTTTACGTTATCATAAAGACGGTTGCTGGCGGTATAAATTAAGCATCGGCTTATTAAGACTGATGCTAGTTCTAGGGACATTGAGTTTTTTCATTCCTGAAAATATAGCCGCACCGATATTTTTTGTGATTTTAGGAGCGCTCTATATTGTCTGCTTCATTTTAATTTACAACAAATTAAGAAGCGGTTTTCGTTGGGCTAAGTTTTACGTATTTTCGTGGGTGCCACTGATCATTGGCGCAGCTATCCAACCTCTAGAGCTCACAGGCGTTATTTCCTATAGTTTTTCAATACGCCATGCTTTTTTAATGGCCATTTTGTGTGAAATTGTCCTAATGGCAATGGCACTTGCTGATCGGATTCGTTATCAGCGTGAGCAAGCGCTATATCATGCAACACATACCCAGCAAACTAAGCTACTTAATAGCGCTAAACTAAAGTATGCCTTTATGGCACTCAAAGCCCAGCGACGCTCTACCACTTTATGCTTGGTGAAAATACGTCATTTTAACTCTCTAAATACCATTATTACGCCCTCGCAAGGGTATGAGCTAATTAAACATGTTGCTCACGAACTTGAATGCCAATTAAGCTTTGAACGAGAGTTTTTCCATCTCAACAGTGGTATTAATCAGCCCGCTAAAATTGCTGATTTAGGCAGTGGCGTATTTGCCTGTATTTCCACTAAAAACCAGAGTCAGCATACGCTCGAAGAATTACTCAAACAGATCTTAAATAAGTTACCAAAAACATATCAAATTAAAGGTCTAGACTTACAACTTAATTACAGTGTTGGCATTAGTGGTTACGGTAAACGTGATGATTTTGAGTTTTGGTTAAAACGAGGCTATTTAGCATTACACGACGCTAAACATAACCTAAGCAAAGTAAGCTCATCACTTGCGCATGATAACCTTACCATGGACGTTGCTCTTGCAGCCAAGCTACAGCAAGCGATAAGAGAGGATCAACTTGCCCTTTATTATCAACCACAAGTGAGCTTAGAGGAGTGCAGTATACACGGCGCGGAAGCCCTACTACGCTGGCCAGATGCTGACTTTAAAAATATTTCGATAGAAAAGCTAATTATACTCGCCGAACACACTGGTATTATTAATGAATTAACAATTTGGGTTATTGAACAAGCCTGTAAAGACATTGCAAAGCTGGCATCCGATGGCATAAGCAATCATAGTATTAGTATTAATTTAAGTGCAAAAAATCTAGCCATTACTAATTTGACCGAAAAAGTAGAGAATATTTTGATTAAGTATCAGGTTGCTCCTCACTTATTAAAGTTTGAACTGACTGAGTCTGCTTTTGTCGAAAATCAAGATGCATTAGTCACCCTAGTTGATGAGCTTGCTACTTTGGGCGTTAAAGTAGTACTAGACGACTTTGGCACTGGTTATTCATCGCTTAGCTACTTGGTTAACTATCACTTTAGCGAACTTAAAGTAGATAAGTCATTCGTGTTTGATTTAACTGATAACCGTGCGCATCAGGTTATTGTGCAAACAGCCATAGATATGGCACATAATCTGGGCCTAACTATCACGATTGAGGGCGTAGAGACTCAAGAGGTTCATCAGCTACTTACAACTATGAACGCCGACCGTACTCAAGGCTACCTGTATGCCAAAGCACTCTCTTATGATAATTATTTAGACTTCTTAAAAAGCCAATACAGCCTAAAAATGTTAAACTCCCCTTTTTAACATCTTTGGGGCCAAGAAAAGATGCAAGGTACACTGCGTAAATTAAAGTCGAGCTTAACAGAGCCGGTTCAATACCACCTACCTATAGGTGATAAACTGGTTGATTTAAATGCCTTAATTGGCAAACAGCTGACCCTTACTTTTAGTGGCACAATTTTGTGCTCTAACTGTGGTAAAAAAACCAAAAAAAGCTATTCTCAAGGGCACTGCTTTGTGTGTATGCGCAAACTTGCCAGTTGCGATATGTGTATCATGAAACCGGAAACCTGCCATTACGACCAAGGCACCTGTCGCGAGCCAGAGTGGGGCGAAGAAAATTGCATGATCCCGCATTATGTTTACCTAGCAAATACCTCAGGATTAAAAGTAGGTATTACTCGCCATACACAAATTCCTACCCGTTGGATTGACCAAGGGGCAACCCAAGCCTTACCTATTTTTAAAGTGCAGACTCGTTTGCAATCGGGCTTAGTTGAAGTAGCGCTGGCACAGTTTATTGCTGATAAAACCAATTGGCGTAATATGCTTAAAGGACAAAACGACACGCTTGATTTAAAAGCAGCAGCCGCCGAACTTATTCCACAAATAAGCGAAAAGCTTACAGAGCTGAGTGAGCTGTTTGGCGCAACCGCCATTGAACAACTTGATGAAGACGTAGTAAACCTTGATTTTCCAGTTAGTGAATACCCAACTAAAATTAGCTCATTTAACTTTGATAAAAACCCTGTTGTTAGCGGTATTTTACAAGGTATAAAAGGTCAGTACTTAATTTTTGATACCGGTGTGATTAATATTCGAAAATTCACCTCTTATGAAGTGAGCGTAGACTCAGAATAACCTTTTGCTGCTTGGTTATAAAATGCTATCCATTGCTGTCGTGTTAATGGATAGCAATAATGGTAACCCTGAATAATATTGCAGCCTATTGTTGCTAAGTGTGTCTCTTGCGAGGCATGCTCAACTCCCTCAGCAACCACATCTAACCCTAAACTTGTCGCCATGGCTATAATAGCCGCTACAATTTGGCTATTGCCGTATTCATCAGGAATTTTAGCAATAAAACTGGCATCAATTTTTAACGTGTTAAAGGGCAGTTTGGTTAAATAGCTTAATGCCGAATACCCCGTGCCAAAATCATCAAGCGCAATATGTACACCTAACGTTTTAAGCTGTTGTAACTGTTCTTTTGCCTGTGAAAAAGAACCTATAAAGCTACTTTCAGTCAGCTCTATTTCAAGTAAACTCCCAGGTAATTGATAGCGAGTAAGCATGGCCTTAATGTTATCAGCTAGCTTACCTTGGCTTAGGTGGCAAGCAGATACATTAATCGCTAAACGTCCGGGATTCATTCCTTGTGCTTGCCAAAGAGTTAACTCCTTACCGGCTTGGTTAATAACCCATAAATCGAGACGAACAACTAAACCTAACTCTTCAGCAAGCGGGATAAACTGCGCTGGCGAAATAGTGCCTAAATCAGGGTCTTGCCAACGCAGTAGTGCTTCAGCCCCCATAATCGCCCCTGTTTTTAAACACTGTTTAGGCTGAAAATAAAGCTCAAACTCATCATTTTCAAGCGCATGTTGAAAGCGGCTCATCATCGCTAAGCGCTCAAGGGAGCGGGCATTCATTGAGGGTTGAAACAACTGAAACGAATTACGCCCCACATCTTTTGAGCGATACATGGCAATATCAGCATGCTTTAATAATGTTTCACTGTCTAAGCCATCATCTGGATAAACCGCTGCACCTATAGAGGCAGTAACACCCACTTCAAATCCTTCCAATTTAAAGGGGGTATTTAAGTGATTTAAAATACCCTCTGCAAGTCTGATAACAGCTGCTACGCTTTCAACCTCACACAAAACAATAAACTCATCTCCCCCTAATCGTGCCAGTGTATCCCCCTCATTGAGGGTGTTAATAATGCGCTCAGAGACTAATTTTAATAAGGTATCACCGGCGTTATGGCCCAAGCTGTCATTTACCTCTTTAAAACGGTCAAGGTCAATAAACATTACTGCTAGCATTTGTTTATCTCTGTGAGCAGAGGCCAGTGCCATAGAGAGCCTATCGTTAAATAAGCGCCGATTAGGTAAACCGGTTAGTTCATCAAAATATGCTAGCTGCACTACTTTTTCTTCTGCACTCTTTCGCTCTGTTATGTCACTAAAAATAGCGGCATAAGTAACATCACTATGACTTGGCTCTTTTATTTCTATAATACTGAGCCACTCAATATAAATATCGCCAGATTTTTTACGGTTATGAATTTCCCCCTGCCATACGCCTGTTTTAGTCAGTGAATCCCACATTTTTATATAAAAGTTTTTATCATGACGTCCTGAACTCAACATATTAGGTCGCTTTCCTATCACCTCATATTCTTTGTAGCCGGTTAAATGAGTAAATGCAGGATTTACTTGCATAATCACCCCATTCGAGTCGGTGATCATGATACCATCTAGGGAGGAGTCGATAATTTTATTGGCTAAAAATAAATTACGCTGTGAGTGCTGCAGTGCAATATCACGCTGCTGAAGTACCTTTTCAAGCTCACAACAATAAGCGGTTTCAATTTCATTAATTAAGTTTTCAAGTGATAATACGCCGTTTATTTGATTATTTTCGCTTACCACTAAATGCCGAATATTACTTTCAGACATCAACCTGTAAGCATCAAAAAGGCTGTCTTGAGGGCTTATTTTATAAAGAGGACGGCTCGCTAAATCCCAACAAACAAGATGGTTATGCTGCTCGGTGATGAGTTTTAGTAAATCACGTTGGGTAATAATGCCATGGACATTTTCATCTTCATTAAAGACTAAAATCACTTTTTCAGCGTATTCGCGCATTAAGTTAACCGCGTCATTAATTGCTAATGAGCTGGGGACTACCCTAATATTTTTATTATATTGCTCGTTTATCGGTCTAAATTGCAGGTAATGCTCTAATCCTTGATTACTCACAATATCAGTAATACTAATCACCCCGCTTGGGTTATCATTCGCATCGGTTACCAGTAAGTGTCTTACGCCATGCTTATTAAACACCATGGCGGTATCGGTTAATAATTGCTGGCTGGGTACACTCAACACCGGGCTCGACATTACCTTTTCAATCATTATTTGTCTAAGTGTCAGATCAGAAAAGTTAAGCGTTAAGCAATCAGTTTCAGTCCACACCCCCACTATTTGCTGCTGATGTTTAACAAAAATAGCGCTAACATTGTGCACACGCATTAGTTTCACCGCTTCAATTAAAGGGGTATCCTTGGTACAGGCGATCACCTTATTGGTAAAAACATCGCATACTTTTTGATAGCGGCTAGTGTGGGGCATTGCTTTTACTTCCAAAATTAAACCAATGCACGATTATAAATTATTCAGTAAATGACAATTTGATTTAGGACAATATATGAGCATCAGCTACCCATTAATTATTATTTATAATAATGAGATTGAGCTATTAGAGCATGCAGATGAGTTACATGATTTTATTTATACTATGGACGTTAATGAGCAGAAAAACGTGGTTATTTTAGATAAGGTAAGTGGCTATCAAGGTTTAAATGGCGATGCGCATAATGCACTCAGTGCAATACAATTAGCGCAATTGGTAAAGGAATATTTAGCAAAAGAAGGACAATGTTGCCTCAGTAAAATAGAGCAGCTTACTCCTGATCAGGCATTTAGGTTACTCGCCGAAATCAACTAAGGCTTTAACGTGTGCAATCGCGCTGCGCCCGAGGGCAGACAGTGAGTATCCTCCCTCTAGGTAAGAGATAATACCTAAGCAACTATGTTGTTGGCTAAATTGCGCTAACTGCTCAGTAAGCCATATATAATCACTTTCGACAAACTTTAAACTGGCCATATCATCTTCAAGGTGCGCATCAAACCCTGCACTTATAAAAAGTAGCTCAGGCTCAAATTCTGTTAATTTTGGTAGCCACTGCTGCTCATAAAGCGCTTTTAAATCAGTACCATCACTAGCAATAGGCAAAGGTGAATTTACCAACGTGGCGTTATTTTTAATGGCGGTATTTGGATAAAATGGATATTGAAATAACGAGCACAGCAACACATTTTCATCATCCATAAAAATATCTTGCGTGCCATTGCCATGGTGTACATCAAAATCGATAATGGCAATGCGTTTCACCCCTTTGCTTTGTGCATATTTAACCGCAATCGCAAGGTTGTTAAACACACAAAAACCAGAAGAGCTATCTCGGTTAGCGTGATGCCCTGGCGGGCGCACTGAGCAAAATGCAGCATCCAATTTACCCTCTAAAACCTCATCAACAGCGAGTAACCCTGCACCTACTGCACGCTCAATTGCTTTCAATGAATCGGGGCATAACCAGGTATCGCCGTCCAAATCGCTAAGCCCTTCGGTTGGGATCATACTTTCTACATGCTTGATGTGTTGTTCACTATGCGCCAATAAATAGTGCTCACGCGAGGCCTTAGGTGCTTGTTTCTGCTCGATAGCGACATCCAGCCCACTTGCAAGTAGACGGTCGTTTATCGCATCCAAACGCTCAGGGCACTCTGGATGATCGTCAATCATTTTATGTTTACGGCAGTGGGGGTGAGAAATAATCGCAGTGCGCATAGCTAACTCCAAAAATAAGTTGCTTAACGAGTATAACAAAGCCACCTGAGGGTGGCTTTGCGACTTTGGTTGATACTAAACGACTATTTAACCAAGGTTCTGGTTATTTAGCTTTTAAGTCAAGATTTCTAAAATCAAAGCTAAAATCGGTCACCTGCGTTGAAACTGCGTTCATTTTCGCTGATTCTACACGGTTATCTGCACTCATAGAAAAACGAATAAAGGCATCTGCCTCTAATAGCTTTTCATCCCATTTAACAATAAAGGTATTACCTGTGTAATGCTCCAACTCACCTTTGAGGCGCTTTGTATGGGTAAAATCAATGCGTAATTTACCATCTAACTCTTCAATTATTACATCGCCATACCAATCATCATGCAAAGTACCGGTGTAATTAATGGTTGGCAATGCCGGCTGGATATCTGCAGGCACTGATGGAGCCGCGTTAGCATAGGCTTTTTCTTTACCTGCAAAGTGCTTTTTAGCTAAATCTTCAACCCAGTCTTTATCTTCAAGCTCTAGTACATCTTCAAGTACTTCATGAGTCACCGCCGATAATGCAGAAAACGCTTGTTGGTTGCTTAATATCACAATTCCCACATTTTTCTCTGGCAAAAGAGTAACCTGCGAGACCATACCTAAAATACCACCACCATGTGCCAGCTTCTTAACGCCGTGGTAATCTTCTATACTCCAGCCCAACCCATAACCTCTAAATTGTTGATGGTACGCTTCATAAGCACTTTTAGATGCCAGTGAGGTAATATGTGGGTGCCACATTTGTGCTTGCTGCTTTTCACTAAATAGCTGCTCGCCATTAGGCATTTTGCCACCAGCAAGTTGAGTACGTAGCCATTGGCTCATATCATTTACGCTTGATGCAATGGCTCCTGCCCCTCTAAAATCTTCAAGGTAATTAACAAAAAAAGGATGCAATTTGCCATCCATTGGGATGTGCCCAATTGCCCAGTTTTTGTTATTTTTAGCGATACGCGAAAAGCCAGCCCGTGAGTTGCTCATATTTAGCGGCTGTAAAATATTTTTTTCAATGTAGTCGTTCCAGCTCATCCCCGATATACGGGCAACAACTTCACCAGCGGTAACAAACATTAGATTGTTGTAAGCATATTGGCTACGAAAACTGCTCGCAGGTTTTAAATATTTCAGCCCCGATAAAATATCGGCTACCGATTTATCAGTACTTGGCCAAATCATTAAATCACCTTGACCAAGCCCTAAACCACTGCGATGGCTTAGCAAATCGCGAATTCGCATTTCACGGGTAACGTATGGGTCATGCAATCTAAATTCGGGTAGGTGATCAATTACGCGATCATCCCAGCTTAATTTGCCTTCATCTACCAGCTTAGCCAGTGCTGCACTGGTAAATGCCTTGGTATTTGAAGCAATGCCAAATAAAGTGTCTTTATTCACCTTGCTATTAGTATTGAGGTTGGCAACACCAAAGCCTTTAGCAAATACTACTTTGTCATTTTCAACAATAGCAACGGCCATTCCGGGTACATCAAAACGTGTCATTGAAGCGTTGATCACCTCTGAAATTTTATCGGTATCAACCGCTGCAGAGCTCGTGAACGCCCAGCCAACAAATAATGCGGCTGTGGCTAATTTTGTTAGTTTCATAGTGTTACCTTAGGTTATTATTTTTGTTTAATCTTGATGAACTGCAAATTCTATGTCGGCGCGCGCTTTATTCGTATCTTGCTTACTAGGATAAGCTAAAATACGTTGACTATAATGCTCTGGCACACCGGCCTCAAGCGCACCACGATATACATGCTGCACGTACCAATCATAAGGTAGCAGTGTGTCGTCATGTGTGTTTGCTATGTAGCAATGCACATTAATGTCATCATCATCTAAAAGGCTCACGGTTAAATCAACACAGTCGTAATTAGGGCCTTCAATTTTATCTAAGATCTCTTTTTCGGCCTCATTAAGCTGATACACCACCCCATATACCACGGCATCGGGTTCGTTGGTGGGCACAATAGTGCATTTACCTGAACCATCAGCAAAGGCCATATTAAAGGTTAACTTATAACCTTTTAAAAGCGCCGTACCCACACGTTTTGCATTAGGCAAACGTGCCAATAAACGATTAGATGACATATTGGAGCCAAACGAAAAATTATATAACGCCATACTATTCCTTAGGGTCTATCAAATAACAACTCGCACAGCCAGTGCGATTAAAATAATGCCAATGCCGCGATCGAACCAATAACCACTTTGTTGAAAAAAGTTTCGCACCCGTGCTTTTGATAACAATAGCGACAAAATAGAAAACCAAGCCCAGGTAGCAAGCGCCATATAAACACCATACCCCACTTGCACTATTACTGGTGTAGTAGGGCTAATCACCAAGGTAAACAAAGACATAAAAAATAGCGTAGCCTTAGGATTTAATGCATTGGTAAAAAAACCACGGCGAAACGCACGCCATGGTGACTCAGGTGCAAGGCTGGGTTTTGCAGTCTGTTCTGATGAGGTGTTTGAAGGTTTAGCAGCGCGTAGCGCCTGCACACCTAAATACGCTAAATAAGCACCCGCTATATATTTAAGTGCCATAAACAGCGAAGGCGATTGAGTTAACACCAACGCGACTCCCAACACACAATAAGCTATGTGTAATAAAATAGCTGCGCCTACACCTGCACTGGTCCACAGCGCATTATGCCTGCCGTACTGTACGCTTTGCTTAAGTACCACAGCAAAATCTGGTCCGGGACTGGCCACTGCAAAAAAGTGAGCAATGGCAATTAATAAAAACTCATCAATATAGATCATGGTTAACTGGCTTGCTCTGGCGAAAAAGCCAACAACAATGGGTTAGCCGATTGATTAACCAACGCTTTTATTTCTTTTTGCGCTTTTTTAAATTGGCCTCTTAAATGCGGCTTTAAATGTTTTTTAGAGTATTTATCTTGCTTAAAGTAACTTACTAAAGCATGCATAAATACAGTATGGGTTTCACTGAGCGTGGCTTCGCGATTGGCATATGGGTTGTAACATGAGCCACAACCCCCCTTAAACTGGTACACGGTATTGCTCATCATCACCCCAAAACCTAAAAAGCACGCTAAAGCATCCGTTGCTTGAGGTAAGAACTCTTTACCACCTGGAGGTAATACGCCTACATGATGAATTAAAATGGTAGCAAGAGTACCTGCAAAGCTAGCTACTAAATCTTGTGGCTGATTAATTTGGTTGGGGTTAAACGACACATTAATTGCATGGCTTGGTGGCACCATTAAATGGCAGTGCTCACCACGTAGATGCTCACTAAATTCAAAATGTGGAAACACCTGAGGTTGTAATTGTTGCGGTGCAACAAGTGTTATAGGCCACTCATCCATACCAGCATAGTGTTTAACACGCGCAAACACTTTACTGGCCATTTCTTCAATGCTTGAAACCGAATCAGGAAAAAACTCGACCGTTGGTAAAATAATTTGGCTATGCTTAGTAAAAAAATTCAGGTCAAAGTTTTCTGCAGCCCAAATAAAGGTATCAACTAGCCACTGTTGTTCTTGTTCTGCCAATAAGGGCTTTGATTTAAATAGGGTTAACATAAACTATTCTTGCCCCTGTGCCCATTGCCATGCTTGTGTATTGTATAAAGGCACCGTAGAAAGCGCGTGATGATGACTGCCCGTAGATTCTTTCGTTGAGTACGATAAATACAATAACGTATGAGTTTTAGCATCATAAATGCGACGAACTTTTAACGACTTAAACAAAATACTCTTAGATGATTTAAACACGACTTCACCGGATTTACTGCGGTCGATAGACTGTAATTGGTCTGGCGTTATTGGCCCGGTTTGACGACAGGCAATCGACATATCTGATGGGTCTGAAAAATCTAAATTCGCCTCAATATGGCTAATATGACAGGTTACACCGGTCACTAGCGGGTCTTGCTGTGAATTAACCACCACATCTTTAGTGGTAAATAGCCCAAGACTTACTGAGGCAACATCATCAGAACACCCTGCAAGCCCTGCTAAGCATACAATTAAACCACCCATTTTGAGATACTTCATAGCAAGTCCTTCGTTCATATTAAAAATTAAGTTACGCCTTATACTAAACGCTTTCACCGCGATAAAACAAATTTTATCCACCAACTCAATACTGTAATGGTTTAAAGGGTATTTCGCAGCAAGATACACAATAAAAAAGGCACGCCCGAGGGAGTGCCTTTGCAAACAAATACAGCTAAAGGTTATTAAAAGCTATATTGTGCACCTAGATAAACATAACGACCGGCACCGCCGCCGTAGCCACTATAAAAGTTACCACGACCACTTGGGTAAAATGCCCCTTTGTCGTCAAATACATTGTTAATACCGCCAAATACACGTAAGTCACTTTTATCAGTCAGTGCCAGAGTGTAAGACGCTGATAAACTATGCTTTAAAAATGAGCCATAATCTTGATACGCAAGTGGCTCTGGGTTTGCAATACAACCGGCATCGCCCGCAGCACAGCGCTCATCGTTTGCAGCAACATACTCAAGGTAGTCTTTCTCATCTTCTTGGCTTGCTTTAAATGCGCCTACGTAATTCGTACGCCAGCGGATACGTAAGTCATCCATTTTCCATACAATCGACATAGCGGCTTTATCTTTTGAACGGCCATAACCTGCATACTGAGAAGTCACACTAGAACCATCTAACCCTTCATAGGTTTGCGAGTTTTCAATAATATGATTGTAATCAAGCTTAAATGACAGGTTACCATAGCTGCCTATGTCATATTTGTAAGTTGCAACTACATCGTAACCGCGCGCTGTTAACTCATCTAAGTTATATTCACGCTGTAGTATTTTTACAATGTTACCTTCGTCGTTACGGGTAATATCGTTACAATATTCGTTATCACTACCCCACGCAGCCTCTGAGTCATAACATTCACGCATGATGTTTTCGTTACTTATTTCATCAATTGCATCAACAATGGCAATGTCGTAGTAATCAACCGCTAAGTTAAAGCCATCTAAAAACTCAGGTGAAACAGTAATACCAAAGGTATAGGTATCGGCTGTTTCTTCTTTTAAGTTTGGATTACCCGTATTTGGTGAATAGTTATTGTCTTCACTTTCAAATTCAAAGTTAGGATCATCAGCTAGCTTTTGTGCCAAGGTTGGCTCTAAACGACAGTTATCGTGTCCTGGGTTTGTTGATGTTGCTGTTAGACCATCACAAATATCATCAAATGAATCAAAATCGCCGCGAGGGGGTGATAATAATTCCGTGATAGTCGGCGCACGCTGTGCACGTGCATAATTGGCACGTAACATGTACCCATCAATTGGTTGCCATAAAAGGCCTAGCTTATAACTGGCGACAGTGCTGATATTATCAATGCTGTAATTTGCTAAACGCAGCGACGTTTCTGCCGACAAGCTTTTAGCAAATGGCGCATCTTTAAGTAGTGGCACTGCAAGTTCAGCAAATGCCTCATACACTTCTACTTCACCGTAAAAAGAAGGCACAACGTTAAACGTAATACCGCCCGCTTTCATATCATCACTGGTATCTAGGCTTTGTGAATCTTTACGGTACTCTGCACCAAATACTGCAGACACATTACCTGCTGGTAATTCGTATAGGTCACCAGTGATATAACCCATTACCGTATATTGCTGAATCTCAGTATCAATAATTGGGTTTGTACGGATCCAGTCAGCCATTTCAGGGGTAATAGACCCTTCACCAAATAGATTAAGCGGGACACATCCTTGCGCTCGCGCTTCGGCGTCTTTACATTGAATAGTGCCATCGGCTAGCTTTTCAGCTTGCAGTGCTTGATTAACACGTACCGTGTTTAACTCGTTACTACGAATTTGATGTTGCTTGAATTGCCCGTATCCAGCAGAGATATCCCAATCCCATGTATCATCAAACATCATGCCTTGCAGGCCTGCCCAAGTACGAATGGTCGTACGGTCGTTATCGGTGCTGATATTACCTACTTCACCAAAGCGGCGATCCCAGTAAATGCGGTCTTTGTATGGGTTGCTGTCAATAATTTCTTGTGGCACGTATGGGTTATCAATAGGAATGTAACCAGGGGCAATATCACCGATAGGATCGCCATTCACTGGGTCGTAGCGAGGTACGTAAGCCCCTTCGTATTCATCTTCAGGTGACTTATCGTTGAACGAGCCACTTTTGCTGTATTGAATTTGGAAGTAACTCATGATGTCGTCTGTTACATCATAATCTACTTTTATTGCGGTCGAAAAGTTATCACTAGGTACATCAAGCATAACGTACTGCTGTGAGTTGATACCGTATATCTCTTCATTGCCTTTCCAGTCATCACGCAGCGTTTGCCCGTCGTACCAAAACTGGGTATCGTTTCGGTTGCTTTCTAAAAATACACCGCCTAAGGTACCATCGCTTTTGCTTGCCCAATCAGCTTGTGTAATACCACTCATACACTGATAGCCATCGGCAGTGTACATTTGATTACACATCAACTCATCATCGTAACTATGCGCGGCTTCTATTTTGGCGCGATCACGGTCGTAAAAAGTCATGCCAAAATCACGATCCCAGTTTGAGCTGACAAATACATAACCACGATCATCAGCAAATGACGTCCCGTAGTTTAAATCAAGCGTAAACTCACGACCGCCACCATCTGTTGTTTCACCGCCACGGGCTTGAAATTCAAAGCCTTCTTTTTTTGACTGGGTAATAATATTCACTACACCGGCTACCGCATCGGCACCATAAGTGGCCGACGCACCACCACTAATAATTTCAACGCGCTCTACCATGCCACTAGGAATGGTATTTAAACTCACATAATTACCACCGTAACTATTTGATACTACACGACGACCATCAATCAATGTAAGCGTTCTGTTAGCGCCTAAGTCGCGAAGCTGCACCGTTGATAAACCGGTCCCCGAAATACTTGATTGGCTGGTTGTATTACCAATACTTTCGCTCAGTGCAGGCATGTTATCGATTAATACATCTGAAAGATTGCCTAAACCTGTATCCTGAATTGACGCTCTATCCATGGTTACCAGCGGGGTTGTTACCGAAAAACTATCACGCTTTAAACGCGAACCCGTTACGGTTATTTTTTCTGGTGCTTCTTGTACCACTTCTTCGCTTGCTTTAGCCGTTGATTGACGAGCAATAGCCTCGTCATTTGCTATTGCATGCCCAGATAAACTGGCTGTTATAGCCAATGCTAAAGCGCATTTTTTTGTTGATATATTACTCACAAACTTCCCTTATTATTTATTATTCCATTAGTACAAATCGTTTTTGATTAACTTTTTAGTTATTAAATTTGTTTTGTACCAATTGGTTTATTTTACTAATAACATGTTGTAAGTAATCGTGAATAAAAGCACAATGAGAGGTGTCTCGTTTATATCCCTATTTTATATCTATTTAATATCTATTTATTTATAATCATACACTTAAGGTTTTCGTGTTAGAATGATGTAAAATCGAATGTTAACCAACTATCGTTTTATTTTGCATTAAACACTGCCTAGTAACGTACTTAATCAAGAGGTTTAAATACACAAACTATGAATACTCAACAGACATTTTCAATTGGAAAATGCCAAATATCGGTGTTTGAAAATAAGCTGTTTTGTGCTGATAAAACCTGTGTATTACAACCTAAATTTATAGAACTACTTGTTTACTTGGTTGAGTGTTATCCAAACGCAGTAACGCGTGAGCAACTAATAGAGAATGTGTGGGGTGGTAATCAATATGTGGGCGAAAAAGCACTCACTAATGCCATATGGCACCTTCGTAAAAGCTTTAAAGAGCTTGACCCCGACAACACCTACATAGAAACACTGCGTAAAACAGGTTATCGCTTAGTGCAAAAACCAATAATGCCAAACGCGCAGAACAGTATTAATACATCCTCTACTCGCCCTAAATATATTTTCGCTGTAGTCATGGCTATCGTGGTCTTGTTATTCGCTGGAGTCTGGGGTTACAACGCTTTTAGCGATGAAAATAAGCCACTTGTGCTATCGCAACAAGCAGAGCGGTTATACGATCATGTTGAAACCATTACCACCAGCCCAGGACGAGAGCTGTTCCCCGCTATATCCAGCGACAGTCATTTTTTAGCATATTCTTGGCGCCGCCCTGGTCATAAAGCAAATTTATACTTACGTGATTTACATTTACCCGAGCAAGCAGCTATAGCTCTTACCGACACCCCATTCATTGAAGGTCGAGCGGTATTTAGCCCCGACTTAACCTTTGTTTATTATTATCGCCGCATATCGGGTCAAGGTTGCGAAGTTATTCAGCAAAATATTGCCTCGGGAAATACCACTATTTTAGGACAATGCGGTAGTAAAACAAGCACAGATATAGACATTAATGCCACAGGCACTAAGCTGGTTTATATAAGTGAAGATGAAAAAAATAATGATTTTACCCAGCTTAACCTTGTCGATTTAACCTCATCGCCATACTCAGTTACTCAAGTCCCTTGTACGTCAGCATGCCAATATACCGATGAGTCGGTTGTGTTTTCACCAGATGCGACACAGCTGGTGGTATCGCGTAATTTACCAACGGGTTTTGAAGAATTATTTTTAATCGATATAAAAACAGGCAATGCAAAGCAGTTAACTACTGGGTTTATTGATATGAGAGGCGTTGATTGGCACCCCTCTAAGGCGCAACTCGTTTTTTCTGGTGTAAAAAAAGGTAAACGCCAAGGGTACTTTTACAACCTTAAAACACAACAAATGATCAATGCCCGCATAGATGGCTTAAGCTACCCAGAATTTGCCAGTGATGGCAGTTTGTATTTTCATCAGTGGAATATAGACTCGGCTTTAATGCGTTTAGAGGTTAATAATGCGGTTGTAAGCTCTCCTTTCCCAGTATTATCGAGCCATTTTAGTACCCGCTTTCCTAATTACAATAAAACCAGAAACAAACTCGCGTTTGTCTCTAACGAATCGGGCTCAATGGAATTATGGACTGCAAAGCAAGACGGTACCTCACGAAAACAGCTTACTAATCTCAGTGCAAATATTTACAATCCAGTGTGGTCACCTGATGGTAATTACATTGCCTTTGTCGCTTCTCATCTTGGTGAGCATGCGCTATACCTTTATGACTTTAACACCCAATCAAGTCAGTCATTACCCACAGGCTTTAGTTACCATGGAAAACCGAGTTGGGCTGCAGATAGTAAAAGCCTATTGGTAGCGAATGATCAACACGTTTATCGCTTCGACTTAAAGGGTAATAAACTCGCAAAGGCCATAGATTCACCAACACTATACGCTTATGAAAACAAGCAAGGCGCTTTAATTTTTGCCAACCAAGCAACTAATCAACTATGGATAAAAGACCCAAATAGCCAAACGGAACAACCACTGGTTAGCGAAATTAATTTATCGAATCATAATTCGTGGTATTTTTTTGAAGGCGACACCTTAGCGCAATCGCGTATTTACTATTTTAATGTAAAACAAGGTGATTACCGTTTGAGTTATTACGACTTCTCAACCAACAGCCATCATGACGTAATACGCCTTCCCGAACGCGCATTTAGTCGCACCTCTGGCTTAACCTATATTACAAATACCAACTGGCTTGTGTACTCTTCGTATAAGTCACCACAAATTGACATAAAACGTATAAACCAAAAATATTTGCCGTAATAAACCTAAACTAAACCCGCTACAGGTCTTGTAATTGCTTAAATGAGTTTATTGCTAAAAATATGTTCAAGCCACATTTTTAAAAATTAAGCGTTATGGGGTTAGCGTGTACAAACCCGTTTGGTATAATTAAATAAACCAATCTAAAGAGGATACGTTAAATGCCACACATTATTATTGAACACTCAGAAGATCTGCCTTTACTACCTCAAGTTCTTGTGGAAAAAATCCATACAACAACGTTTGAAAGTGGCTTATTTGATTTAGAAACAATAAAGACTCGCGCTATTGCTTATCAGCATTATCAGTTAGGTGTGGGTAAAGAAGGGTTTATTCATATTGCGGTGCATATTATGGCTGGGCGTTCCATTGAGCAAAAGCAACTACTAAGTGAGCAATTACTAGCCTGCTTGCAAACGTATTGCAGAGTCTCTGACAGTTTAAGCGTAAATATTTACGAAATGGATCACGAGATTTACCGTAAAAACTAACCGCCATTACAGCATCATATTTATAGGCGAGAGCTCTATAACTATGATGGTTTCCTCGCTCAACTGATTTTTTAATTAAATCGTGTTTAAAGCGTAAACTTACCCAGTAAATCCCTTAAAATATTCGACTCTTTATTTAAACCGTTACAAAGCTGCTCTGACTTTTTCATATTCTCTTTGGTTTGCTCTGCCGAATCGGAAATCATCACAATATTTTGGCTAATTTCTGAGGTTGCTAGTGTTTGCTCTCGCGTTGCAGTAGCCACTGAGTTGTTTAACTCGCTTAGTAGTACAATTTCCTGTGAAATACCATTTAATGTATGGCCGGTTTCTTTTAAGCGCTCGGCATTTTCTAGGGTGTTTTTGCTGCCCAATTCAATCGCTGTTACCGTGCTTGACGCTTTAGCATTTAACGAATCAATCATCTCATTAATTTGCTCCGTAGACTCCGCGGTACGTTGCGCAAGCGTTCTTACTTCGTCAGCAACTACAGCAAAGCCACGGCCCTGCTCACCCGCTCTAGCAGCCTCAATAGCCGCATTTAACGCCAATAAGTTAGTTTGCTCGGAAATCCCTTTAATTACATCTAATACATGAGAAATTGATTTAATCTCTGTCGAAAGCTCTAACACCGAGGCCACAGAATTGGCCATTGACGCTTCCAGTTGTTCCATTTGTTTAATCGTGCTTTGCACAAACTCAACCCCTTTGTGCGTCGTTTCTTCGGTTTTAGTAGCAATATCTGCTGCATTACTGGCACTACCAGAAATATCCTGAACCGTAACCTCCATCTCATTAACGGCTGCCGCCACCGTTTGCGTACTCGATGATTGCACTTCAGCTAAATTTGCCGCACCTTGCACTTGCTCAAGCACATCTTGGGAAATACCTTTAACATGAATTGCCGTCTCAGAAACCTGTTTGAACATATAATGTAACTGCTCTAAAAACAGATTAAACTTAACCGCTAAGTCTGAAATTTCATTATTATCATCAGTAGGGAGTCGTGCTGTTAAATCGCCATCTTTTTCTGTTAACGCATTCACTGCTGCAGTAATGTTTTCAATGGGTCTAAATATTTGCCCTACTAACACGCGTGCTAACGCTAAACCTACAAGCGCAATAATTACACCAAAAATGATATTAGTATTAATAGCACTATTAATTGGGCCATATAATTGCTCTTGGGGGATTTCAGCAACTAGATGCCAACCTAATGAGTTTACAGGCGTACTTGATACAACATAGTCATCACCATCAATTACTTTACTTTGAATTGCCCCATTTTTAATCGGCGCCAAGTCAACAGATTGCCCTATTTTAGTTTTATTACCATGCAACATAATCTCGCCACTACCAGAGACCAAATAAACAATGCCGCCCTCACCTATCCTATATTCACTTATGAGATCCACCATAGAATCGAGCGAACGGCCTATTCCGGCAATTCCTTGTCTTTGCCCATCAAGCTCAATGGCATAATTAATAAATACCATCACCTCAGAGCTACCTTTATCTATGTCGAGTGCTACTTCAAATGGTCTATCCGATGCTAAAAAAGCATCAAACCAAGTATCACTACTGTCTATTTGCCTAGAAATACCTTCATCGGTGTAATAATTGCGGGAGTTTTTAGAAATAATGTATGCGTTACTGGCTTGGTTTTTATTTTTTATATGTTTGAGGTAATCAATGAATTTACCTCGGCTTTGCGCATCTTCATTATTATTCATCCATTGCTGCACAAATAAGTTTTGCGCTATTTCTTTGCCAACAATAATAGGAGTCGATAACTCTAATTCGATTTGGCTTTTCACTTCACTAAGCGCTGTTGGTAAATCTACTTTGGCTAGTTTGTCTTCTGTATTTGAGCGAATACTATTTGAAAATATTAGAGTAGATATTGCTAAAGGAGCAACAACAGCCAGAATAAGGCTGAGGTATACTTTTCGTTTTAATAACATAGAGCACCTAAGGGGTAACTAAGCAGTATTTTATATACCGCACACAATTAACAGTAGCGACATTAAAGGGCATAAAGTAAAGATTTTTATAATAAAACCCCATAACACTTTAATAGTAGATTCAACTGTGTTTATTGCAATGTATTCAATAGAATTAATAAAAAAATCAGTGTACTGGTGAAAATACGATAGAAATAACAAAAGCGAATTTTATAAACTAGGAAAATGAGTTTTTATTTACTTGGAAAGCTTTGAAAAGTGGTGGCCCCTCCCAGACTCGAACTGGGGACCTAACGATTATGAGTTGCAAAACAAGGACTTACTACGAGTTACTTTTTGATAAAACTATTTACTAATTTTCATAGCTATATCATAGGGTTATTGAATAAACCCTACCTCTGATGCATAAATCATTATGTATTTCAGAACGTTAAATTTTACGTTCAAAGTAGCACAGAGGTAGCACCATATGTCAGACACAAAATTTCGCTTCACAGAATTGTCGCTTGAAAAGATAGAATCAAACGGTAAACGCACTCGTTATTATGACAATCTATTGTCAGGACTCATTTTAGATGTGAGCGTAGCTGGTAAAAAATCATTTAGAGTTTATAAAAAGATACCAGGGCGAGACACCCCGGTTAATGTCACCCTTGGTTACTTTCCATCAATTACACTTGATGATGCAAGGCGAATGGCTAAAAAAGTAATGGCAGATATCGCAGAGGGTATAAACCCTAACGACCTTAAGCGCCAATTTAGAGCCGCTTCTATTACCCTGAAAGAAGCCTTTGATTCATACATCGAATCTAGAGATCTAAAGCCTATAACCGAAAGGGGGTATCAACAAAAAATAGATTGCTACCTATCAGATTGGCATAACAAACGCCTAGCCGATATAAATCAAACAATGATTTTAAAGCGCCAACGAGAAATAACCTCTAGAAGCCCTGCTCAGGCAAATTATACCATGCGCCTAATGCGTGCTTTATTTAACTTTGCTAAAGCTGAATACAAGTCTTCAGAAGGTCGCTCATTATTTCCAGAAAACCCTGTAGATACACTTTCTGAAAAACGAAGCTGGAATAATGTAAAGCGTAAAACAACAAGACTGCGTCGTTCACAACTAAAACCATTCATAGACGCATTATATGAAGTAAGAAATGAAGCTGCTAAATACCGTCAAAATAGTCGTGTCGGTTTTTGTGATTATCTGGAGTTTTTAACCTTTTCAGGCCTGAGAAGGTCTGAGCTACTGCAACTCCCATGGTCACAAGTACACCTTGAAGATAGGATATTCATTTTAGAGGATACAAAAAATGGCTTGGACGTTGAGTTTCCTATTACAGATCGATTAGCTGAGATATTTAATCGACGAAAAGAATACAAAGTATCTGACTATGTGTTTGGCACAAACTGTAAAAAGGGGTACCTAACTGATCCTAAAAAAACGTTGAAACATGTATGCCAAATTGCAGGAGTAAAAATCACTTCGCATGATTTACGCAGAACATTTACATCTATGGCTGAGAGTAGCGGTGTATCAGGGTACCTCCTAAAACGCCTTCTAAACCATATTACAGATAAAAGTGATGTAACTGCTGGCTATTTAATTTTAACCGCTGAGGAGCTTAAAGAGCCAGCAGAAAAAGTAACAGAAACAATAGCCAAATATGCAGGTTTGATTGAAGAAAAACCTGATGATCAAATGAGTGAAATGAAAAGTCTCTTAGCAGGCTTAACTAAGGAACAGAAAGTTGAGTTGATGAGCACTTTGTTAAGTTGATATTTATAAATTTCTTCTAAATCAAAAAAGTCCCTATACGGGACTTTTTATTAATTATCGTTGACCTACAGGTGCTTTGTTTACTACCTGTACTTGAGAGGAAATTGCTCGCTCAATAACTTGATTATAAACTCGCTTTTTCTCACTTGAACTTGAGTCAAGTACAAAGTCTGAAAGCTTAGAATTTTGAGCTTGCTTTGGCTTTATTAAATTTGAAAACATAGGTACTCCTAAAGCTCGTTTTTTGAGCTGAATGGCGATTCTATCAGGCTCTGTAGATCTTCTCTAGTGAATTTTTCATCTAAATGATGCTCAATAGCCTGAACGTTATCATGATAAAAACGTGTTCGACCCTTATTATTCTTAACCAATAAATCTACTTTAATTTGACTTCCAAACTTTAATTTAAGTTCCTTGATAACATTTTGTGATGCAAAAAATTGATCTATAAAAGTATTTGGTAAAATCCTACGCCCTTCTAACTTCTCTCTGGCTTCAACAAATTCCCATGCATACTCTGGCTTTTGGTACACAAACAAAATAAGCACTTTTCGACCTTTACGAATAGAACGCTCAATATTTTTTTCTGCAACATCATAACTTGCCAAGGTACCATCTAACAAAAATGACTGCTTGTTTTTAAAAGCATGATCAAGTGTTCTCTCAACTATAAAAGATACAGCACGATGAAATAAATAAGAATTATCACCTGTATAACCTGGTATTAGTTCTCTTAACTCATCTGGATCAAGCCTGAGTACATTATCAGCACCAATTTCTTCTAAAAAAGCTTTTGAAGCTTCCGTTTTTCCTGCGCCAGGCGAACCTGCCATAAAAACAGAAACCGGCCTGTTATCGGGAGGAAACCGATCTTTATCTGTTAACTCGCGAGCTATACGAGTCCTATTATTTTTAGCATAGGCAATTGCCTGTCGCTCTAATTCTTCTGGTGTCATATGAAGCCTTATGATTCTCTATTCATTATGTCACTTAAGTGCCTATTAGCAAGTGATTCAAATTCTGAATATACCCTATGAGTTTGGGCAGCCTCTTCTCGTTTTTCAATTGGTGCATTAGCTCTTTGCCTTTTGTCGAAGAAGTCATCAGGGAGAGCGATTCGGGCAAGGTCTTCAATTCGCTTCTTTGGCTTAAAATTATGCTTTGTGCTTGCAGAAGAGAGTGCAAACTTCAAAGTTCTATTTTTATCAATGATAAGATAAAGAGTCATCCCCACAGCCTTGTATAACTGAAGGTCTTTGATGTAAGGCAGGTTCTTCATGTACTTTTCGTACTTATAAGTTTTGTTATTCACAGTTAAGTGTCCTTAATAATAAGATTTTTGGATATTGAGAATTTAAGGTATTAAGTAGGGAGCTAGAGGCCTTGATAATAAAGGGCTGCATTGGTGGTACTGTCCTTCAGTGACAAACTTTTGCACGCCAGTGACAAACATTTGGTTCTCAGTGACATAAAACTGTTCGCCAGTGACAAACTTTTGTCCGCCAATGACATTACTAGAAACTACTTATACATAATTTTTAAGCAGCCATACGCTAGCCATCTCTCCCGCGAAGTAGGTAGTTGTTAGGCGGAATGACGATACCTTTATCCTTTTTATCTAAACGGATGCCAGAGTGAGGATGGCATTCAAGAATGAAGTCTAAAGCGCACAAAAATCGCCGTTTGAACCTACTCAGAGCAAGCCTGTCTAGGTAGGGAAAAACATCTTTGTGGAGGGTTCCCCAAGGGACAAAAACAATTTTTTCACGTCCATAACCTCGTCGTATGAGATACAAGTAGAGATCATGGGCGAGGACTATGTCTTTAGCTCGAGCAAGTTGAAGGAACCTTAAATCAATGGGAATAATGCTTTTATCATCAGCTATCAGCGCCTTAAAGCTGTTCGAGGGGGTATAGAGAACCTGTTTATATTTAGCATTGAAATAGCCAATACCATACTCATCGTTGATCAAATTATCCGCCTCAGCGAAAAATCCCCTTCTTCGCATTTTATCTTTTGATTTATTAGTCGGGACAACTGTAAATGTCGTATCAAATACTCTTTCGAGAGAGAGTAAAAAATTAGCGTATGTGCCACCTGATATGCTGTCTTGTCCTGTTATTTGCTGAAATAGCTCACTTACAGATTTGGCTATGACGTATGAGGGAAGCTCTGGCCTTCTACTGACTTGTGTTGTTAGGTGAGCAATGATCAACCTTGCATAGTGACCATGAGGCAAAATTTGAGGACTGCTCAACATTACAGTTTTGTATTTGCCAAAGCCTTTGACAGTCGATTGCTCAAGCTTTTTAAGGGGCAAAATACATGGATCAATCAAAAAGGCTGGGTATGAACCAAAAGTTCGCTCTTCGATAGGACAGTTGGTGATTATTTCTTTGCTGTTTAGTGTGAAGGCCATTAGTAATATACCTCCCCACTACGAATTAAAGGCTGCGTTTCAATCCAGTGGTGGAACTCTGATATAGGAAAGAGTGTTTTACCACCTTGCTTGATATAAGGAGGCAGTGAGTGACGCGCTTTTGCTTGCCTGTTCTCACTTAGCTTATTGTATAAGGTTTGCTTAGAGCAGCATAAAGCTTCTGCAACTTCATCTGCTGTATAAAATTGAGGTTTGATTTTCGGCATAAAGCACTCCGATTAATTACCATTTAGTTTGAGTGCTTACTATTATTCACATAAATCTTTTTTATTCTCAGAAAAACCCCCCTGACTTTTTATGGGTTTTTTATAAGTATAAAAAACATCAAAGCATTTAACATAACCAAAAAAGAGAAAGTAAAAGCAAAACAGCATATCTGCTATGGCAGTTCTTAATTAACCTTTGAGATAATTTGTGTTTTACTGGAAAGGTGGATAAAAAAACAACAAATAAGGATTGTAAAATGCAAATTGATTTACACCACGGTATGACATGGGTTATAGCAAGAGCTGCTGGATTTTCGGTAGAAGAAGCTACTATTATTGCTCACGCATCTCAATATGTGGATGATGCAACAAACTATGGTCATATAGAGTTCAGTAACGGCGCTGCGTATGAACGTATAGCTACAGCTCATAAAATGTTGGATTATAAAAACCTAGACAGCTTGAAGAATATGAAAGTCTGGGTACCATTCCATTTTCTTCCTGGTAACGGTGGCCTACCTGCTGGTCAAAACCCATCTGGAACATTCATTAAAAAGCTGGTGTGTAAACCTGGTTCTTATATTTCTAAAGATATGATTGATGAATGTATTGCAGAAAAAAATCGACCTTATGGTTTACATCGATTAGGAATTACCTCTCATGTTTTTATTGATACTTGGGGGCATCAAGGCTTTGCAGGAGTCAATCATGATGTTAATAAAGTTGAAAATATTTTAGATCGAAATGGGCACCCAGAGCTTGAGCTTACGGAACGAATTTCAGGTTTCTTTTCTGATATTTTTCAAGATGATATACCTAGCCTAGGCCATGGCCAAGCACTTTCTAATCCAGATCTTCCCCATCAAGAGTGGAGCTATACCAATGGGTTAGGGGAAGAGGTAGTGAGAAATAATACTGTAGACTTCTTAATAGCTGCAAATGAGTTATGTAAAGCCTATCAAAGATACTTAGATATTGAAGAACATGGACTACCTGAGGAGTTAAAACTTGAGATATCTAAGTGTTTTATAGAGTTTGATATGAACGAAGGCGAAACTCGCCACAAGCTTTGGCTAGAAGCAATTGAAAACGATAGATTCAACTTAGGTGCATATACCCTTGATTATATAGCTAAAGGAGAAGGTTCATGGAAACATCAAGCTTTAGGGACCACTCTAGCTAATGGTGATGAAGACAAATATGAATTCACTGCCGACTTCATGACATCAAACTGGAAGTATTTTCATGATGCAGCAAAAAAGCATAAATTAACAATTATCGATGATATTTTACCTCAATACGGGATTTGTGTAGGTTAATCTAGAAGCTTTGGGTAGCTTAGGGGCAAAACCTACTACCCTTAATTAACTAATTATATAAAAGATAAATGCTACTAAAGGGATGAATGGCCTCACTTCAACTTTTTGAGTAAATCTAAAAGTAGTATTAAATTACTCCTTAAAATTAGGCATGCCTAATTTTGAACACTACCTTATTCTTTAAGTGATTAGTAATAGGTGTCGTAAAGTTCACCACGTGATTGTGCATCTTCAGCTTCTTCACGCGACATAAATTCACCATCAGCGATAATATTGCCCATACCATCATTCAATTTATCTACTTGCTCGTTTTCTTTCGACGACTGCTCATCACTTGTAAATATACTTACCAGCAAGTAGATAGCCCCGACTAATACACACACAAATGTTTCAAGCATATTCATTCCTCTCCAAATTCAAATTACCCACGAAAGCAAAAACTAAGAATAATAAATAATGAAAACTAATGACGAGTCACCATTTCCAAAGCGCTTAAAAGAGGCAAGAAAAACCAAAGGACTATCACAAAAACAGTTAGGAATTTTAGCTGGAATGGATGAGTTTTCTGCATCAGCAAGAATGAACCAATACGAAAAAGGAGTACATGCCCCAGACTTTAAAACAGTAAAAGCACTTGCTGATATTTTAGAGGTGCCTACTGCGTATCTATATTGTATCGAAGATAAATTAGCATTGGTTATTTTAGAGTCTAGCTCTTAAGGCAGCCGACTCTAATAATTGAAATATAATTATTTATCAGACTTGGTTAGGATAGCTAATGGCGCACTACAATGATGCTTAAGTTGCTTATCAGCACCCTTATCTAAATCATATCTTGGTGAACAAGCCAAATGTTTCCCCTTTTCATCAAAAATAACACTTTCTGTATTAGTGACAAAAATAAACTCTTTCTTACCCGTGTAAACGATTCTACCTTGTAAGTAATTACCATAAGCATCAATATAAACTGTACACCCCGAGACCTTACTATATTCTTCTTTTTTTACTTCTTTAAAAGACCCACAAACACCATCCCCTATTAACTTAGCGCCATAAGACTGACCAGCCGAAAAGAATATTGATAAAATACCCCAAACAACCCACAGCAAGGTGGATATAGATATCATATAAATGATCAACCCTATAAATGCGAAAAAAGGATATGCGAACAATTTTTTTAAGCCACCAGGAATTTTTTTAAGCCAATTGAACACCCTACTTGGCTTATTTTTATTCTTTTTTGATAGTTTGTGCTCAAAAAATAAATACCAATAGAGAGCAACAATAAGACAAAGTACAGAAATACTTTCCCAACCCATTTTGAAAAACTTCGCTACCTCGTCCATCCAGTTCTCGTGCATAGTACGGATAGCAAACATAGTCATATGTGTAGTTTCTTGATTACTTAATTCAACATTGGAATTGCCTAATCCTATAACCTCTATAACTCCCTTCAAAAAGCTATAACCTGCATAATGATTAATAGCAGCAATTGCACCGCCTAAAATAGCTAAGATTGACAGTTTGGTCGCAATTCTCTCTATTGTTTCGCTTTTTCTTTTAGTCTCTTCAGTCATTCAATATTCCTTGTAATTGAAACTAATAATTATCATGCTTAAAAGTGTGAATGAAGTAATAAATCACTTTTAAGTTAATTAATTAAACCATTTCAAAATGAGGCATCATGAGCAATTGCCTCCTCTTTTCTGGGCTTCGCCCATATCCCGCTATGTAGAAGCCTAAAATAGGCTTGCACATAGCGGGATATGGGCTCTGGAGCATCTTATACGCAATTTTTTATTTGCAGATTGAAATTTAAATTAAAGCTGCTAATCTAAATATTAATCAAGCCCTTCGGGCAAGAAAAAAACAGGCGCTTTTCTGCTGCCTTCAACACGTTGTTACATTCTCTGTAACCCCCACTTTAGAAGCTTTTAGCTTCATCATAAAACCAAGTCTTTTGATTTTTAGGCGCGATCAGTCCGAGCCTTACGCATGCGTAAAACAGGGGCGAATAGGCGTTAGCCGCTGAGCTTAATCAGCCAGTTTTTCTTACAACCACACCGGAGAATAACTATGACCTTTAATGCTAAAGCAGAAGCACTGCGCCTAAAAAATGAGAAAAAATTGATCAGTAAAAAACGATTTAAGCCATCCAAGCTCGATAAACATAAACTACGACTTCTGGCTCTTTACGAAGAAGATACGAATATAGCTAACCTACAAAGATGGCTCTTGCGTAAAGGAGTGAGAGCACATTGGACAACTGTAAAACGTTGGGTACAAAAGAATGGCTAAGTTCGCAAAACCAGAAACGCAAGCGGAGAAGCTAGCTAAAAACTTATATAAGCACAAAATTATTAAATCTCTAGGAACTGCTCGAAGCTATAAAACTGCGCTGATAAAAATAGCTCGGTGGTCAAAGGATATTGGCATTAATGGTGTGCAAGGCATGAGTATTCAAGATGCTTATAAATATCTTGATTACCGCAATGAGTTTGCAGGCCAAAAAACGCTGGATATGGAACGGCAAGCAATTCAAGCTATGTTTAAACTCAATGGTAAACTAGCCCCTAAAGAAACACTGACTGTAATAAAGTCTGAAAAGGAGATAATCGAAAAGTCTCGCGCCTATACTTCAGCCCAAGCTCATGCAATCAGTGAACATCAAACTAGAAAATATAATTTATCTACACAAATAGCCTACGCAGCAGGATTAAGAGCCCATGAGCTATTAACTATAGCCAGAGTATCAGAGCGAAAAGCTGATAGCCGTCCAGCGTTAAACAGTAAATGGCTTGGTCGAGAAGGTAGTATTTATACAGTGAAAGGCAAAGGCGGCCTAATTCGTGATGTACTAATACCGAATGCATTAGCTACACAGTTAGAACAAAGGCGCTTAGCGCAGCCTGTAACAGTTCGTGATAGGGAAATTAACTATTTGCAACGCTACGATCTTGGCGGTGGCCATAAATGGTCGTGCTCATTCTCTAAAGCATCTAGTCGCACACTCTTTTTTTCTAATGGCGGTCATGGACTTAGACACAGCTATGCACAAGAGAGAATGAATGAATTAAAAAACTTAGGCTTAAGTAGGGCAACAGCTCTCGAAACTGTGTCGCAAGAGCTAGGACATTTCAGGGCTGAAATTACTGAGGTGTATTTGAGATAGGCAATTACACAAAATTAGCTACAACCTCTAATTAACTGATAGACCTCAAAGCATAATTAGTATCAGCCTTGCTTTAGCAATTTCGTAAGCTATTGCTAACTATTCAAATAAAGGTCACTCCAATCCACCTACCTTTATCTAGAACCATATTAGTTTAAGTGCATTAAGCTATCGTTAAAAGAAGCCTGCTTAAATAAACTTGTGAATGATTCCGATTCCTGAGTCATTGGAACGAAGCAATTCATAATTGCTATCAATGCCCTTTCCCTTACTTCTTTCTCAAGTACGAGAAGCTCTTGAATTATCGGAGTTATTAACTCTTGAAATGTGTTTAATTGCCCATTAACTTTTATTGCTAATGCTTCATATTCTAGCCAGTATTCAAAGTGTTGCTCACTTCTATATATCACTGACTTGCTATCAGCTGCAGTATGAAAGCATTTATATATGAACCAAACAGAAATCAAACCCATTTCAGTTTTAATAGGGTGCCTAATTAAAAACCCCTTAAAAAGGCTATATAACACATCAACATTAATACTTCTTCTCAATTCAACTTGATTCAGCATCTTGAAAAGCAAATCTCGACAGCTCTTTCTATTCCTATTGACCTCAAATAGTTTATCGAAGATAGATTTAAATTTTGTTTGAGTATAGTCAGTTACATTATCAGCATCTAAATAGTGAATAAAGAGATCTATAAGTAGGTCCATTCGCATGTTTGGTTCATATAAGCCCATATCACAAGCCTTTGCTACTAAATCGTATTTATCACTATTATTAATGAGCTTTGCTGCGAAAATATGTTCGATAACATTAAAGGTGTTAGCAAACTTTGCAATTTCACAATTTAATTTAATATAGTGTGATAGATACAAATCGTCAGTGATAAGCAGTGAACGGTTAGATAACATCACTTCCGTATAGAGAGCTATTGAATCTGTTTCTTTAACACTAGCTTCTAGCAAAATTAATTTATCTAGATGCTTCTGAATCGCTAGCTGAATTCGCTTTGCTAGTAAGTTGTTTATTTCTCCATAGGCATAAGCAGTTTGATTAATATTATTAAATACTGTTCTTAATAAGCTGAATCCTGAAATATTCTCGAGAAATAGATCAAGTATCTCTAGCTCTGCAAGTATTAATAAAGAAGTCTCTTCTAAAATAAAAATTATTTCGTTAGAGTTAAATGCTTCAGTAAAGCTCTCGGCCTTAGCTTGTGGCGCTTGCTTGATCCTAAACTCAATAAATTCATCAGGGTAATTGAGTGAGTAACTCCAAGAGGTAAAGATATTACCTGTATTACTTAAGAAGTCATGCCGCATACTAAAAGGTACCGGCAATGAATCATTTCTTATCGCCCGCTTATTTTTTTCCCACTGCTCCACTTGCTCGTCAGTTATCCCTACAATTTCATTAATTGATTTTATAATTGAACTTGGCCCATCGTCAGGATTAATTAAGCCTTTCTTAAGAACCCTAGAATTGGGAAAGCGTTCTGTATATTTCGTAAGACGCTTTTGAAAATCTTTAACTCTATCATTAACCCCTCCATCACTCGGCATTCTTAGAAACAAAGATAGAAACTGACCTTCTTCTTCACAGTCATTTTGATCAACTAACTCTCCATATTTGTCTATTGCTCGTTCTAATTGAGTTAAGTAATTTTCATTGCCAGAATAAATGTTGATAAGAAGCTTGAGAAAATAAATCTTCTCACCTCTTTTTATACTGTTGCTATAAAGCTCACGTAGAACTTCAACGACATCCTCAAGTAAACCTAAAGACAGACATAAATTTATATAGGAGATTTGAGTAGCTCGTGAGACTCCAGGCTCTTCTAAAGTATCTTTCAATGTCTTATAGGCCTCTCCCACGTGACCTTGATGGTTCAATGATGCAGAAAGAATGAGCTTGCACTGCGCAACACTTATGCCTTTTTGAATATTTTCCCTCGCAATTTCTTCAGCCTTTTTCCATTGTTGCGTTGTCAAAAAAGCCTGAGCTAAATGCAGATAATCATTTTTTCTTAGCTCTCTTTGCTTCATCAAATTTTCACCTAACTCTATGACCTTTTCTGCTGATCTTTTGATGTAGGGATCTAGTTGCCCAAATAACTGTTCAGCAATAGATGTTGGCTTTCCTAATTCAAAATAAGTTTTATATAGCTCTTCAGAGTATTCAGTTTTACGATCTGGGTAAGTATTACAGGATGTTATAAATTTGTGTATTGCAAGATAAGAGTCACCACCTTCAGCTTCTTTCACAATATTTTTATATTTTTCAGCAAATTCTGGCTCAAATAACTCGTTAGCTATTTCCATAGCGACACAAAAAAGCAATGCGGGATTCGGAGTTGTATTTTCCAAAAGCTTTTTTTCTGACTCTTTAACAATTTTTAAAGCTTCTGGCTTTTTCCCTAAGTTGTAATAGGAGAGCATTAACATTCCGCAATCCTCGGAATTTAGCTGTTCTAGCCTTTGTAGTAATTTTATTGCGGAGTTGTAGTCTTCAGTATTGAAAAGGATCTTGGTATACGGACGGATAATTTCTTGGTTCTCAGGACGAGAAGAAAGGATAGATTCAATATCGTCTTTTAAGAGTGGAAGGGCATCAAAATACCCATAAATTAATACGCTTATATCTAGCAGTACTATAATGTCAGATGGATATCCTAAAATTTTTGCTAAGCTCCAGGCTTTTTTGGTGAAGTCAAATGACTGCTCCATCAACGCAAGGTCATAAGATCGTTTACCTTGCATAGGTAGTACTTCCCCTGCCACCTCGTTACCTGTAGCCTTATAGAAGTAATACCTAGCCGCAAGGCTGTTAAATATATATGCTTCTCTATCACTGAATGAGCTAGGGTCAGAATGTTCACTAATCAAAATTTCTAACTTATCACCCATTCCCGAGATAGTTGAAACAACCATTTGACCAATAATTCTTTCTGGGTGGTTGTCTTCAAGTATTTTAATTGCTTCTTCAGGCCTATCTAAGATTGATAAACATTTAGCTTTAACTAAACACTTTTGGTAGCTGGTTTCATCTAATTCTTCAATTAGTTTCTCAAGTTCAGCTTGAGGCGGAAGCGGATCCTTGCGAAACTTGCAATCAAGATAACCTAAGTGGTAGCGCTCTTTTTTATCTTTATTAAATGCCAAAAGGTATTCGCTTTCAGCCTCATTTAAAAGGCCATTTAATGATAGGATGTTGGCCTTTTGATAGTGATACTCAGCATACTCATTTTGGGTAAACTGCTCTTCTTTATTAAAGAGGTTTGTAAGAACTTTATTGGCAGTCTCTAGGTTGTTTGATTGGACGTACTCTGAACAACGTTTTAGCTCACAGGCTATTGTACCTTCAGGGTTTGTTAGCCAAGGAGCATCGCTTTGCTCCGCTAAACTTTCTAGCAGTTTTGGTTTCTGATGTACCGCACTAGAGATTATTTCAATTCCATCTATTACTGTTCTATTTTGTTGTTGTATACCTTTTTTCAGTTTATCTACGGCAAACTTCTCATCTAACCTCTTGGAATAAAAGTCATATATATTCAAAGACTGATCTAGTAATTGGTTAGTGGGGATCTTTAGAGAGATCGTTTGTTGAGTCTGGAGTTTACCTTTATTTTCCTCGAACCAGTCTTCATCAAGCCAGCAATAATAAATTGGACACTTCCACAGCTCATTTTCATTTCCTTGTAAGTCAACTACTGCCACCATTACAAGAGGCTCTTGTTGATGATAATACTGAAGTGTTTTCACTTTGAAATCATAAGAAACACATGTATTAGTTGAGCTGTATCTAGGTGAAGCAGTACCTTTCAATTGTAGGTAAAAACTAAATGAAACTAAGCTCTCCTCAGATTTTAGCTGAATCAGATAATCTATACCAAAATCAGAATCTCCATCGAGCTCTTTTTCAATCCATGACTTAGGTAACTTATTACCAAGAGCTCTTCCAGCCAAGCGTCCAATCTCTTGGCTGTTTCCTTCCGTTGGTAAGTTTTTCATTTAATTTCCAATTCATCTGTTAAGCAACAATATTTAGCTATTATGTAAACAGTAAATAATACAAGTCAACCTATTGCCGCTAAGCGATAAGAACAACTTTGAGGTTTTGCCAGATCCATCCTACTTCCTTGGTGTATTTTAGCGGTGTTTGTGATGGTCCCTTCAGTGATCACCTAATAAGCTAAGAAGTTATAACTAGATCAGAGCGAATTATTATAATTACTTTGCTATTCTAAAAGTAGCACAGAGGTAGCACAGAGTAATTTCGGTTAGTAGGTATTTACTTGGAAAGCTTGTAAAAGTGGTGGCCCCTCCCAGACTCGAACTGGGGACCTAACGATTATGAGTCGTGTGCTCTAACCAACTGAGCTAAGGGGCCATCTTTGTATAACTGTAAGCAGTTAATTTTTGAAGCGTTTAGCCACAGAGCGACTAAAGCGGGTTGCAGTATAAAAAGTTTTTAGGGGCTTGTCACTAGCAAAAAGCTTTATTTTAACAATCAAAGGGCTAACTGCTCAAATAGTAAGCTTTTAGATTTATTGATGATGACTTCGAAGAAACGAACTCATTAAATAATAGTAGTCTGAGTAACTAATACACATACCTTACGATGGCAATTAGCAACTCAGTATTAAATGTATTACTGCGATATGGTGTTATTTTTTGGCGATAATATAAATCGCATGAATTAATCCTGGGAAATAGCCGAGCAAGGTTAGCAGAATATTTAACCAAAAGTGCATCCCTAGCCCCACCTGTAAAAATACACCCAGTGGTGGTAATAAAATAGAAAAAATAATCCTGATAATATCCATAATTTAACCCTTCTAACGTTAGCAAAGCAAAAAGCCCAGCAAGGCTGGGCTTTTAGTATAGTGTATTATTCTGCAATAACAGTTAATTCATCAACTACTTTGCGAACATCTTCAGCGTTCTTAGCAATTTCCATCGCTAATTGCTTTTCAGCATCAGACTCAACTGAACCTTTAAGAGTTACTACACCATTATCGGTATCAACATCAATGTCTGTACCACCTACTTCAGAATCAAATAAGTATCGCGTTGTGATGACTGTTGTGATTTTGGCATCGGTTAAATCACTTTCGGTATCGTTACCCATCATTTTAGAATCATGCTTCTTCATGTCGGTGTTTTTTACCACAGTTAGACTGTTTTCAACATCAGTTACACCATCTAGGCTCAGCACGAGTTCTTCAGCAAGTTCTTTATCTACATCGCTGTTTACTTTACCTGTCAGCATTACCTTGCCGTTTTTTACGTCCGTGTTGATATCAAAGTTGTTTAGATTGGTGTTCATCAGCAGTACTGTTTCTGCCTTTCCATCAATCCAAGCATCTTTGCTTTCGTTTTCCCAGCTGCTTGCTTGAGCGCCCATTGCGGTTGTTCCTAATACTAGGGCTGCAATCATAGACTTATTAAATGTTTTCATAATCGTTCTCCTTTTGATTAAAGACACTTGAACTAATGCGAACATCGGGCCAACTATTTTTATACTTAAATTTCAATGACTTAAATTAAAACTACCGATACTGACTTAAACCTACGAAGTAAACATTTACAGACCATTGCGTAAAACTTTCTCGAATAGCGAAACTTACTAAATAATTGTATATTTGGTTAATCTGTCGTTAATATAATAAAGGATGAAAAAACAAAAAAACATAAATTAATGATTTTAAATGAATTATTATTTGGTATAAGGCTTGCTTTGAACTAGCCAGCAACCTTAAAAGGATAATTTAAATGTCTGTTAAAATTGAAGACCGCCCTATCGAGCAAGTTCGTGAGCAAGTAATTGATCAACTCATTTATAATTACAGCCATGGTGTCATTTCTGTAGAAGCATTTGAGAGGCGCTTAGACGATGCAATGGCAGCGAGTGACAATAGCGCGCTTATGGCCCTTGTTGAAGATTTAACCTTAAATACTGACCAGCAATATAAGGCACAAAAGCACTCGCAGTTTGCACCTAATTATAGTGCGCAGCATGAGACTGATGAAGAGCCACTTACATTAAGAAGCATTCTTGGTTCAAGTGAACGAAGCGGCCAATGGGTGGTGCCTCAAAACATTTATATAGAAAACTACATGGGGTCAATCAATCTTGATTTTACGGATGCTATTTTTACCCACCAACATGTCACTATTCACGTTAATTGTTACTTTGGCAGCGAAGAAATATATGTACCTGAGCACGTTAATGTAGTTTCTAAAATGTTTTGTATTTTAGGCAGTTTTGAAAATAAAACAGTTTCACTCAATAAACGCCAAGGGCCAACGATTCAAATTGAAGGAAAAACTGTTTTAGGCTCTGTGGAAGTTAAAGTTAAGCGCACTATTAAAGAAAAATTTATTAGCTTTGCAAATGATCTAAAAACTCAACTTGGTATGAATGGTAAACATTATTAAATATGCTAAACATTTGATGAAGCCAAAATAGTTGGCTTCATTCATATTATAAGTCGTTATTTCGCTCACTAGGTACATCACTCATATACTCTACAAACTCAACCTCAAACCCTGCGGGATCAATATAATAAATGTTCTTTCTAAATGGATTTACAGCGCCTTGCTTACTTATTGCAAAGCCCGCATGCTTTAAGCGCGCTATTACTTCATTTAAGTTATTGGTTACATAGGCAAAGTGTGCCAAGCCAATTTGATGCCCTGATAAGTCACGATTTTTCCCTTCACCGTGATCGCTTATAGCAATATATTGATCGTTATCACCAAAATGTACCCAGCGCCTTGCTTTACCATACCAGGTTCCTTCTCCCTCACTTCTAATTGACCAATAGGGAAATGCTGCTTGGTAAAACTTAAGCATGGCGTTTATATCACTGACAACTAAATTTACGTGTTCTAATTTCATAATTTTCTTCCTGTTAATTGAATATAGAACATCATAAAACCTCAAGTTCACTTTAGGTAAAGCGCTAATTTACAAATTTATTGCTTGTTTTTATTTCGATAAATATATCGAAAGATCATACCTGTACAAAAAACACTCACAAGTATTTAGGCTTTATGGTTTACTTTATGGCAAAAACCGCTAAAATACGCCGGCTTAAATATATAAACGTTCTTTTACAACCCAAAGGTAATACCATGCATCCAATGTTAAACATTGCGGTTCGCGCTGCGCGTAACGCAGGCAAACTTATTCTTCGTGCAAGTGAAGACTTATCAAAAGTTGAAGTGCAACAAAAAGGCACCAACGATTTAGTTACTAACATTGATAAAGAAGCCGAAGCCGTAATTCGTGACACTATTTTACGTTCTTACCCTGATCACTGCATCGTTGGTGAAGAGTTAGGCGAACACAAAGGTAAGGATGCTGATTACCAATGGATTGTTGACCCACTTGATGGCACAACTAACTTCATCAAGGGTATCCCTCATTTCGCAGTATCTATTGCACTTAAAGTTAAAGGTCGTTTAGACCAAGCAGTAATTTACGATCCAATTCGTGGCGAGCTTTTCACTGCTTCTCGCGGTCAAGGCGCACAGTTAAACAGCAAACGTTTACGTGTATCTAAAACTGTTGAACTTGCTGGTTCAGTTCTTGCTACAGGCTTTCCTTTCAAACAAAAACATCACTTAGATGCATACTCTGAAGCGTTTAAAGCGTTATTTGTTCACACGGCTGATATTCGCCGTGCAGGCTCTGCTTCGCTAGATATGGCGTATGTTGCAGCGGGTCGTGTTGATGGCTTCTTTGAAATTGGTTTAAAACCTTGGGATACAGCAGCAGGCGAGCTATTAGTTAAAGAAGCTGGCGGCATGATTGTTGATTTTGCTGGCGGTAATAACTACAACGTGAGCGGTAACGTAATCTGTGGTGCACCTAAGCTAACACAGGCAATTGTTCGCGAAATGCGCCCAGTATTATCTGAGTCGTTATTACGTTAATCGTAATTACGTACTAAAAAAGGAGCCTAGGCTCCTTTTTTGCTTTTTGTTAGCCACTTTTTTTACTATTGGATAAACGTACAATAGCAGGAGCCGGCCTTCTTCGATTACATATAAATAAGTAGCTGTGACGATAACGTTTTGCTTCTTTTTTAGCATCTGTCGCTAATGCCGCTACTTGATGGCTATTTTTACACTGCAGCAGGTCCGGCTCAACTAAACCTATCGATAATGTAAGTAAAGGTACAAACTGCTTTTCGCCCTCTCGATTAGTTGCCCAATACCCTTTTCCAGCAATATGCTCTGGCGTAAAAAATACGCGTGACTGCAATTCAAATTGCGTGATAATAGTATTACAAATCTCCACCGCATCTTTTTTTTCAAACACCACCATAAAGTCATCACCGCCAATATGCCCGACAAAGTTAGCGCTGTGCGCACACGCTTTTACAGTAACATCGGCCAGAAGTTTTATTACGCTGTCACCACTGGCATAGCCATACAAATCGTTAAATTGTTTAAAGTGATTTAAATCGATATAGGCTAGTGAAAATGGCTGTTTATGTTGCAGACGCTGCTCTATTACCTCACTAATTGCCACATTACCCGGTAACATGGTCAAAGGGTTAGCATGTTGAGCGTGGCGGATTTTTTCTGCTGTAATGTGCTTTAGTATGTCTCTGAGCGGTGCCAAGCCTAAATATTTATTGTTGCAGGTGATAACAATATGGCGACGAATATCAAAGTCTTGCTCTGTTATTTGCTGGGAGACAATATCAAGCATTTGATTTTCATCAACCACTAAAGGTTGTTTATCCATTAGCTCAGTGACTTCACATTTATCATAAAGTGCATGCCCATAAGGCGCGGCAAACACTTCTGTTAGCTGATCTTTGTGTAACAGCCCTATTGGCTGCTGACTGCTATTTAATACCGGTAAGCTGATTATGCTTTTGTCTTGCTCAAAAAGTGCATGAGCTTCTTTACAACGCGTATGACTGCTAATAGCAGGCTGAGCAACAGCAAGCACACCTATTGCCATTGATTGTTCAAACTTTGAGGCGGCTTGGGTCGAAGTGAGCGATTGTAACTGTTTACAGTTGTAGTCATAACTTGGCTGTTGACTCGGTCTTTCTAACAAGAACCCTTGAACATGACTTATGCCTATACTTTTAACTAAATCTAGCTCTTCGGAACGTTCAATTCCCTCTGCAATCACCGCTGTATTTGTTGCCCGTGCTAACACCATAATTGATTTTAGAAATTCTTTTTTAACTTCGCTTTGATCGCAATGATCAATAAAGTAACGATCAATTTTTACAATATCTGGGCATAACTGCGACCATTGCTTTAGTCCTGAATAACCTGCACCGAGATCGTCAATAGCAATCGTAAAGCCTAGCTCTCGATAATGAGCGATGGTTTTTAACAGTAAAAAGCCATCATCTACTTTTTCTTGTTCAGTTACTTCAATCACCACTCGATTGGCAGCAAGACCAAACTGTTCAATTAAATGTAAGGTTTCGCCTTTAGGGTGGCTCGGATCGAGTAGAATTTTTGGGCTGACATTTAAAAATAACTTCCCTTGCAGACTGAGTTTTACAAAATTTTCAATGGCGCGAGAACGGCATAAAAGCTCAAGCTCTGAAATCAATTGGTATTTATGAGCTGCTTCGAATAGCTTATTTGGCATGGCTAACGGACCATTTTTAGGGCCACGGCTAAGCGCTTCATACCCAATAATAGATTGCTTAGCTATATCGAAAATAGGTTGGAACAAGGTTGTTATTGCTCCTTGTTGTAAAATTGATTCTAAGACTTGTCGTTGCTCAGTCACTACTAGCTCAAATAAAAATTTAATAAGAGCAATAAAATACCAACTGAGTATGACTATTATGTGACTTATATAGGAGGCAATAAAAAACCGCTCACTAGGAGCGGTTTTGTTTTAAGAATAATTTAATCTCAATTAAGGCATTGGATCTAAATCAGCGCCTTCTTTTTCAATCACTTCTGGTATTAAATCTTCTTTACTTACGCCCATGGCAATAGCCACCGAGCTGGCAACGTAAACTGAAGAGTAAGTACCAATAAACACACCAAATAGTAGTGCAGTAGCAAAGCCATGAATGGTTTGGCCGCCCCATACAAATAACGCAATCAATACTAAAATAGTAGTGATTGAGGTTACTAAGGTACGGTTAAGTGTTTGCGTAAGCGAGATATCAATAATTTCAATCGTGTCGTCAATACGCACTTTGCGGAAGTTTTCACGAATACGGTCTGATACAACAATGGTATCGTTTAGTGAGTAACCTATCACGGCAAGTATTGCTGCCAAAATAGTTAAGTCAAACTCTAAACCTAGCACCGAGAATAAACCAATCGTAATGATTACATCGTGTAAAAGCGCGCCAACTGCGCCCACAGCAAAACGCCATTCAAAGCGAAACGCCACATAAATTAAGATACAAATAAGTGCAGTTAACATGGCAAGGCCACCCTGCTCTTTTAAGTCTTCACCTACGCTTGGGCCTACAAACTCAATGCGGCGCATTACTACGCTATCATCGGCTTGTTTAAGTGCAGCAATCACTTGGTTACCAATTACTTCTGCTTTTACATCATCACCGCGAGGGGCTAAACGGACCAGTATTTCTTGGCTTGAGCCAAAAAGCTGTACCGATGCATCAGCAAAGTCGTTTTCAGCCAGTACATTACGTACTTTTTTCAGATCCGCAGGTTGCGAAAAACCCACCTCAACTGCTGTACCGCCGGTAAAATCTAAACCGAAATTTAAGCCTTTAACAAAAAGTGACGCCAGCGACGCTATAATTAATAACGTAGAAAAGCCCATTGCCACTTTTCGAAGAGACATGAAACGAAGGGTTTTTCCGCCCAATCTTAAAATTTGCATGTCTGCTCCTTAAATTGAAAGTTTATCAACACGTTTGCCACCAATAAATAGGTTGATCACCGCACGGGTACCTATAATTGCTGTAAACATAGAGGTTAAAATACCAATTGCTAGGGTTACCGCAAAACCTGCAACAGGACCGGTACCAACAGCAAACAAGATAATCGCCGCAATTAATGTGGTGATATTGGCATCAAAAATAGTACTAAAGGCGCTATCGTAACCAAAATGAACCGCTTGTTGAGGGCTGCGGCCATCGGCTAGCTCTTCACGAATACGTTCAAATATAAGTACGTTCGCATCAACTGCCATACCAACAGTCAGTACAATACCAGCTATACCCGGTAGGGTAAGCGTTGCACCAGGAATTAATGACATAACACCAATGATAAGTACTAAGTTGGCAGCCAGTGCAATATTCGCAACAAGGCCAAAACCTTTGTAGTAAATAAGCATAAAGGCCAGTACAAACGCAAAGCCAAGAGCTACAGCGGTCATACCTGCTTCAATGTTTTCTTGACCTAGGCTTGGCCCAACCGTACGTTCTTCTACAATTTGAATAGGCGCAACCAGTGCACCCGCGCGAAGTAGTAAACTTAAGTTATGTGCTTCAGCTGGGTTATCAATACCGGTAATGCGGAATGAACGGTCAAGACGCGCTTGAATGGTTGCTACGTTAATAACTTCTTCCACTTTAATTGGCGGAAGTGCTTTACCGTCACTGTCTTTTTTACCTGATGGCTTGTATTCAATAAACACGGTAGCCATACGTTTACCGATAGCACGCTTGGTAAAGGCATTCATTTTTGCCCCACCTTTACTATCGAGTTTAATGCTTACTTGTGGACGCTGGTACTCATCTGCACCTGACTGCGCGCCAGTAATATGGCTGCCTTCAAGAATAATGCGTTTTTTTAGCACCACAGGATAACCATCACGGCTCATGATCATTTCAGTACCCGGTGGGATACGACCTTGAGCAGCGGCGCTTATGTCAGCATTTTCGTCAACTTCACGAAACTCAAGCGTTGCCGTAGCACCTAAAATTTCTTTAGCGCGAGCGGTATCTTGAATCCCTGGTAATTGCACAATAATACGTTCAGCACCTTGACGCTGTACGTTTGGCTCTGCAACCCCAATTTGGTTGATACGGTTACGAATAATAGTTTCGTTTTGCTTGATAGCATAGTCACGAATTTCTTTTAGCTTTAGCTCACTCATAGTGGCAAAGAATGCGTTATCGTTACTGCTATCATCAATGTAAACGTTTAATGGGTAACGGCTTTCTAAAAAGCGCTCTGCAGCGTCTTTATCTTCTTCGTTACGCATTTCTACACGCATGCGCTCAGAACCAGCTACACGGCGCACACTACGATAACGTAGTTTTTCTTCACGCAGGTCGCTACGGAAATCTTGCTCCATTTGCTCTAACTGATTATCCACCGCAGTGACCATATCGATTTCCATGGTGAAATGTACACCACCACTTAAATCTAGGCCTAACTTCATAGGATTACCGCCCAGCGACTTTAACCAAGCCGGTTGTGCAGGAGCCATATTAATAGCTGAGATATAATCGTTACTTAGCGAGTTACGCAGTAAGTCTTGTGCTTTTAGTTGGTCTTCAACATTTTTAAAACGAACAAGAATTTGCCCATCTTCGAGCTTTGTCGATTTAGCACTTACGTTATCTTTTTTGAGGATTGCGTTTACTTTGTCTACAACACTGAGGTCAACATCTGTGCCTTTAGCGCCAGAAACCTGTATGGCCGGATCGCGGCCATACAGGTTTGGTGAAGCATATAAAAGGCCAATGGCTAACACAGCTAAAACAAGTAAATACTTCCAAATTGGAAACTTGTTTAACACGGGGCCGTCCTTATTATTTTTATAGCGACTTCATTGTGCCTTTAGGCAATACAGCAGATACTGCTGATTTTTGTACTGTTACTTCTGCTTGCTCATTTAATGAGATCACGATGAAGTCTTTATCTTCAGCAATTTTTACGATTTTACCCACTAAACCACCTTGGGTTAGCACTTCATCGCCTTTTGCCATCGCGCTCATTAAGCTTTTATGCTCTTTTACGCGCTTTGCTTGCGGGCGGTAAATTAAAAAGTAAAAAACCAAACCAAAAATCGCTAACATAATTAGCATTTCCATACCGCCGCCTGCTGCAGGTGCACCAGCGCTTGCATGCGCGTTTGAAATAAATAAACTCATAATACTTCCTCTTTAATTTTTAAATTTTAATTTGTTGTATCAGCTAGCTCTGGCACTTCTTGGCCTCGGCGAGCGTAAAAATCGTGGACAAATGTCTCTAGTTGACCTTCGCTAATAGCATTACGCAAACCTTCCATAACACGTTGATAGTATCGTAAGTTATGGATAGTGTTTAGTCGTGCACCCAAAATTTCGTTACATTTGTCTAAATGATGCAAGTAGGCGCGCGAATAATTTTTACAGGTATGGCAATCACACTCTGGATCAAGTGGACCTGTATCTGTTTTATGCACTGCGTTACGGATTTTAATGGTACCCGTTGTAATAAATAAGTGACCGTTGCGTGCATTACGCGTTGGCATTACACAGTCAAACATATCAATACCACGACGAACCGACTCAACTAAGTCTTCTGGCTTGCCTACACCCATTAAATAACGTGGTTTGTTTTCTGGCATTTTATAAGCACAATGATCAAGAATATTAATCATTTCATTTTTAGGTTCACCAACCGATAAACCACCAAGCGCATAGCCATCAAAACCAATCTCTTCAAGGCCCGCTTGTGATTGTGCACGAAGCTCAGGATACATACCGCCTTGAATAATACCAAACAATGCTGACGGGTTGTCGCCATGCCCTTCTTTTGAGCGCTTAGCCCAACGAAGAGAAAGCTCCATAGAGTCTTTGGCTTCTTTTTCAGTGGCAGGATATGGCGTACATTCGTCAAATATCATCACGATATCTGAGCCAAGATCACGCTGCACTTCCATTGATTTCTCTGGCGACATCATAATTTGATCACCATTAACTGGCGATTGGAACATTACGCCTTCTTCAGTGATTTTACGCATTGCGCCAAGGCTAAATACTTGGAAACCGCCTGAGTCAGTAAGAATTGGGAAGTCCCAGTTCATAAAATCGTGTAAATCACCATGCTGTTTGATGATTTCAGTACCTGGACGCAACATTAAGTGAAATGTATTGCCTAAACAGATTTGTGCACCCGTTGCTTTAACTTCATCAGGTGTCATGCCTTTAACCGTGCCATAAGTGCCTACAGGCATAAACGCTGGTGTTTCTATTACACCTCGGTCAAAAATTAAGCGACCGCGGCGTGCTTTGCCATCGGTGCAGTCTAATTCAAATTTCATAATATCCTCTGTGTCGGAAAAACAGTCCAACAAGCTATAATTTAACCGCTCGATTCTACCCTTTTTACCACCCTATTACTATTAGCAGTGATAAATTCACTGTGCTTAGGAGTAAAATAAAAACCGATAACGCTGTAAATTATTTACGGGTCAAAAACATCGCATCGCCATAGCTAAAAAAGCGATACTGTTGTTCAATCGCAGTATTGTAAGCACCCATAATATTGTCTTGCCCTGCAAAGGCACTGACCAGCATAATTAGAGTTGATTCAGGTAAATGGAAGTTGGTGACCATGGCATCAACAACGTTAAATTGATAACTTGGAAAAATAAAGATATCGGTATCACCAAAGTAAGTATCTAACTTGCCGCCATGTATTTTTGCTGCCGACTCTAGTGAGCGAACTGAAGTTGTACCTACCGCAATCACACGCCCGCCTTTGGCTTTAGTGCTTGCAACCGCATCCACCACAGCTTGCGGCACTTCAATATATTCAGAGTGCATGATGTGCTCATCAACACTTTCTACCCTAACCGGCTGGAATGTACCTGCGCCAACATGCAAGGTAACAAAGGCCATTTGTACGCCTTTATTTTTAAGTGCAGCCATGAGTTTATCATCAAAATGAAGGCCTGCTGTTGGTGCTGCAACGGCGCCTGGCTTTTCGCCATATACTGTTTGGTATCGCTCTCGGTCCGCTTCATTATCTGGGCGATCAATGTAAGGAGGAAGCGGCATATGGCCAACATCATTTAAAATGTCGAGCACATTTTCACTGCGGTCAAACTCAAGCTCAAATAACGTATCGTGGCGTGCCACCATAATGGCTTTTGCTTTGCCCTCTAAAATGAGTACATTGCCCGGTTTTGGCGATTTACTAGCACGAATGTGCGCAAGAACCCGGTGCTCGTCTAATACACGCTCTACCAGCACTTCAACTTTACCGCCAGATTCTTTTTGACCAAACATACGCGCAGGTATTACTTTGGTGTTGTTAAAAACCAATAAGTCGTTTTCGTTAACCAGTTCGAGAATGTCACTAAATATTTTATGCTCAACAGCACCGCTCGGCCCATCTAAGCTCAATAAACGGCTACTGGTTCTGTCTGCTTTAGGAAAACGAGCAATTAATTCATCAGGTAAGTCAAAGCTAAAATCAGCTACGCGCATTGTTAGAATTCCACATCATTTAAAATCGCGCCAAGTGTATACCCAAACCACCTCAAAATGCGAGTTTCAGTTGGAATTAAAAGCGATTTAGGCAAGGCATTGATTGCAAATAATAGTGGTTCTATTATTAATATCAATAACGCAGTATAAATCGCTTTTAAGCCAACCCGTGGGCGTTTCACAGGGGCATACTCTCATCGTTGCTACTTCTTGAAAGGGACTACCATTACTGCAAAGTATCGCCTTGATATTAAGCCCCTGTGAAGCGCTGAATTCTGCATTTTGAGGTGGTTTGGGTATATTTAAACCACCTCAAAATGCGAGTGTCGTTGGAATTAAAAGCGATTTAGGCAAGGCATTGATTGCAAATAATAGTGGTTCTATTATTAATATCAATAACGCAGTATAAATCGCTTTTAAGCCAACCCGTGGGCGTTTCACAGGGGCATACTCTCATCGTTGCTACTTCTTGAAAGGGACTACCATTACTGCAAAGTATCGCCTTGATATTAAGCCCCTGTGAAGCGCTGAATTCTGCATTTTGAGGTGGTTTGGGTATTTAACTATTAGTAACGAAGCTCAAGATAACCCCTATATTCTCCCTAATCACTATTACTATTGAAGCTCAAAATATCCCTTATATTCTCCCTAATCACTATTACTAATGAAGCTCAAAATATCCCTTATATTCTCCCTAATTGGCCACTAATGAACTACATTTAAAATAGCGGTTAAATACGCTTGTTCTTATGGCTAAATATCATTACTCTTACAGTTTTATGATCTGCATTTCTCGGAGTGGTACCTAAGTGGCGAAACAGCTTAAATTGCTAATATTAAATGCAAGTAATGATGAGCGACAGACTATACGTGCCACGCTGGAGAGACTTAGTGTGTTTGAGTTTATTGAAGCCTCAGACAGCCAAGATGCGTTAAAAATCTTAAAGAATCAAAGCGTAAATATAATCATAACCGGCTTAGATGTAGGTAAGATTGATGGTTGGCGGTTTTCACGTATGATCCGCTCTGGTTTACTTAAAACGCCGAAAAACACGCCTATTTTGCTAATTCCGCCCATTTATTGTGAGCGTATCGCCGAAACTACCGCACGTAGCTATGGTATAGATGCGGTACTGCCTTTTGAACGCCAAGATATATTGCCGCAGATACTAGCAAATGTGTTATCGAGCCATTTAGAAAAAAGTAGTCGCTTAAACCTATTGTTATTAGAACCCTTTGCCAGCAGGGCAAATGATATGAGTGAACAGTTAAAGCTAAACTTTGCAATTACTCATGTTACTAACGAAAAAGCCGCGTTAAGTGCCTATAATCAGCAGCCGTTTGCTATCGTGCTACTCGATGCCACTGCAGCACAAGCTGAGAGTTCAAATCAATTAGTTGAAAAGATTCTGCAGCATAACCCTCAACAAGCCATTGTTACTATTATTGATAAAAACGATGCCGATTACGCTGAGCAATTATTACTTTCTGGCGTTACCGATTTTATTCGTGCTCCTTACGATCCCTCATTTTTAAATAAAGTCTGTGATCATGCTGCTCGTCGAGAAGATTTTATGGTGAGCTATGCTGAGTTTGCTAATAAGGTACAGCAGCTAAGTATTAGTGAAGTTAAATATCGCGACCTGTTTTCAGCACATCAGCGTATTTTATTGCACTTAAACACGGTTGTACTTGAACTAGACCAACAAGGGAATATTCGCTTTATAAACCCTGCATGGGAATCTCTGAGCGGCTTTGGAGTTAAGTCGACCTTACAACAACCACTCACTGCTTTTTGTACCACAGAACATAAACAGTCATTACAATCAACAATTGATGATATTTTACAAGGTGGTGCGAACAAACAAAAAATAGAAGTTAAACTGAGCCAAAAAAATGGTAACTCAGTGTGGGTAGAATGTCGGCTTCAGTTAATAAAAAATAGCAGCAACAACGCCACTATCACCGCCACACTCGATAACATTCATGAGCGCAAACAAGCAGAGTTGCAATTGCGCCATTTAGCCCTGCATGACACCTTAACAGGACTACACAACCGTTATTATTTTGACCAACAGCTTAACTATATTTGCCAGAGCGAAAACACCCATACAAATATTGAACATGCGCTTATTTATATTGACCTTGACCACTTTAAAATAATAAATGACAGTAAAGGCCACCAACAAGGTGACATTGTTTTAAAAGAAGTGGCGCAGCTATTTATTGCCAATATTAGTAATGAGCATCTGATCTGCCGTGTCGGTGGCGATGAGTTTGCGGTGATACTTAAAAATACCAATTTATTGGATGCACATTTAATCGCAGAAGGAATTTGTAGTGCCATTGAAGGCAACCAATTTAAATCTGAAGAGCAAATCTATTCAATTAGTTGCTCGATTGGTTTAACCCAAATTACCGCTGATAACTGCGATCCGAATGAATGCTTAAAGCAGTCAGATATTGCGTTATATATTGCTAAAAATTTAGGTCGTAACTTAGTACATTGTTATTCAAAACAAGATGGTGAGAACAATGCGCTGCAAACGGGTTTAGAGTGGGGCCATGGGGTACGTCAAGCACTCCAACAAGACAGCATAGAGCTTCATTATCAACCCATTTGGGATTTTAAAACTAATCAGGTTGCCTACTTTGAAGTACTGCTAAGGTTAAAGCTAGACGACGAACTTATTTACCCTAATCAATTTATTCCCTCATTGGAAATGCTTAACGATACCTTTTTAATGGACCAATGTGTTATTCGTAACAGCATTGCGAGTGTTGCTGCACATCCAGAGCTTCTTCAGATTGCAATAAACTTATCGGCACAGTCATTTTTAGATGAGCGTTTGCTGCCATTAATAGAGTCGACCCTTGAGAAGTATCAAGTGTCTCCTGCGAAAATTATTTTTGAAATAACCGAATCGGCCAGTATTAATAATTTAGCGGCGACACGAAAAATGATTGAACGACTAAATAATTTAGGTTGCCACTTTTCAATTGATGACTTTGGCACCGGCTTCAGTACCTTTAATTACCTTAAACAATTACCAGCCCAACACGTAAAAATTGACGGCTCATTTGTTCGCGATATGCTCAATGACTCCATTGACTTAGCGCTAGTGAAAGCCATAAATGACATCAGTCGCTCACTAGATAAGCGCTCTGTTGCCGAATATGTAGAAACTGCAGAAGTATTTTTTGCACTTAAAGAAATTGGTATCGACTATGGGCAAGGCTACTTTATTGCTCGCCCTGTACCAATTGACAAGGTACTGATTGAGTTAGAAAAAATTAAAAACAACCCTATTTTTTATCAAGACACCCTCACGTCACTATAAACATTAATAAACAAATTTAAGCAATTTATTACTTCCAAATTTGCCCATCTAACCTATACTTTGCTTATCGGCAGCACAATGTCATGAAAATTAAGTGATTACCTTAATTTTACGTGACATCTTTATTTCTTATCGTCTAGATGTCTATACTGTTAAAGGTGGACATAGGGGCATAAGGAGGATGTTTATGACGCAACTAATCACGTTATTATTGTTTATACACTTTGCTATTGCGCTTCAATGTTACAAGTATGCCCAGATTAAAGGCTACCCTGTAAAAACCTTTACAGTGCTTGGGCTAGTCCCGTACTTTAATGTTGTTGTATGGGTTTACTTACTATTTTTACCGCCGCTAGAGAGCTACCACAGCCAGCATAAGCAGCCTCTATAATTCCCCGTGTTATTTAGCGTATTAATTAAAATACGCTTTTTTTTTTACCTATTTAAAATCAACACTACACTGCTTTTTCAAAAAGAGCTCTAATTGTTGGCTAAACAATTTAAAGTCACGAATGCGCCCTGTTGTTTTACGCCACAATACACCAATATCGCGATAGGCATCGCCTTGCGATGGCGTAGCTAGCATGTTTTTGTTTTCTAAAATACCCGCATTAATCGCCATTTGCGGCAAAAACGTCACGCCAAGTTTATACTCAACCATACTCAATAAAGTATGTAAGCTAGCCGCCTCAAAGGGGTTTATACAGCTAGAGCGATTTAAATGGCACGCACTGAGCGCATGCCCTGTCATACAGTGTTCTCGCTCAAGTAAAAATACACTGGCTTCTGGTAATAAATTAAAGTCTTCAATGCCTTTGGCTGGTGTGTAGTCTTTATGGTGCACTAAACTAAAGTGATCTTGCGCTAATACTTGGGTATGAAATTTATCGGTTTCGTAGGGCAGCGCTAATAATGCTAAGTCAATTTGACCATGCTCTAACTTATCAAGTAACTTATCGCTGGTGTCTTCAATCAGTACCAACTCTAAATCTACAAATGTTTGCTGACAAAAGTGATACAAAGGCGCTGCAATAAAGCTCGCAATCGTAGGAATAACACCTACTGTTAATGTACCACTAAGCGGTGTTAAAAAGCTTTTAGTTAACTCTTTTAAACTAATAGTATCGTTGATTATTTTTCTTGAACGCTCAACCACCTCTTCACCAATAGTGGTAAACATTAGGCTGCGATTTTCTCGCTCTATAAGCTGACATCCTAAAGTTTCCTCTAGGTTTTGAATCGCAGTACTGAGCGTTGACTGACCAATAAAACAGGCACTTGCTGCTCGGCCAAAATGTTGATGTTGATGCACAGCTAATAAATACTGCAGCTGTTTAATACTAGGGAGATTGGTCATTTTTCTTTCCACAAATAAAAAGACCCCAACACCAAGGGCATTGAGATCTTTTCAAGCTAAAAGTCTTTTAAGTACTTTTTATTAAACCCCAAAGGCGGTTCTTAGTACGTAGAAAATAACAATAGCAAGGGCAGCACCAACTGGCAATGTAATTACCCAAGAAACTACAATATTTCTTATTACACCCATGTTAAGTGCGGCAATTCCACGTGCCATACCTACACCCAACACAGCGCCTACTAGGGTTTGTGTGGTTGAAATAGGTAAGCCTGTGCCCGATGCAATAACAACGGTAGAGGCAGCAGCTAATTCAGCAGCAAAACCACGGCTTGGTGTTAAATGAGTAATACCTTCACCAATGGTTTTAATTACTTTTTTACCTAAAATAGCAAGACCGGCAACAATACCTAAACCACCTAGTGGTAATATCCACCAAGCAATAGCGGCTTTCTTCGCAATTTCACCATTGTTTTCAACAATGTTTACAACAGCAGCTAGAGGCCCAATTGCATTAGCAACATCGTTAGAACCATGAGCGAATGCCATACAACAAGCTGTTAGTACCATAAGTACCGCAAATACTTTTTCTACATTGTTAAACTGCATTTCTCTATCCGCTTTAGGATCGATATTTAAACGAGAAATAGCAATTTTACCAATAACAGCAACCAGTACCGCTATACCAATAGAAATAGCAAAACCTTCAACGGTACCTAAATTAATACCAATGTGCTTTAAGCCTTTTTTAATGGTCACAAGTGCCATGATAAAGCCAGCTAAACCCATGTATATTGGTACAAAGCGCTTTGCATTTTTAAGTGGAGCGTCGGTGTCAAAAATCAGCTTTTGCGCACTCATAAATATTAAGTAAGCTATAAAACCTGATATCGCTGGCGTTACAACCCAGCTACCTACAATACCGGCAACTTTACCCCATTGAATAGCCTCTGTACCTACTGCAACTAGAGCAAAACCAATAATAGCGCCAATGATTGAATGAGTAGTCGATACCGGCCAACCTAAAAATGAGGCCATTAATAACCAACTGCCTGCGGCGAATAAAGAGGCGATCATACCTAAAACCATCAGCTCAGGAATATCGGCAAATGGGGCCGCATCAATAATCCCTTTACGAATTGTTGATGTTACTTCACCACCCGCTAAATAAGCACCTGCGAACTCAAAAATCATCGCGATAAAAATCGCTTGTTTAATGGTAAGTGCTTTTGAACCTACTGATGTACCCATCGCGTTGGCAACGTCGTTTGCGCCAATACCATAAGCCATAAAAAAGCCGACTGCTGCGGCAATTAAAATTAATACCGTGCCGTAAGATGCAATGATATCCATTGTGTAACCTTAATCTTTCGTGTTTGAACTGATTTTAAATTAACGAGCTAACATCAGCTCAAGACGTGATCCTACGCGCTCTGCAATATCTGCAAGCTCGCCAACCCATTCAATGATTTTGTATAAAAACATCACATCAACTGGATTTAGCTCACTTTCTACTTTACGTAGTTGGCGGCGTATTCTAATTTGCATTTCATCCGTGTCTTGTTCTATGGCATCCAATTCTACGAGCATTTTTTCAACCAGAGTTACTTCTCTGCCTTTAAAGCCCGTTTCTAACAATTCTTCTAACTCATTGATCGCTTTAGATGCTTGTTTAGTTGCATCAACACAACGAGTTACGTATGCCAAAAAGTCTTCTTGAATCTCTTTTGGTATGATCATCTCACGACCAATTACACGCCCAGCAATGTCTTTTGCCTTGTTAGCAATTTTGTCTTGTTGGGTTACTAATTCGAGCAGATCTGTACGCTCTACCGGCATAAATAATCCGCCAGGTAATTGTAAACGTATAGTTCTTTTCATTTCATCAGCTTCACGTTCTATATTACGAATGGTTAAACGTAGCTCTTCTGCTTGTTGCCACTCTTCTTTAAAAACATGATTAAAAAAAGGTATCAAACTTTCGCTAGCTTGATGAGCCTTTCTGATGTGTTCTTCTATTGGCTTTATAGGTGATTTTGCAAAAACACCTAAAAAATTTGTTGGCATAACTGACCCTTTAATCAATTCAATATGCTGTTCAACCTGAATTTTACAGCATTAAGCTAGATTGTGAACGCTTTTTCTTATTCAATTATTTACAAAAAATAAAAAAGGCAGTGTATTACTGCCTTTGATATTTTTTAGTTATTCGTATCACTACAGTGATTTTTCAATATCTTCTTGAGATGTATGACGAATATCTTTGCCGTTTACAAAATAAATGACATATTCAGCGATGTTTTGACAACGATCACCGATACGCTCTAATGAGCGAACAGACCATACTAAATCCATAATTTTTGGAATTGAGCGCGGATCTTCCATCATGTAGGTCATTATTTGACGAGTAATTGCTTCATACTCTCTATCTACTTTAGCATCCTCTTTATGCACTTCAAATGCGCGTTGCACATCCATACGTGCAAACGCATCTAAAACGTCATGCAACATTTTAGATACTTGGCGACCCATATTTTCAATGTTTACTAATAAATCTTGTTGATCCTTAGTAAATGAGTCTAGTGCAACTTTAGCAATTCGCTTAGCTTCATCGCCAATTCTTTCTAAATCGGCAATGGTTTTTGCTATTGCAATAACCAAACGTAAATCACTGGCTGCTGGTTGGCGCTTAGCAATAATACGGGTGCAATCTTCATCAATACTGACTTCCATTGCATTAACCTTGTAGTCGTTTTCACGTACTTTTTGTGCCAATACCGCATCGTTTTGGCTTACTGCATCAAGCGCGCTATTAAGTTGTTGCTCAACCAATCCACCCATGCTTAATACATGGTTACGAACATCTTCTAGCTCTTGATTAAAACGACCAGAAATATGTTTATTAATGTTGTGTTCCATAATGACCTTCTTTAATAATTCATTGCTTTCGCGTTTTAACCCGACTAGCCGTAACGACCAGTAATATAATCTTCTGTTTTTTTCTTCGTAGGCGTCGTAAATAAGGTATTAGTATCAGAATACTCAATCAGCTCACCCATATACATAAACGCTGTTTGATCTGAAACACGGGCCGCTTGTTGCATGTTGTGAGTAACAATAACCACAGTAAATTTATTCTTTAAATCATTAATTAGCTCTTCGATTACTAAGGTTGAAATCGGATCGAGTGCTGATGTTGGTTCATCAAGTAGTAATACCTCAGGCTCGATCGCAATGGAGCGGGCAATAACTAAACGTTGCTGCTGACCACCCGATAAACCAAATGCGCTATCGTGCAGTCGGTCTTTTACTTCATCCCAAAGAGCCGCACCACGTAGCGATTGCTCTACCACTTCATCTAGCTTACGCTTTTCTTTAATGCCTTGCAGGCGAAGACCGTAAACCACATTCTCATAAATTGATTTTGGAAATGGGTTTGGACGCTGAAACACCATGCCGACATTACGACGAAGGGCTGCAACATCAACGCTTTTATCGTAAATATTTTGTCCATGCAGCATGATTTCGCCTTCAATACGACAAATATCAACCAAGTCGTTCATGCGGTTAATACAACGTAATAAGGTTGATTTACCACAACCTGACGGGCCGATAAATGCCGTTACTTGGCCTTTAGGAATATTCATATTTACTTTACTCAGTGCTTGTTTATCACCGTAGTAAAGGTCGAGATCTTTAATTTCTAGCGCTTTTTGTTCGTCTGTTAAATTATTTAAATCTAACTTCAAGCTTGGCTTTGCTTGGTTTACTTTTGGAGCGACTGTAATCATGTTTGTTACCTATACTAAATTAATGCTCAAGCGATCTGAATTTTTCACGTAAATGGTTACGTATACCAATGGCTGTGATGTTAAGGGTAATAATAACCGACACTAACAAAAAGGCCGTTGCATATACCAGCGGACGCGCCGCTTCAACGTTCGGACTTTGAAAGCCAACATCGTAAATATGAAAACCTAAGTGCATGAACTTTCTGTCTAAATGTATATATGGGAAGTTACCATCAAGCGGTAACGTTGGCGCCATTTTTACCACACCCACCAGCATAAGCGGTGCGACTTCACCCGCAGCACGAGCAACCGCTAAAATTAATCCCGTCATAATTGCAGGGCTGGCCATAGGAATAATGATTCGCCATAGCGTTTCTACCTTAGTCGCACCCAGTGCTAATGAACCATCGCGCACTGTACTAGGAATACGAGATAAACCTTCTTCGGTTGACACTATTACCACAGGCAACGTTAATATAGCCAAGGTAAGTGCCGACCACATCACACCAGGTGTACCAAATACAGGGGTAGGCGATGACTCAGGATAAAATAATTGGTCAACACTACCACCAACCATATAAACAAAGAAGCCTAAGCCAAATACGCCGTATACAATAGACGGAACACCCGCCAAGTTAATAACCGCAATACGGATCATTTTAGTAATTGCGTTTTTAGCCGCATATTCATGTAAGTAAATAGCAGCAACCACGCCAAATGGCGTTACAATAACAGCCATTAACATCACCATAAATACCGTACCAAAAATAGCAGGAAATACGCCACCTTCGGTATTGGCTTCACGTGGGTCATCTGAAACAAACTTACCTAACTGCACAAAGTAATGACCTAGTTTAGCAAAAAAGCCCATATCGTTTGGAAACCATACATCCAACACTTGATATAGCGGGATTGTAACAACCTCACCACGCATATCCTTTACGGTTACTTGGTCACGTTTAGCCTGTTTACGCAGTGCGAATAACTCTTTTTCTAATTCGCCATATTTCGTACGTAAATCAGCACGCGCTTGAGCAAGTTCAGCAACACGTTCGTCGGTTAGCTCGTTATCAAGCAAGTAGGCTTTTTCCTGTAAACGTAAACGCTCTAGCTCATAGTTAATATGCCCTATGTCGCCATTTTGTAAATCAAGCGCTTCGTCGTTTAAGTCAACCGCACGCTCTACAAGGTCATGTAAGGTTTCAACTTTATCAGCTGTTACCGTCTGACCATCTTTAATGACGCTTTCTACATACCCGTAAAAATTACCGTTTTTGCTGCGCTCAAACACCGCAAGTGCTTTAGGCGCTGAGCTTTGTTTGATATCGGTTTCGAGTATCCAGCGAAAATCTAAATCAACATACTCACGGTTACCCGTTTTAATTAGTAAACGCTCAACCTCGTCTTTTTCAAATTTAGAAACATCAATACCGGTTGCCGCTAAACGCGACTTAGGTACTAATTCACGGTCATAAATTTCACCAATAACGGTTTGCTTAGCAATTGAACCTTCAAGCTCATACTGCATAACTTGAGATGGCCAAAAAAAGCTTAGTCCCTTCCATGCAATCATGGCGAGTAAACCAATTACTGAAATTAAACTAATGCTGACAGCACCACCGGTCATCCAAATCCAAGGAGAACCAGACCTAAACCACTGCTTTACCATGTCGTGTTTCTCCACTTACATTGAGCTGTATTTTTCACGCAGCTGCTGACGAACAAACTCAGCAACTGTGTTGAAAATAAAGGTGAATATGAATAATACAAAGGCGGCTAAGAATAGAATTCGGTAATGCGAACTCCCTACTTCCGACTCAGGCATTTCGACGGCGATATTAGCGGCTAAGGTACGCATGCCTTGGAAAATACTCCAATCCATAATTGGGGTATTACCGGTAGCCATAAGTACAATCATAGTTTCGCCTACGGCACGGCCTAATCCCATCATTACTGCAGAAAAAATACCTGGGCTGGCGGTTAATAACACCACACGAATTAGGGTTTGCCACTGCGTAGCACCTAAAGCTAACGAGCCATTTGATAAATGTTTAGGCACACTAAATACCGCATCTTCGGCAATTGAGAAAATAGTTGGAATAACCGCAAAGCCCATCGCGATACCCACTACTAATGAATTACGCTGATCGAAGGTCATGCCTAATTCATTAGTTAGGTATTGACGCACATTGCCATCAAACATCCATAACTCAATACTTTCGCTCATCGCAAACGACAACCAACCAATAAATAACACCACTGGTATTAATAAAATTGAATGTGAGCCTTCAGGGATTTTATGGCGAATAACCGCAGGTAATTTATTCCAGCCTAAAGCGGTTGCTAAAATACCCAATGGCAGTAACACCAGTAAACCAACAATAGCCGGCAAGTGCTCTTCAATTAAAGGCGCTAACCACAAGCCAGCTAAAAAGCCGAGTATTACCGTAGGCAGAGCTTCCATTATTTCAACCGTTGGCTTTACCACACGGCGCAATTCGCTCGACATAAAATAAGCAGTATAAATAGCGGCTGAAATAGCAATAGGTACAGCAAATAACATTGCGTACATAGCAGCTTTTAAAGTACCAAATGAAATTGGCACTAGTGAAAACTTCGATTCAAAATCATCACTGGCAGAAGTAGATTGCCAAATATAACCCGGCTCAGGATAGCCTTCGTACCACACCTCTTGCCAAAGCGCTGACCACGTTACTTCTGGATGCTCGTTATGAATTTCTAAAACCGTCAGCTTGTTATCAGCTAAAATTAGCGCCGCATTTGAACGCGGAGCGATGGCAAACTGCTCAATTGCACCGTCACTGACTTTACCTTGCCATAACTTTGCTTCGCTGGTTGTGTAATAAAGCCCTAATTCACCATTTTGACCTGTTGTAAAAAAGGTACGACGATAAAACTCAGTAAAAATATTCAGCTTGCTTTGTTTGGTAGTTTCAAACGAACGGATTTTTTGAAATTCACGCCCTGAGTCTGTATTGATTTCAAACCACTGGGATATTTCACCGTTATCATTGGCCAACATCAGTGAGTTTGCACCAGCCAATAGTTGTGATGACACTATATTCGCGTTTTCTTCATTGGCAGATAATAATTGAATTTGCTCAACTTCACTTGGGTAGCGGGTATCGAATACGTAAATTTGATTGGCAGAACGAACAAATGTGCGGGTGGTATCTGGCGACATTAATAGCTCATCTACGCGACCATCAACGTTAAGCTCGGTGCGTTCTACTTGCCATTCAACTTCACCGGTAAACATATTTTCTTCGGCTACAAAGCTACTAAATACCACACGTTTATCGGCAGTAAGTGCCACAACGGCTGTTTTGTCTTCATAATGGCTAAAGGCAAAACGCTTAATAGCGGCACCTTGCTCATCAACTTCGAGTGCCATTTCACCCAGTGGATAACCTAAACGCGGAGTTAGCTTACGCTCATTATTAGGGAAGGTGACTAAAAACTTAGGCGCTACAATTGTCACTGTGCCATTTTCTAAACCATACGCATAATGCCCTTGAAAGGGAGCACTATTTGCAAAACTGGTTACCTGCGCGGGTAAAGTAGCATTAAGTGTTTTTAGTTTTTTACCAAACTTTGCTTTATCAACACTGTAGAAGTTAACTTGACCTTGATCATCAAGTAAATAAGCAACCTCAGTTTGCTCCTCAACACCAAGCCCTACTATTTGCTCAGCATTAGCAACATTAAAGCTAGCGCGTTTTTCAACTTTAGCTGACTCGAAAATAGGCTGCACTACATAAAGAAGGTAAAAGAAGATCAATAGCAGTGCTATTAATACCATTATACCGCCTGCGGTTATGCCAAACTTAGCAAACCGGTCTTTAAATAGACGGCTTCGATCCGTATTAAAAGTCGGTTTATTCGGATTTGAAGTCATCAAAACACCCTTATATCTTAACGTTGGGCGCATTATATTTCATCAAAGTGACAGTAATGTTACAGTCGTAATAATTCTTTACTTATATAGAGTCTGTTTGTCTTTGCAGATTAAACTTTCAGCTTTATGAGTGGATTTTAAGCAAAATCACGATTTTAAATAAGATTAAAGTATTGTTTGTAGTAGTGATTGTATTTATTTATACGTTCTTAATGAACTAAATCAATTATTAATTGGACAAACTATTTATCCAAGACAATACTCTATGGGCATCTAATATAACAACAACAAAGTAACCTCTTAAGATGTAACAATCCTTTTGTGGTTAGCTTTTACATACATTTAGAATCACATACATTAGATAGCATCACTTAATGCCTATGCATTTATTTTTTCATTTGGGCTTAAAAAGAGAACTATTATGAAGCAGTTGGTAATAACTATTTTAGGGGAAGATCGCCCCGGTTTAGTAGAAAGTATTTCATCGGTTATATTAGAAAACCATGGCAATTGGTTAAGCAGTAATTTGAGTCACTTACTCGGGCACTTTGCAGGCATTATACAGGTTGAAGTGGCTGAAGAGCATTTACAGACATTTCAAAATGCGCTCAATGGGCTTCCTAAGTTAGATGTTCGCATTGAAAAGGGCAACACTGAAATTGAGCCTGTAGAGCTTGAGCAACTTAATTTTGTGATCACCGGTAACGATCGCCCTGGTATAGTGCAAGAGCTAGCAAGTGTTATTCGCCATAAAGGCGCGAACATTACAAACTTAAACTCTAGGCAGCAAAGTGCGCCAAACTGGGGAGTGCCTATATTTAGTGCTGTTGCCACCGTGAGCCTGCCTAACGGATTGAATAAAGAAGAGGTTATTAATGCACTTGAGTCAATTACGAGTGACTTAGTGGTTGATGTAGAGCAAAGTTAAATCAGCTTAATTATCATGAACACGAAAAAGGCGCTAATTATAGCGCCTTTTTTATGCATAACACCCAGTGCTACATGTCTGCATGACGATTAATACTTTGCATCATCTGCTTCAAACCTTGCTCTTCGAGCTGTAAGATCTCCCCTAGCTTTTCTTGAGCCTCTGGTGACTGCGCTTTATCTGCCAAATAACTGTATGCATTTAATACTTTTTGATGCTGCTGAGATAAATACTCTTGAATCGCTAGTTCATCTAGCTCATTACTGCGATCTAAATCAGTAAAGCTGATGATTTCTGAGTGCTCTGAAAAATATTCATAGCAGTATGTATCTAAAGTCTTTATTTCAGTGATTGCTTTAAAGCCAATTAAATCCTCAGCGAGTTTTTTTTCATACTCAACACAATAATCGATTAACTGTTTGTTATGCTCTCCAAGTAAATCCCTTACGCTAAAAAAATTAGCCGCCATTTGTGTATGAAACTGAACGGTCCAATCGAACACTTCTTGAATTGTTTTAACTTGCATGTGCGTTCCTTACTTTTTAAAACCTATTGGTTAAATAGATGCGTGAATCATGCCAATAAGAAATGCAATAAAATCAGTAGATAAAGAAAGGATTGCCTAACTTGTACTGATATTTTCAGTACAAGTTACACAATCAGTGTAAATATTATAGGTTGCGCTTTCGCCATAATAAATACACCGCGGGTAATACCAGCAATGTTAAAATAATAGCGCTAAACATACCGCCAACCATGGGGGCGGCTATTCGGCTCATTACTTCACTCCCCGTGCCTGTGCCATAAAGCACCGGTAATAAGCCAATCACTATGGTTGCCACTGTCATCATTACCGGACGTACTCGTAGACCCGCACCTTCTAGTATCGCCTGTTTAAGCTGCTCTATACTCAAACTTTTACCCATTTTAGAAGCCGCCTCTACCTGCGCTTTATAGGCTTGGTTTAAATACACCAACATTATAACGCCTATTTCTACGGCCACCCCAGCAAGGGCAATAAAGCCGACCCCCACAGCAACAGAGAAGTTAAAGCTTTCTAAGTACATTAGCCAGATACCTCCTATCATCGCCAGTGGTAAAGTCGCCATAATAATAAATACCTCAGTGAAACTTCTAAAGTTAAGGTAAAGCAGTACTACAATAATGGCTAAGGTAAGCGGTAACACATAACTCAGTTTGGCTTTGGCACGCTCCATGTATTCGTATTGCCCTGCCCAAGTTATAGAGTATCCAGCAGGTAAAATTAGCTGCTCGTTTAGTAATTGCTGAGCATTTGCTACATAACTACCAATATCTGTATCTTTAATATCAATAAAGCTCCAACCATTTAAACGGGCATTTTCACTTTTTATCCCAGGAGGGCCATCACTAATAAATACATCCGCCACATCAGCAAGTGCGATACGTTGACCCGTTGGAGTAACAATAGGTAAAAGCATCAGTTCTTCAGGGGAGTCACGGTACGCTTGTGGATAACGAAGATTTACAGGGTAGCGCTCTTGACCCTCAACCGTTTCAGTCACATTCATGCCACCAACAGCGGTTGCGACTACTTGTTGCACATCAGCAATATTTAAACTGTAGCGCGCTGCTTTTTCACGGTTAATATCTACTTTAATATAACGTCCACCCGCTACACGCTCTGAGTAAACAGACGCCGTACCGGGAAGATCTTTAAGTAATACCTCTATTTGTTGACCTATTTTTTGAATTTCATTCAAATTTGGCCCCGCGACTTTTATACCCACAGGGGTTTTAATCCCTGTAGCCAGCATGTCTATCCGCGTTTTAATTGGCATTACCCAAGCGTTCGTCAGCCCAGGAAACTTAACTAAAGCATCCAGCTCTTGTTTGAGCTTTTCAGTGGTCATGCCTTCGCGCCACTGCTCCTTAGGCTTAAACTGTATAAAGGTTTCAATCATGGTCAGTGGTGCCGGATCGGTTGCCGTTTCCGCTCGTCCAATTTTACCAAATACGGTTTTTACCTCGGGCACAGTGGCAATCAATTTATCGGTTTGCTGCAATAGCTCGCGCGCTTTACCTATTGAAATTCCTGGGTAAGTAGTCGGCATATACATTAGATCCCCCTCATCAAGAGGTGGAATAAATTCACTGCCTATTTTATTTACCGGATAAAAGCCCACTAAAGTGATAACTAGCGCAATCAGCAAGGTGCTTTTTGGAAATTTGAGTACTAGGTTTAACAGCGGCTTATAACTATTTACCAGTAAACGGTTAACTGGATTTTTATTTTCAGATATCACCTTACCCCGAATGAAATAACCCATCAGTACGGGTACTAAGGTAATTGCTAATCCAGCAGAAGCTGCCATTGCATAGGTTTTTGTATACGCTAATGGCGCAAACATTCGTCCTTCCTGAGCTTCTAAAATAAATACCGGCATAAAACTCACTGTAATTATTAATAAGCTAAAAAATAACGCAGGCCCAACTTCACTGGCAGAGTCAATCACCACTTGCCAACGGTTTTCATCTGTTAGTGGCTGTTTCTCCATGTGCTTGTGCATATTTTCAATCATCACAATCGCACCATCGGTCATAGCACCAATCGCTATAGCAATCCCGCCTAATGACATGATATTGGCGTTAATACCCTGCCAGTACATAATAATAAAAGCGGTGAGTATGCCTAACGGTAAGGTAATAATAGCCACCAGCGATGAGCGTACATGGAATAAAAACACCACACACACTAAAGCCACTACAATAAGCTCTTCCATTAATTTAGAAGTGAGGTTATCAACTGCGTCTTTTATTAAATGAGAGCGGTCGTACACAGGTACAATTTCAACCCCCTCTGGTAGCCCTTTTTTAAGTGACTCTAATTTAGCTTTAACGAGCTCTATGGTTTTTTGCGCGTTTTCACCAAAACGCATAACCACTACGCCACCTGCCACCTCGCCTTCGCCGTTAAGCTCGGCAACACCGCGGCGCATTTGCGGACCTAAACGCACATTAGCAACATCACGTAACTGTAGTGCAGTACCGTTAGCGTTTATACCTAAAGGAATGGCTTCTAAATCAGCAACACTTTTTACGTAGCCAGTACTGGTGACCATGTATTCAGCTTCTGCCATCTCAACTACCGATGCACCCATTTCTTGATTGCCTTGCTTAATGGCAGTTTGAATAAGGCTTAGCGGAATACCATAAGCACGAAGCTTATCGGGCTGAACGTTTACTTGGTATTGTTTGACCATGCCGCCTACCGATGCCACTTCGGACACACCGGGTACAGTTTGCAGTTCAAATTTTAAAAACCAATCTTGTAAACTGCGTAATTGGCTGATGTCATGCTTACCGGTGGTATCAGTGAGTGCATATAAATACACCCAGCCAACGCCGGTGGCATCGGGGCCAAGCTCTGCAATTGCCGTACTAGGCAAACGGGCAGATACTTGACTTAGATATTCCTGAACACGACTTCGTGCCCAGTATAAATCGGTGTCTTCGTCAAAAATAACGTACACATAGGAGTCGCCAAAAAACGAAAAGCCGCGTACTGTTTGCGCCCCAGGTACCGATAGCATTGCCGTGGTAATTGGGAATGTAACCTGATCTTGCACTACTTGCGGCGCTTGCCCAGGATAAGATGTTTTAACAATAACCTGTACATCTGATAAATCGGGTAAGGCATCTACAGGCGTATTTTTTACAGAATACAAGCCACCACCAATCAGTATTGCGGTCAGTAATAAAACAAAAAAACGGTTAACAACAGACCAGCGAATAATTGCAGTAATCATAACCACTCCTACTCATGTTGACTGTGCGAAGCATGCACAGGCGTTATTGTATGAATCACAAACTCACCTTGCTCAATGCTAAAGGTAAAAGTAACTTCATCATTAGGCTTGAGCATCTCAGTCATTACATTTTTTGCTAGCATAAAGTCCATTGTTGCAGGTCCTCGGCCCCACTTTTCAATTGCCTCACGGCTGATATTCACAATTCGATTATTAGCATCAATACTATTAATTACTCCATTTACAGTTGCCGTATTTGGGTTGGCATCACTCATTTGCATACTGTTATGCGAAACTGCTTGCATACGTTTAAAGTCAGAGTTTTTACTCGACTCTGAATCAATTAAAAACTGTGCTGAAGTAACCACTTCATCGTCTGCCATAACACCTGATAAAATTTCGGTATTAGCCGCATCACTTCGCCCTAAAGTTACCTCGACCGATTTAAAACGACCTTCCCCAAGTGCAACTACAACACGGTTTTGGCTACCAGTGCGAATAACAGCTTCTTTAGGTACGATTAACTGTTTTTCAGCTACTTGACTATGAATACTGACTTGAGCAAACATATTAGGCTTTAACTGATGGCCTTGGTTATCAAAGCGCAAACGTACTCTTAAAGTACGATTTTTAGCATCTAAGGTAGGGTAAATATAATCCACTTGCCCTTGCCAGCGTTGGCCACTTAAATAATCGAGTGTCATGGTTACAGGCAAGCCAACACGAATAAGTTCTGCTTGGCGCTCAAATACCTCAGCCTCAACCCATACTTCATCAAGCTGAGCAATACTCATCATTGAGGTATCAGGTTTAACATAAAATCCTTCACGAATATTAAGTTCATCAACAACACCACCTTGGCGGGCATAAAACGTTATGTTTTGCAGTACTTGCTGACCTTTTTGCAGACGTGAAATAAAGCCATCAGACACATTGAGTGATTTTAAACGGGCTTTAGCGGCACGAATTAGCACCGGATTATTGCGCTTTAACGCTAACACAAATTCTTCTTGTGCATTCACTAGCTGTGGTGAATATAAGGTATAAAGTGGCTCATCTTGTTTAACCTGATCACCCGCGGCTTTAACGTATAAGGTTTCGACCCATCCCTCTACGCGCGGATGAATATGAATTAGCTGGTCTTGGTTGTATTGCACATAACCTACCGTGTTAACTTCATTTTCAAGTGCAGCAAACGCAACAGGGGCGGTACGCACACCTAAATTATTAATCACTGTGGGTGAAATTTGAATACTGCCAGGCCCTTCATTTGCGCCACTGTCTGACTCTTCGTAAACAGGCACTAAATCCATGCCCATGGGCGATAAACCAGGTTCATCTCGGCGATAATTACTGTCCATGGGTGCGACCCAATAAAGCGGCTCTTTTTTACTACTGGCTTTACTGTCAGTTGGCATAGAGTGCTCACTAGGTAAGCTTAATAATATCCCCGTAGTTAATGCCGCACTACATATAGCCACCAGTAATAATTTTAAATTAGTATTCATAGCTCGGCTCCTGCTGTGGTGTGTTTTTTAAGCTGGTATCATCAGCACTGGCGTAATAATTTAACCTTGCGATAATTATCTTTTGATCAACATGAATGTTTAGGGCGTCTATCTTGGCATTTAATTGACTAATACGCGCTTGCATCACATCTGAGAAATTACCATCATCGCGAGTGTAGGCATTTAGGGTCGCTTGAGCTTGCTCAGCCATTTGCGGCAGCAGCTTGGCTTGATAAAGCTCGGCGCGCTGATGAAGCCGCGCTAACTGGCTAACTTCCTTAAAGTACATCCCTTGTAGCTTTTTAAGGGCTATTAATTTTTGTGTTTTAGCTTCTTCGCTATCAGCAATGGCAGCATTTACTAGTTGGTCTTGGCGGTTATCGGTAAACAGCGGTAAATCAATACTTATACCCACAGAGAAAAGGTCTGCTCGCGAGCCACCCATTGGCATGTCATCACGATAACCGTACCCCATATTAACGCCAATTTGCGGTTTATAGCCTTGCTCAGCCACACTAATTTGAGTTTGCTTTGCCACTATTGCATTATCCATTGCCATAATTGCAGGGTGCTTTAATAGCATGGTCATTAATTGCTGATACTCTAACTCGGTGTAGATTTTTAATGCTGTAAGCTCTGAAAAGTCATCACTGACAGGCAGGCTCAGCATAGCGATAGGCAACCATTGTGTTAGCCGCTTTTTAGCACCTTGTAGCTGCTGCTCCAGTTGCATTAATTTATCTTCAAGGCGGGTTAACTCTAATTGCGCTCGAATAATATCTTGTTGGCGTGTTTTGCCCACCGAGCTTACATAGCTTGATTCTGTAATATCAATGAGCTGAGTAAACAAAGCTTTATCTTGCTCAATTAGTGCAATGCTTCGTTGCGCTCTATAAGCATTGAGCCATGACTCAGTAACTATGGTTTTTACTTGCGCGAGTCTATCTTTACGCAGCCAAGGCTCTGCTGCAGCTGACTGAGAAAGGGCCTTTTGTTGAAGTGCTAGGCTATCGCCTCGGCTCAGTGATTGGCTAATTCCCACTTTAAATTGGGTCATATTTTCTTGATCAAAAGCAAAACCATTAGTTGGTAGGTTCATTAACCCTAATGTAAGCACTGGATCGGGTAAGGTTCCTGCGGCAATACTTTTTGCTTCAATTGATGATTGTTTTTGCTTGCTAGCTTTAAGCCAGGGCTCATGGTTTAAGGCATAGTTAATTGCCTCATTTAAACCTAGTTCAGCACTGTGTACAGAGACACTAATACTCAACAAGCTACTTATACACACGGATTTTAATACTGCGAAGTGATTCATCACTTGCTCCACTTAAATTTAAAAATAACGAATGAAAACGATTAAATTTATAAGCAGATAGATGACAATAAGCTAAATAACTAAATTTTAAATACACCTACCCTGCGATTATGCAGGCATAGGAGGACGGTAAAGAGAACGTGCAAAGTTAACTTGATGCTGTATTACAGCATGTTGCACTTTTTCAGAGGGTAATTTGGAGGCTATAAATAGTGAGTTTACATGCAAGGCTGAATGCGAACTACAAGCACTCATCGGGCAACTGCAATCTTGGGTTAACGTGCTTTGCTCACTACAGCAATCCATAGACATGGTTGTTGTATCAGCATCGTCACTCATTGCCATCTTACTATGCTGCATCGATGCATGGGTTGCCATGTTCGTATGCGGCATATCACATACCATAGATACAGACGCAACGGCTTGACCCACAAAAGTGAGTAACAAAGTTAGCGTGAGTAAAATACAGTAAATACGTTGCAATGAATTAACCTAAAAATAAATAGACGTTTAAAGTTTATGGGAACTGTGTTTAAAACTCAATAATTAACTGGTTTTTACTACTGGCTTTATGAAGCTACTGGCCGCAATGGCGAACAAGCAATAGCCGGTAAAATACCAAAAACCAGTACCAAACTCAGCATGCATATTAAGTAAATCTTCTGAGTTCGCGTTTGCATTACCAGCCATGTAAGCCACTATTAATGCAATAACAAACACATCCACCATACTCCATTTACTTAAACCGATAATCACCTTACCAAGATTGTGCTTAAACGAAGTCTCCTTCAGCACACAATACAACAATTGAAGCAGCAGCTTAATTGTTGGGATCACCATTGAAAAAAACGCCACTAGTATCGCCACTAAGTAGTTTTTGTTATCGGCCAGCTCGTTAACGGTGCCCCAAATACTGCGCGTTTTTTGATAAGCGCTGATCTCGCCTTCAAGTTTATCTAACCCCAACATACTCGAGATCATCATTAGCATATTACGGGTGTTTTGATTCCCTTCATCTGCCAACATTTCAATGCCCGCCTCAGCAAGTTTAGACTTATCAATTTTACCTTCCATACTCAGTACGGGCTGAGTCACCCCGGGAATTAATAAAGCTAAGGCAATTAAAATAGTGGTAATAGGTAAAAATAAACGCATGGTGTAATACTAAGTAAAATCAATATGTGCCAATCATACCCAAACGTTTTGCGTTAGTCTTGCTCAATAATAGTGGCCAATAGTTCATCCGCATACTGGCGTGCATCCAACATGGCGCTAAATACGGTCTCAATATTCGAGGCTGGGCGAATAGTTTCTAACAACTTTTTAGCCAATTGCCAATTATCTTCCTCTACCGCTTTTATTAAATGTAAAGAATTACCCATCATGCCTTCAAAACTTAATAGTGCACCAGATAACTCAGCCCCTAAACTAAACTCTTTAGCAATAGCTTCCAGCTCCATATCTAAAATAGCATCAAGCACCGACATTAAGCCGACTAAATAACCTTGTTCTGCAATGACTTTTCCGCCTGGTTCTAAAATTATTTGCATGAACTGCGCTCGACATAAGCCTAAACGAGTAAGTTCACTGGGCTTATCTGAGCCAAGCTCGCTTAGCGCCAATACTCGTACAAACTTTCTAATAGAATCTTCCCCTAAATACACAACCGCCTGAGGAATAGACGTTATCACTAAATTTTTATTAGCAGAGCGAGCATTCACTAGTTTTAGGACGCGTGCAGTCAAACCGACATCTTTAGAAATGCGTAGATTAATTTCATTAAAGTCTAAATCTGTGCGGGATGTGCAACGCAGTAAGTCTAAAACAGCCATTTTTAAGGGTTCAATATTGCTGTAACTGAGCATTTCTGGATGTGCAAAAAAGAACCCTTGAAAATAATCGCATCCAGCCTCTTTAAGCTGCCTAAATTCATCATAGGTTTCAATTCGCTCTACCACTATTTTAATATTAGGAAAATTGCGTTTGAGCTTTTTCAGCAACATGCTGGTTTTTATTACGGGCTCTTCAACTTCAAGCTTAATATAATCAACCAAACTGAGTAATGGTTGCCATTTTTCATGTGAGTCGTAGTCATCTAACGCAAATACATATCCTGCTTTTTTTAACTCTGTCACTCTCTCAACAACAAGCTCTATATTTTCAGTGCGCTCAACAATTTCAATTACAGTATTCTCAGGCTGTAATAATTTAGGCAAATCCTCTAAAAGCCCCTCGCTCGATAAATTAATAAACGCAGTTTGATTGAGCGTTAGCTTTTCTATGCCAACCAGCATTAGCGCATTAAAAAAAAGTCGCCCAGTGGCTTGCCCGTCAGTTGTTCCTACAGGAAAAGCATTATTAACTGAATCGCGATAGAGCAACTCATAAGCAAAAATACTTTTATCACCGTCAAAAATTGGTTGCCTAGCAATATATTGAGTAACCAAAATAGATGAATTTTTTACCTCTAGATTATTTGGCATTAATCTTCCTACTTAACAGTGATGTCATCATTATTTTTTATTATTTAACCAGTATAGTGAAACTTTAAAGACTTGCTGCAATTTTAATTAGATTAAAAACAAACAAATAAGACTAAATTTATAACCCTAGAGCAGAATTATTAGTATCCTCATTTTTTATAGGGTTTTTGAGTTTACAACTGCTCTAAGCATACCCAAAGGTTATGGTTATAAGGTATAATGCGATTATTAATTTTTTATAAACTCACAAAAAAGAGTCCCTTATATGAGCATTGAACAAGCCTTAATAGAACGTAGCAGTAACCAATGTGAACTCTGCGCAGCAACAGACGACCTAACTGTATACGAAGTTCCTCCTGTTACCGAAGCTCATTCAGATAAATGCATCTACACCTGTCAAACATGTAAAGATCAAATTGAAGGCAATAGCGATTTAACCCCGACCCATTGGCATTGCTTAAATGACAGTATGTGGAGTCAAACACCTGCGGTACAAGTTGTTGCTTATCGCATGCTGACTCAGTTAGCAGCTGATAACGGATGGGCACAAGACGCGCTAGATATGATTTACCTTGAAGAAGACACATTAACATGGGCGCAGCAAGCGCTTGCTGAAGATGATGATATTAAACACATTGATAGCAATGGTGTAGTACTACAAGCTGGCGACACCGTCACGTTAATAAAAGATTTAGATGTGAAAGGTAGCAGCTTAACAGCAAAGCGCGGTACAGCCGTGCGCAATATTGGCTTAACCAGCAACCCTGAACATATTGAAGGACGTGTTGATGGACAGCGTATTGTAATTTTAACTAAATACGTAAAAAAATAAGTAATAAATCAAGGCGCCTAGCGCCTTTTTTTATATCTCGACTTTCTTTATTTGCTAGTTAAGCAATGATTAAGCAATTCAACCGTATGCTAGCGACCTTATACCATACTCCATCAAGGAACTCTTATGTTCTCATCGAAGCCAAATTCAATGTTAAAGTCGATTGCAGGCTTGTGTTTTCTAGCAAGTGGCACACTTATGCTGAGCGCATGTAACGATGACGCAGCGCAGCAAAATAGTGCTGTGGCGCAAACAATGACCACCTTACCTGTGCAAGTTAGTTACTTAGATCGCAGCCTAATTGCGCCTAATTCACAGCTAACCGTTACCTTGGTTGATGTGTCAAAAATGGATGTGGCAGCAACGGTTATCTCTGAGCAGGTAATTGATTTAGTAGGCGCACCGCCTTATAAAGTAGAGCTTGAGTATAACCTTGAAAAGATTGACCCAACTCACCGCTATAGCGTGCGTACAACCATTAATAATCAAGGAAACTTGCTATACACCAGCACAACGAGTAACCCGCCTTTTGATAATACGGCCTCATCAGAGCCTTTAGAGATTATTGTTTCAAAAGTAGCGCCAAAGCCAGACGTTGACTTAGTAAACACCTACTTCAAAGCAGTTTCAATCGACGGCAACCCTGTTGTAGTGAATACCAAAGAGCCATTTATTCAGTTTAATAGTGATAACACTGTACACGGCTTTTTAGGATGTAATAACTTTAATGGCGGTTATGAAGTATCGAAGCAAGCAGTGACTTTTACGCAGTTAGCTACCACGCAAAAAATGTGTCATGACAATATGGAACAAGAAAGCGCGATGGCGGCTGTGCTTCAGGCAGCAACGCAATGGCAAATTAATGGTGAAAAATTAGTATTACAAAATGAGGCAGGCAACCAACTTGCTACCTTTAACGCTGTTTACTTTTGATTAAGAACGTAACAATACCCCACATCTAAGCAAATAAATAAGCCCAGTTAAACTGGGCTTATTTATTTTTATTCGGCGACTAGCTGCTCGCTACGGTAAAAACCACTAGGCTTACTCAACAAGTTTACTAGTTCAGGTAACACGTCATCCATCGTTTGTTTCAGCTTCCATGGTGGATTTATCACTATCATTCCAGAGGCGGTCATACCATGTACTTCTGTATCTGCTTCGGTACCTAATTCAAATAATTGAATATTTTTAATTCCCGCGTCAATTAAACCCTGCTCCATATTATCAATACGTTCTCTGTCCACAACCGGATACCAGATCATATATGTACCCGTCGCAAAGCGTTGGTGGGCTTTGACTATGGTTTGTACTACCGTATTGTAATCGTCTTTTATTTCATAAGGTGGGTCTATTAACACACAGGCTCTGCGCGAGGCTGGCGGTAATAAACCAATTAAGCCCGCAAACCCATTTTCGCCGCGCACTCGAATAGAACGCTTACCTTGCATGTTTTCTTCAAGTAATACCAAATCTCGCGGATGCAACTCAAAAAACCAGCCCTTATCTTGGCGGCGTAAAAAGTGTTCGGCGATTTTTGGTGAACCTGGGTAAAAAGCCAGAGACGAACTTTCATTAAACGATTTTATTAATTCAATGTAGTCGTTTAAGGCACCGTGCTGACTGGTATGTTGCCAAAGTTTTTCTATGCCATCTTGGTACTCTTGGGTTTTTTGCGCGTCTGGTGCTGCCAGCTCAAAAAAACCAGCACCCGAATGCGTATCGATATAGTCAAGCGGCTTATCTTTTATTGTTTGATAACCCAGCACTTGCGCTAACACTAAATGTTTAAGTACATCGGCAGGGTTACCCGCATGAAAGGAGTGTCTGTAACTAAGCATTATTTATTTTCGCCATACGCTGTTTAATAAAATTAGTGAACCATAAAGCACACTGCTTTGGCAATCGTCACAGCAAAAGCGGGTGTTTACGTGAACCATTTCTGAATGAAAAAGCCAATAGCATGAATTATCCCTTAACATAGAATAAAAATCACCTAAAACCAGCGTAAATGCTGGCAAATAAACACACTTTGCTTTACATTTGCATGACATTAATTACAGTTATATGAGCGCATTTATGAACAACAATACTCTTCAACAACTCGAACAACTGATCGACCAACTAATTACCCGTAATAATCAGTTGCAAACTGATATTACAGAGCTTAAAGAGCAAAACAGTAAACTGCTTGATGAAAATGAGTTATTACAGTTAGAAGCCCTTGAAAATGAAGAAAAACAAAAAGATGCAAGCACCACCTTGTCGTCATTATTAGATAAATTACAAAGCGCACAACAGGCAAGCTAATGTCTGAGCTGCAAAACCAGCGAGTCACTGTTGAATTGCTTGGTAAAGAGCAGCAATTTGCTTGTCCGGCTGGGCAAGAAGAGGCACTAAAAGCGGCCGCCAAAAATCTGAATGATTTAGTTGAACAAATGAAACAACGTTCAACTGTCAGAAACGATCAAAAAGCATTACTTATGGCTGCTTTGAATTTAAGCCACGAATTGCTTGAAGCAAAAACTCAAAAATCAGTTGAGCTTGAGCATCAAGATCAATTGATTGATAAGTTGAGTCAATACTTAAGCTCAAACTCTGAACACACTAAATAAAAGCGCATTTTGCGCTTTTATTGTTTTTACCGTCAAAATATAATTAGAGAAAAAGATGCAACCACTTTTAACTAAAGCTCAAAAAATAGGTAAGTGCTTACTCCCTTTAATCTGCCTATTTATACATACAAAAAGCAATGCAGCAGTTGAGTGGCAATCGTTATCGGCTAATATTCAATTTATCAAGCAGCCAGATAGGTTACGTTTTTACGACTCTAATCAAGTGTTAATTCAGGGCAGTGAGTGTGCCTTACTGGTAGATGCCAGTGGTAACTTTGCAGCAGTAGAACAACTGGTTACCGAACTAAAACAACAGCTAAAGACGCCTTTATGTTACTTAGTTGCCACTCATTTTCATGACGATCACTTGCTGGGCATGGCGGTTATGCAGCATTACTTCCCAGACGCAAAACTGATTTCTCACCAACAAGTCGCTAACGACTTTTCGCGTTATCAGCAAGCATTAACAGACAAGCTAGAGGGGTTCGAGAAAAGCATTGAGCTGAGCTATCAGCGATTAGCCACCTTACCCGATGCAGAGCAAGCTCAATGGCGAGAAAAGCTCACTCGCGCTAAAACACGCTTATTTCGCTGGCAGAATTATCAACTAACACCACCAAAAATGAGTATTAGTGAGCCTAAAACATTAGATTTAGGAAATTATATATTAACTATCAACCCGCATCAGGCACATACTAATGGCGATCTAACACTGCTTGCCGACAAAGGTAAAACCTTAATAGGTGGTGATATCATTGACTGGCTTCCCTACCCTGGGCATGGCGAGCTTAAACAATGGCAAAGTTTATTAAAAAAATATATAAATAATAATTCGCTGTCACTTTTTGTTCCTGGCCATGGCAATTTAGTCGATAAAATTAAATTAAAACAGTCACTCACGTTTTTAGAAGCAATTACGGAGCAGGTTAAAAACAACCCTGAAGCCAGTATTGAGCAATTACAAAAAAAATTCCCAAGTGAAGTACTAAAACCTTACCAACAAGAACCACTTGATATAAAATCAAGTAACTTATTTTTGCAATCGGGATTACTTCGCGCTAAAAACAGTCAATAACTGAACACAATGGATTGTGTTAAAATATGGAAATATATTTTTTAAAAAGGAACAAAATGCGTCACCTGATCTTATGCTTTGCCATTGTATTGCTATGTAGCTGTAAAACCACACAGCCAGAGATCATTGCGCCTGTAGTCCCTGCACCTGTAGAGCAAAAAACCGCACAATCAAACACACCGAACTCTACAAACACCAAAAAAATCATTAATAAAAAAACAATACCTAAAGCCCTAAAAGTAACTCAACCAACTGACTTATGGGCACATATTGCTGATAACTTACATTTACCGGTTGAGCAAAATCAGGCGTTAAAGAAACGCATTAACTGGTATTTAAAACAACCGAATTATTTAAAAATAGTGTCTCGCCGTGCAGAGCCTTTTTTATATCATATCGTAAAAAAAGTAGAGCAAAAGCAGCTCCCTATGGAACTGGCATTACTGCCATTTGTAGAAAGTGGCTTTAGACCTACCGCCCGCTCAAGTGAGCACGCTGTGGGTGTGTGGCAACTGGTTGCAGCAACTGCACATCATTTTGGGGTTAAATCAGATCAATGGTACGACGGACGCCAAGATGTATTGGCCTCAACCGATGCAGCACTAGATTACTTAAGCTATTTACATAAACGTTTTGATGGTAATTGGTTGCATGCACTTGCAGCCTATAACACCGGTGAAGGCCGAGTTAAACGTGCTATAAAACGCAATCAAAAACGAGGGAAGTCAACTGACTTTTGGGCACTAACCCTACCAAAAGAAACCGCTGACTATGTACCAAAACTATTAGCATTAAGCTATTTAGTAAAACACCCTAAGGCAAAATTTAAACGCCCAAAGCTTCCTTATAAAGCACTGACCACCTCGTTAAATGTGGCAAAACAGTTCGATTTTTCAATTATGGCCAAGCTCTCTGGTATGGGTGTAAAACAGCTACATGCCCTTAATAGGGGTTATTTAAAAAACCAAAGTTCCCCCCATGGCCCGCATACTTTGTTGCTTCCTATTGAGCAACAAGCTTTACTAAAAAACCGTTTTTTTAAAGCCAATTTTGCAGGCGAATACATAGTCAAAAAAAATGACACACTATACGGTATTGCTAAGCATTTTGGCTTGCCTTTAAAGGCACTAAAACAGCTCAATAATAAGCAAAATAACTTTATTGGTGTTGGCGAAAAACTTATTTTAGGGGAGCCTCAAACGTTACCTGAATCGCTCACTATTAACTATAAAATAAGCCCTTACTTGGAACAAAAAGAGCCCGTCATTCCAACCATCGAGGTAGATTACCACGTTAAGCCCGGTGATAACCTGTGGAATATAAGTCAGTTGTATGGCGTTGCTCATAGCGATTTAGCACGTTGGAATAAGTTATCAGCATCTAGCGTATTAAAGCCTGGGACTCAGTTAGTTTTATTTATACCCCAAACTGCGATACCTAAAACCACACCGGCTAAAAAAGATCTGTTACTCGACTTACAAAATACATTAAATCATCCCCGTTAAGTTTCTAAAGCGCAGTATTTCGCGTAAAATTGCTTTTTAATTTATTTAAATCTTAAAGAGACATGCATGCAAATCAGTAAAAATTCGGCCGTTGAATTTCATTACACCCTTAGCGAAGCCGGTGAACAAATAGAAAGTAGCCTTAACGACGCGCCATTAAGTTACATTCACGGCAGCGAAGGCATGCTACCCGGTTTAGAAACCGCACTTGAAGGTAAAACTGCTGGTGATAAATTTAGCGTAACGTTATCTCCAAGTGAATCATACGGCGAGCGTGTTGATGATTTAATTCAGCGCATTCCGCTTAAGCATTTACAAGGCGATGTAAAAGTGTGGAAGCCAGGTATGACTGCAATGGTGCAATCAAATCAGGGTCGCCATCAAGTGACTATCGTAAAAGTAGGCCGCTTTAATGCTGATTGTGATTTAAACCACCCATTTGCTGGTAAAACGCTGACCTTTGATGTTGAGGTTGTATCAGTTCGTGAAGCAACAAGCGAAGAAATCTCTCATGGCCACGTTCATGCTGAAGGTGGTTGCGGCCACGCACATTAATTGCTAATTAGAGGAACAAGTATGTCAAAAGTTGCAATAGTAACCGGTGGCTCTAAAGGCATTGGCTTTGCTGTAGTACAGCGATTATTAACTAACGGCTATCAGGTTCATAACTTAGATATTGAGCCCAGTGAGAGTGGTGTTTTTCATCAATGTGATGTTAGTGATGTAACCGCCGTACGCCAGTGTATACAGGCTATTATTGAAAAAACACAACGTATTGATGTACTTGTTTCAAATGCTGGTAAGCATCTAAGTGCCACAATTGAGCACACCGATGAAGCGACATTCGATGCGTTAATGGCACTGAATGTTAAAGGTGCGTACGCGGCTATACAAAGCGTATTACCAGCTATGAAAGCACAACAAGATGGCGCTATTGTGTTAATTGCCTCAGATCAGGCCATTATTGGCAAACAAAACTCATTTGCTTATAACTTAACTAAGCACGCATTGGCTTCAATGGCTAAAACCACCGCCTTGGATTACGCAAGCTTTAATATTCGCGCTAATGCAGTGTGCCCTGGCACCATAGAAACGCCGTTATTTCATAATGCAATTGATGCATATTGTAAAAGAAGTGGTGCTAACAAAGCCGATATTGTTGCAGAAGAAGCCGCATTACAACCGCTCAACCGTTTAGGTCAAGCCGATGAAGTTGCTGCACTGGTAAGCTTTTTAGTAAGTGCAGATGCCAGCTTTATTACTGGTAGCTTACAACGTATTGATGGTGGCTACACAGCACAATGAGTACTAAAATTATTGACCCGCATCTGCACTTTTTTAATTTGCCGGAGGGTCAATACACTTGGCTACAAGGTGCGAACCCACCAGCTTGGTCTAACTTAGATAAAATAAAGCAGCCCATCAGCGTTGCTGAACTGATCAAAAGTACTAACTTTGAACTCGCAGGTTTAGTGCACATAGAAGCTGGGTTTGATAATAACCAGCCAGTTAAAGAATTAAACTGGTTAGCCAAACATATTAAAACTATACCTTATAAAGCAATTAGCTTTGCAACAATTAACCAGCCAAATAACGCATTTAAACTAGCACTTCAGCAGCTAGTTCATCACTCTCTTGTAGGCATTAGAGATATCACTGAAGGTCATGATGCCGAGCGCTTATTGAGCCCTCATTGTCTCGATAACCTGCGGCACTTGAGCCAATTAAAGCTGCATTTTGAAGCCCAATTTGAAGTAGAAAACCTCAACATCACCGAGCGGCTCATTTCTTATGCCAACCAAGTTAGTGACTTACAAATAATCATTAATCACGCAGGGCTTGCACACAACCTTGCAAACTGGGCAACTGCAATTGAACTACTTGCAAAACAGCCTAATGTTGCGATTAAGTTTTCAGGTTTTGAATTACTCATGCTTAATAGCGAGCAGCAAAACCAATGTTTTAAACATATTTTAAAGCATTTTGGTATGCAAAGAGTGATGTTTGCTAGCAACTTCCCCGTGTGCCAAATTAATATTAACTACAACGAGTTATGGCAACATTATCGCAGCCTGTGTAGCGACGATCTTACATGGCAATATTTGAGTTACAAAAATGCTGCAAGCCTCTATCAACTCTAAATGAAAACCGCTATATTTAGCTCAACAGTTTAAAAAACGAGCATGCGTATGGCCATTTTTAATTCATCTTCTCTTAAATACACATTACTCCCTTTTTCACTAGCCGCTTTATTAACAGGTTGTGGTGGTGGAGGTAGCGACAATGCGACCAACCCAACAACTGATAATAGCGGCTGGACCTCAGGTGTATTTGCCAGTTCAGGGCAATTTAAAGGTCAATGCCAAGCAATTAATGAAAAAAACTGGCTACGCTCTTGGAGTAACGAAACCTACCTATGGTATGACGAAATTATTGATACCAACCCTGCATTAACGTCAGGGGTTATTGATTACTTTAATACTTTAAAAACGGAGCAACTGACTGAGTCAGGTGCGAAAAAAGATAACTTTCACTTTAGTTTGCCGACCGATGAGTGGCAAAGACAAAATCAATCCGGCCTAAGCTTTGGTTATGGCTTTAATATAAAAATAATTGCCGGTAGCGCGCCACGCCAAGCAGTTGTTAGCTACACCGAACCAAATACCCCAGCTAGTAATCAAAATATTATTCGTGGTTTTGAGCTTTTAGAAGTTGATGGCGTTGATTTTATTAACACCACCTCATCGAGCGAGGTAGGTATTATTAATGCAGGTTTATTCCCCGAGCAAACGGGTAAAGTTACCGAATTTGTATTTAGGGATATCAGCACTAATGAAAACCGCACAGTGACGCTCACGTCTCAAAACATCGAATCGCAACCAGTAATGAATGTTCGTACCGATTTAGCCGCTGGTGATGTTGGTTATTTTCAATTTAATAGCCACAACGCCATAGCCGAAACACAGCTTTACAACGCCTTTAACCAACTCGCTGCCAGTAGCATTAAAGATTTAGTCATTGACGTGCGCTATAACGGGGGTGGGTTATTACAAATGGCTAGCCAAGTAGGCTACATGGTGGGGGGCAGTAACACGCAAGGTAAAATATTTGAACGGACCATATTTAATGATAAATACCCTAATACCAACCCCGTCACAGGCCAAGCACTGACGCCGATGCCTTTTACAAATCGTTTTGTCGGCTTTGAAAATAATCCTGCAATTGTAGCGGGCACGCCGTTACCCACCTTAAACTTAGAACGGGTATTTGTACTTACCACTAGCAGTACCTGCTCGGCTAGTGAGGCTATAATTAACGGGCTGCGCGGAGCAGATGTTGAAATTATTCAGATAGGCGCAGGCACCTGTGGTAAACCGTATGGTTTTTACCCTACCGACAACTGCGACACCACTTATTTTACTATTCAATTTACTGGCGAAAATAACAAAGGCTTTGGTGAATATTCAGATGGCTTTGCACCGCAAAATACCATTGATGACGCACGACAACCGGTTCGCATTGCTGGGTGTGCTGTTGCCGATGATTTTACTAAGCGCTTAGGTGATGCTAGTGAAAGCTTATTAAGTACAGCGCTGAGCTATAGAGAAAACGGCAGTTGCCCTGCCCCAAGCTCAATAAATAGTGTTCTTGGTTTTGCGCCCACTATCGCCACCGATATGCCAGAAGTAAAAGATATGCGAGTTCAAACCATGCTAGAACAAAATATTATTCTTAGTGATAACATGAGATAAGCAATGAACATATTATTAGCAATAAGCATGACTGCAGCGACATTAGGGTTAACGGGTTGCTTAGCGCAAAGCTCAGAACCGACACCTAAGCTACAGCATGCGTTACTGGTTGAACCGAATAGCGCTAAAGTAGCCGATGCGATTACGCAACTGCTACATAGCTCACAGGTTCAATTAACCGACGACGTTTTTGTAACCTCAAGCACAGTTACACTTGAGCAACTTAATCACAAAGATCCTCAGGGAAATCCGATTATGGGCAAGCAGCTTAATATGCCGGATCAGTTTGAACTGATGATTAAGGGAGAGCGCTGTTTTGTTCGCCATCTTGATAGCAAAGCAACCATCGAACTAAAACAGGTACTTTGTAAAATAAATCCACAGCGATAAAAAAGCCGGTCAGTGAGTTATCACTTACCGGCTATTCTTAAATAGAGCTATTTAACCTGAACTCTGGATAATAAATCCATCTCAAGCAGAGTTCAGGTTATTTATTTTATTTCTACACGTTGTGAACGCATTACAATTTCATCGTTAAGCTCAATCCCAAGGCCTGGTTCTTCTGATACTTCAAAAAAACCATTTTTAGGTTGTGGATCTTGTAAGCACAGCTCTCTGTTCCACTTTTTAATCGCATAAGTATGATGTTCATGAATTAAAAAGTTAGGGATTGCTGTTTCTAAATGTAATGCTGCCGCGGTTGCAACCGGCCCACCACACACGTGTGCCTGAATACGCACGTCAAAAATATCTGCGTAATCACATACTTTTTTAGTTTCAGTAAAGCCACCACATAAACCAATATCTGGCTGTAGTACATCAATGCTTTGATCTTCTAAATATGGACGCACGCCCCAACGGTTATATAAGCGCTCGCCGCCTGCAATAGGCACAGCCACTTTATCAGCCACTTTGGCATGTAATGAGTGGTTTAAATAATTCACCGGCTCTTCAAAATACATACAATCAAATTCTTCTGCAATCTCACCAATTTGAATTGCTGATGTCGCACCAGGTAAACTGTGGCATTCAAAAATAATGTCAACTTCATCACCCACAGCTTCACGAATAGCTTGCATACGGGCACGGTATAGTTTCATCTCTGGGCGAGAAATAATATTTGTGCGGTCATAGTAGGTATTGCCATCTTTATCGTATTGAATTGGGTCAACCTTTACCGCGTCATAACCTTCAGCTACTGCTTTTAGTGCCGCTTCGGCATATTCTTGTGGCTGGACCAGCGCTTTAAACTCACTGTCCCAGTCAAACTGCAACTGCGATGCATAAGTACGTAGTTTGTCGTTAACTTTACCACCAAGCAACTGATAAACAGGTAAACCCAATGCTTTACCTTTTATATCCCAAAGCGCAGTATCAATCGCACTCATTGCAGCATAAACCACCGGCCCACCGCCTAAACCCCAAAAGCTTTCACGCAACATACGTGACCATAGTTTTTCAGTTTGAAACGGGTCATGGCCAATTAAAAAGGCATCGGCCATTTCTTTGATCATCGCAGCGGCAGCACTGTGACCTAAGTCATACGCAAGGCCGGCTTCACCTACACCGCTAATCCCTTCATCAGTATGAATACGAACAAATACAGGCGTCCATGCAGGACGCTCAGGACAATGAATGTCAAAGACTTCAACGCGATTTACTTTCATAAAAAATTCCTTATTAACCTTTATCGGTTATTTTGCAAAACTTGGGTCAAGACGATACGCTTTTCGTAACATGGCAGGCCATGCTAGCTGCCCCCCAGTACTGCCGCTGTGAACAACGTTCGCTTGATTATAAATGTTATCAATAATAGCTTGTGGTACTGCAATCGCTTCTTGTGCACTTGATTGAATAGCTAATTGTATTTCACAGGCACGTTGAAGGTCATAAAAGCGCATAAACGCATCACCTACTGTTGGCCCTACCGTTAAGCCGCCATGATTCACCAATAGCATATGGTTGGTGCTACCTAAATCTGTTTGCAGGCGTTTACGCTCATCATCATTCACCGCTAGGCCTTCATAACCATGGTATGACAGAGAGGGTAATGAAAACATCGAATACTGACTTAACGGTAACAGCCCTTCTTTTTGTGTTGCAACTGCAATGGTTTCTTTAGTGTGTAGGTGTATTACGCAATGGGCATCCTCGCGTACTTCATGAATGGCACTGTGAATGGTGAATCCCGCAGGGTTAATATCAAATGGAGTATCGTCAATAATGCGGCCATTTAAATCAACTTTAACTAAGTTTGATGCAGTGATCTCATCAAACGTTAAACCAAAAGCGTTTACTAAATAATGATCCGTACCCGGTAGGCGAGCAGAAAGGTGCGTATAGATTAAATCCCCCCAACGAAAATGGTCAACTAATCGATAACATGCGGCTAAATCAACACGTAGTTGCCACTCTTGTTCTGATACTTTATTTTTTAAATCGAGCTGGGGTAAATCAAACATAACAAGCCTTTTAAAACACAGCATAGCGCTAGTGATTGTAGATGTTTAGAAGTCTAAATGAGTATTCGCATGATGGCAATCACCAAATAAAAAAGCCACACAAAGGTGTGGCTCTTTTTAAATTGCGTTAGCGATTATTGTACTTTTGATAGGTAATCGGCAATCGCTTCAAACTCTTCATCAGTCACAGTCGCAACCATTGCTTTCATTGCCATAGACATACCGTTGTTACGAGCGCCTGACTTAATGTCTTTCATTTGCGCTACTAAGTACTCTTTGTTTTGACCATTTAGCTTAGGGTACATCGCCATGATAGGTGCTTTACCATCTGCACCATGACATGTTTGACAGTTTTTAGCGGTATAAAGTGCAGCGCCATCAGCAGCGGCGGCTGAAAATGAAAAACTTGCGGCTAAACCAATACCCGCGCCTAATAAAAGTGTTTTTATCTTGCTCATTGTATTTACTCTTCTTTTTTACGGTTAAAAAAAACGGTTGTGATAATTGTAGTCAATAAATCTTTAAAAAGCATACGTCCTTGATAAGGTTTGACGATCAATCAGAACAAATACGTGTATCCCTCATAAAACAAATATTAGCTTGCCTTAGCTGAGCAGATACTTAATAACACCTTACCAAATAAGATCGTCTGGTACTTCAAAATCAGCGTACGGATCGTCTTCGTCCTTGGCTTTGTTCTCAGGTTCAACATGAAACACAATATACTTTTCATCAACCTCAGCCACTTTGCGTGCAGGCTCGTCTTCTAATACGTAAAACTGGCCTTCTAATACACAAATTGCTAAACGTCCGCCCGAGAGCGCCTTTTGCGTTTGCTCATTCACATCAAGGCCCTTTACTTTATTTTCATAAGTAAAGTTAAAGGTACGCTCACCACGAATTGACTCTTGATTGTGATGCTCTAAAATTTGCTTAACACGGGCTACCTGCTCACGTTGCTTTAATTCTTCTTGGCGCGTTTTGTTAAGCTCTTCGGCCTTTTGCTGCTGCTCAAGCTTGGTTTGCTGAATATGCTTTTGCAAATCATTTGGGTTGCTTGTCGCTCCCTTCTTTTGCTTTTTCTGTTGCTTGCGCTTTTCTGATTTAGCAACTTTGGCTTTATGTGATGTTGTTAAACCAGCTTGGAGCAATTGCTCTTGTAGTGACCCCATGGCGTGTTCCCACTAAAAACGAATATTAATGCTATTTTAATCACCAACGAGCGTAAATAACAGCGCTATTGGTATTAATCTAACAAACTACTGAAAACAAAGCATGATTTAGCGCAATAAAGGTTAATTTATGAAAACCCTAGCAGTTTTGTATATAATGCGACTCAACTAATAAGCAATGTTAACGGCAGTCAATGCGCTTATCTCACTTACTCCTTTGTTCTGTTTTTATTTTTTTTGTCTTATACGCACCACAGCCATTATTAAGTTTATTTGCCACCGAATTTAATGTAGCGCCTGCCATTGCAGGCAGCTTAATGACTGCCACTATGCTGCCTTTAGCCATTGCACCTTTGGTGTATGGGTTGTTTCTAGCCAAGCGAAA